>JANNNO010000538.1:0-41798 GCA_031398585.1 Myxococcales bacterium | reverse complement strand
GGCAAACGAGGCACTCGTAACGCGTACTGTCGGGCATGGTGGCACCCCGGCGCGGCAAGCGTGAGTCGGCCGCCGTTCATTATTGCGCCGCCGGCGCCGTGCGACAACTCGATACACGATCGTGCCGAGCGCGTAGACGTCGCTCCGGGCATCGGCCTCGCCGGCCATGCCGCGGCACTGCTCGGGCGACATGTAAAGAGGGGTTCCGAAGAGCGCGCCGTCGGTCTCGATCTTGTTAGGAGCAAAATCGCGTCGCAGCTTTGCGATGCCGAAGTCGAGCACCTTCAGGCGCTCGGCCCCGTTGCCGTCTTTGACGAGGAAGAAGTTCTCGGGTTTGAGATCGCGGTGAACGATCCCCTTGTCGTGTGCAGCGCCGATGGCCGCCGCGGCCTGCTCCAGGAGCGCAAGGCCGGCGTCCAGTGAAAGTTTGCCCTCGCGTCGCAACCGCGCGGCCAGCGTCTCGCCTTCCAGGTACTCCATCATCAAATAGGGCAGGCCGTCGTCCAGACGACCGACGTCGATGATGTCGATGATGTTGGGGTGCCCGATGGCGTTCGCCGCCAGTGCCTCGTTCATGAAGCGAGCAACCAGGACGTCGTCCTCGGCGAAGCTCCGGCGCATCACCTTGACCGCGGTCTTGCGCCCGATGAAGGGGTGCTGTGCCAGGTAGACAGAGCCCTGGCCTCCTTCACCGATCAGCGTCTTGAGCTCGTAGTTGTTGACCAGACGGCCGACCAGCGTGCCGGCAGGCTTTGCCCATGCAGCTTGCCCAGCCTCGATCGGTCCGGTCGCCGCGGGCGCTTCACCGGGCGCGGCCGGTGGTCGCTCGCTCACGCGCCCAGGGTGCGGCGGACCACGTCCCTCACCGCACCGTATTCGTTGGGTAGCAGCACCGGTTCGTTGACGAACTTCGACGCTGCAACACCGGCCAGCTTCTTCTCGTGATAACCGACCTTGAAGTCGGTGAACTTGAGGCCGTTGGCCGTGCTGACGACGACGACCTTGTCGCTGCGCTTGATCTTGCTCGATGCAACGAGCTTCTCGAGGGCCGCCAGCGCGACGCCCGTGTGGGGGCAGTTGAACATGCCGGTGGCATCGGCGCGCGCCGCCGCGTCGGCCAGCTCGCTCTCCGAGGCCTGCTCGACGACGCCGTCGAACTTCTGCAAGGTCCGGATCGCCTTGCGCACGCTGACCGGATTGCCGATCTGAATCGCCGAGGCCAGCGTGTTCTTGGGGACCACGGCCTCAAAGTTCTCGAAGCCACTGAGATAGGAAAGGTAAAGGGGATTGGCCGATTGCGCCTGCGCCACGCAGATCCGCGGCAGCTTCGTGATGACTCCCAGCTCTTGCATCATCGACAGGCCAGCGCCAAGCGCGCTGACGTTACCGAGGTTGCCGCCCGGGATGATGATCCAGTCGGGCACGTGCCAGTCGAACTGCTGCACGATCTCGATCGCCACGGTCTTTTGCCCCTCGAGGCGCAGCGAGTTCATGCTGTTGGCGAGGTAGACGCCTTCTTCGGCCGACAGGCGCTGCACGAGCGCCATGCAGTCGTCGAAGTTACCGTCGATCGCCATCACCGTGGCGCCGTTGGCCAGCGGCTGCACGAGCTGCGCCGTCGAGACCTTGCCGCGCGGAAGGATGACGAGGGTGCGGATGCTGGCGGCGGCCCCATAGGCAGCGAGCGCCGCCGACGTGTCACCAGTCGACGCGCAGGCGACTGCCTGGACCTTCTTGCCGTCGGCAATCATCTGCTTGACGGTCGAGACCAGCACCGTCATCCCGAGATCCTTGAACGAGCCGGTGTGCGAGTTGCCGCAGAGCTTGATCCAGAGATCCTCGACGCCAACTTCGGCACCGTAGCGCTGTGCCCAAAAGAGGTTCGACCCGCCCTCGAACATCGACACGACGTTCTCGTCGCGGATGTGCGGCTGAATCCATTCCTTCTTGCCCCAGACGCCCGACCCGTACGGCCACTGCGTCCGCATGTAACGATCCTCGAAGGTCTTGACCCATTCGAGGGGGCTGCGCTGCTTGAGCGCCTCGAGGTCGTGATGGACCTCGAGCAAGTTCGAGCAGCGAGGACAGCGGTAGATGACCTCGTCGAGCTGGTATTCACCCGGGCAACCCGCGATGCAACGGAACGCGGCACGATAGGGACGCATGACCGGCAGACTGTAGCGGAGGGGGGGCCAAAAACCCAGCGCCAACGGGCGATTGCAGGGCCCCGGGGCGGCGCGCCCGGCGGTCCTAGACACCTGCCAGGAGCTTGGTACTCTCGGGCTCTTTTGACCCCTCGGGTCGAACACCACGACGTCATTTCCCAGTCCCCGCGAAACCAAAGTCATGGCCAAACCGGCGAAGAGCCCAGAGGTTTACAAGTTCGGAGGCGCGTCGCTCAGCGATGCCGCCTCATTCAAGCACGCCGCCAGCATCGTCCAGACGGCAGCGGCGTCCCAGATCGCAATCGTCGCGGTCTGCTCGGCGCCCGCCGGCGTGACCGATCTGTTGCTCGAGGTCGCCGAGAAGGCTCGCGTCGGTGACGGCGAAGGCGCGCGCGCCGCGATTGCGGTCCTGCGCGACAAGTACGCGGCGATCTTGAAGGGGCTGGCCCCGTCGGCCCGCCTCGGGCGCGAGCTCGCCGATCTCGTGGAGAGCGGCCTTTCCGAGCTCGAGACGCTGGCCACCGGTCTCACGGTGCTGCGCGAGCTGTCACCCCGCACGAGCGATCTCGTCGTGTCGCGCGGCGAGCGAATGGGGACCCGAATCTTCGCCGCGGCGCTAAGCATCGCTGGCCTCAAGGCTGAATACGTCGACGCCACCGAGGTGATTGTCACCCGAGGTCCCTTCGGCAACGCCGCGCCTGATCTCGATGCTACCGACGCGAGGGCGAAAAAGCGCCTCACCCCTCTGCTCGCCGCCGGGATCATCCCGGTGGTCCCCGGGTTCCTCGGATGTTTCCGCCCACCCGGGTCCGAAGCCGACGCCCCCGATGCGCTCGTCACGCTAGGGCGGGGCGGCACGGATCTCACCGCGACGCTCATCGGTCGGGCTCTTTCGGCCGCGCGGGTCACGCTCTGGAAGGACGTGCCCGGGCTCCTCACCGCCGATCCTCGCGTGGTGCCCGACGCGCGCGTGATCCCGCAGCTCAACGTGCGCGAGGCCGCGGAGCTGGCCTACTACGGCGCCAAGGTGCTTCACCCGCGAGCGCTGATCCCACTGGCCGGCAAGGACATCCCGCTCTGGGTGCGGCCTTTCGGCAAACCCGAGGATCCCGGCACCGAGATCTCGCACCGGCACACCCTCGATGACTACCCGGTCAAGGCGCTTTCGGCGATCGGTGCGCAGGCGCTGATCACGGTGGCGGGGCGCGGCCTCATCGGGGTTCCCGGCGTGGCGGCTAGAGCGTTTGCGACGCTGTCCGATCACGGCATGTCGGTCTCGCTGATCACGCAGTCGTCGTCGGAGCAGTCGATCTGCTTCACCGTGCCGGAAAAAGAGGCGCGTGCGGCCAAGGAGCATCTTTCCCGCGCCTTCGCGCAGGAGATCGCGCGGCGAGAGGTCGACAGCGTCCAGGTGGCGCCTGGCATGGCCACCGTCGCGGTGGTGGGCCTCGGTATGGCGGGCACCCCTGGCATCGCCGCTCGTGTCTTCTCGGCGCTCGCCGCAGCCAGCATCAACCTCGTCGCCATCGCGCAGGGCTCGTCCGAGCTCAACATCTCGTTCGTGGTCAAAGCCGGGGAGTCCGCCGGTGCGCAGCGAGCGATTCATCAGGCGTTCCAGCTGGCCAAGATCGGCGGCGGACGCGCGCAGCAGGGCAAAGTGGTCGACGTCGTGCTGCTCGGTTTCGGGCAGATCGGTCGCACCCTGGCAGGCCTCATCACCCGGCGCAAACCGACCGCGCGCCAGCCTCAGATCCGCATCGTCGGGCTCATCGATCGCAGCGGCTTCGTCTTCGAAGCCAAGGGCCTCAAGCCTCGCCGGCTGGCCGAGCTCGCGTCGTGGAAGGAAAAGGGCGAGCCTTTCGCGCGGGCGCCGGGCGGTCAGACCGCGACCGCCGAAGAATCCATCGGTTTTTTCGCGCGCCACGCCCTGTCGCAGCCGGTGCTGATCGACGTCACTGCCGACGAGACGACCCCGGTGCTGCTCACCGCGCTCAAGGCAGGCATGGATCTCGTGCTGGCCAACAAGCGCCCCCTCTCGGGGCCGCGGGGTGAGCGTGACACCTTGCTCGCGGTGGCCGAGGCCCACGGTCGTCGGATCCGTTTCGAAGCGACGGTGGGCGCCGGCCTTCCGGTGCTCGACACCTACCGCAAGCTGGTCGAGTCGGGCGACAAGGTCCTCGAGATCGAAGGCTGCGTCTCGGGCACACTCGGCTTTCTCTTCACCGAGCTCGGCCGGGGCCGTCGCTTCTCCGACGCCGTCATCATTGCGATGAACAAGGGCTTCACCGAACCGGATCCGCGCGACGATCTGTCGGGTGCGGACGTTGGCCGCAAGGCGCTCATTCTCGGCCGGCTGCTCGGCTACGAAGGCGAGCCGGCCGACGTCGTGGTCGAGAACCTGGTTCCCGACGACGCCCGCGCCCTCGGCAAGAGCGAGTACCTGACCCAACTTCCCAACTGGGACGCCGACTGGGGGCGTCGGGTCACGACAGCGCGGACCAAGGGCCACGTCCTGCGCTATGTTGCGACGGTGACGCGCAAGAAGATCCGCGTCGGCCTGCAGAGCGTCGGGACCGCCAGCCCGTTCGCCGAGCTCAAGGGGACCGACAATCAGATCGCCTTCACGACCTCGCGCTACAAAAGCCCGTTGGTGATCCGGGGCGCCGGCGCCGGACCGGCAGTCACCGCGGGCGGCGTGCTCAACGATCTGCTCGAGCTGGTCGCCTGATCCCGCGCTTCGCCTTGGCAGCTTCGCGCCGACGTGTTAGCTCGTCCCCATGGCCTCCGTGACCCCGACGCCTCCCAGCGAGGCCGCCGCGGCCCCTCACCTGTCAGTCGTCATCCCCGTCTACAACGAGGAGGGGATCCTTCGCGGATCGGTGCTAGAGCTGCAGGAAATACTGCGGCCCTTCGCCACCACCTACGAGATTCTTATCTGCGAAAACGGCTCGCGGGATCGCACCGTCGAGATCGGTCGCGAGATTGCAGCGGAGCACCCCGAGGTCCGGCTGCTCTCGGCTGGGCAGCCGAATTACGGCATGGCGATGAAGATGGGGATCCTGGCCGCTCGGGGCACCTTCGTCATCTGCGACGAGATCGATCTGTGCGACACCGAGTTCTACGCGCGGGCCTTGGCCCTGCTCGAGCGGACCGACACCGATCTGGTCGTCGGCTCCAAGTGCATGGTCGGATCGAACGATCAGCGGCCGCTGGTGAGGCGTCTCGGCACGCGGGTCTACAATCAGTTGCTGCGCACCGCCTGCCAGTACAAGGGCACCGATACGCATGGGCTCAAGGCCTTCAAGCGCGCGGCGCTGGTCGGCACGGCAGAGCGTTGTGTGCTCGATCGCGACGTCTTCGCCAGCGAGTTCGTGATCCGCGCCCACCGCGAAAAGAAGAAGGTCGTCGAGATCCCGTTCGCCGTGCGGGAAAAGCGGCCGCCATCGATCAACCTGATCAAGCGCGTGCCGCACGTATTGAAGAGCGTCGCGCGGCTCGCCGCTTCCGTCCGTAGCTCCTAGTCCCGTCCGCCGGTCGGCCGGGAGAACGACTCCACCAGGGCGCGTGCTTCGAGCATGTTGTCCTCGATCGAGCAGTAGGTCCAGCCGCCGTAGCGGCCGATCGAGTGCACGTCGTGACGGCCGAGCTCGGCGCGTAGGCGGACGGTCTCGGCCATCGAGCGGCGGGTGATGTGCACGTAGGCGGGATCCATCACCACGTTGTGTTCCGCCACCAGGCGATGTCCATCGGTGACACCCATGCGCGTGAGATCGGCGAGCACGCGGGTGCGCGCGGCCTCGATGTCGACGACGGCGTCACGCGGGTAGCCGAGCTCGACGTAGAGGCTCATGCGATCCGTGTCGAAGATGTTGTCGTAAAAGCCGACTCGATAGAAGGAGACAGTCGGATCCGGGTAGTAGATCCAGTGAACGTTGCGGGGACCCTTGCGGTCGAAGCCGAGATTGAAGACCAGGACCTTGTTCCAGGTGAAGGCGACATCGTCGTGGGCAAGGCCGCAAATTTTCGCGAACCGTGCCAGCGGCGCTGACGAGACCAGCCTGCCGTAGCGGATCTCGCGCTTTGCGGTCCGCGCGACTTTGCTGGCCAGATCAACGGACAGCAGCGGTTCCGACAAGGCGATGGATCCCGCCGGGATCGCGGTGGCGAGCGCCTTGATGTACTCGATGGCGCCGCCGGCGGGATAGGTGAAGCTCGAGTTGTAGCTGGTGCTGTCGGGCGCCTTCATGTTGCGAAGGATGTCGGCCATGTCGGCATGGGGGAAAAACCGCCCCATGGCATCCTTGTCCAGCTGGCCGAGATCGCAGGCGTAAAGCTTTTCGTTGTACGGGATGAGGAACTTGTCGGTGATGGACCGCCCGAGGCGGTTGTAGAGCATGTCTTTGAAGCTCTGCTCGGGTGGGGCTGTCGTCCCGGCGGGGGGGTGGCGCGCGAAGTAGAGGTCGTGCAGGCAGTCGATGAACTCGGCCTGCGGTAGCTGGTGGATGTTCTTCTGGAACGGAAAGTCGACGAACCCTTCGCCGTAACGGATGAGGGTTCGCTTGCTGATGGTGCGCACGTCCTGGCCCTGCATACGCGCGCGCAGCCAGCTCTCGATGTCGGGGTTCTTGAAGTGAAAGAAGTGCCCCGAGTAGTCCCAGACGAAACCGTCGCGCTTGATGGTCTTGCAGTAGCCGCCGATCTCGGCGTCCGCCTCGAGGATGAGGCTGTCGCGGTCGGGATTGAAGGCGGCGGTGGCGAGGCCCGAGATGCCAGCGCCGACGATCAAGGTCGAAACGGAATCCATCGTGGCGGGACTCTAGTGGAAAACCGAGCCGCGATGGCCGCGAGGCGGTGGGGCGTTGAGCCGTGTGCGTCGGCGTCGAACCGCGGCGGTGCGTGGTCTAGGCGTGGGCCCAGGTGTAGACCCCCGCCACCCGGGACCAGGTTCACCGACCGAAATTTATACGTCGCGTGGCAGAGTAAGCAAAAACACATAAAATAGTGAGATGAGATATTGCGTGGGGGCGGTGCGGGCGACGCTGGTCGGGGTGTTGTTTTTGACCGCGTGCTCGATCGATCCGGCTGGCATCAACGTCCCGAGTGTCACCGGCGCCGGTGGCAGCGGCGGCGACATCATGAGTGGCGGCGCGGGCGGCGGACAGGGTGGCGCTGGCGGTAGCGGCCGCGGTGGGAGCTCGGGTCAGGGCGGAGTCTCGCCGGCTACGGGGGGCTCCGGCGGGGGCGGCGGGCTGGTCGGGGGCGATTCGGGTGGCTGGGGTGGAGCCGATGCCAACGGCGGGGCGGGGGGTGAATCCGATACCGGCGTCGAGACGGCGGGGCCGGATCAGCCGACGATGCTCGGCATCGGCGCTCTGTGCAGCGCGGACGATGCTTGCGCCAGCCACTCTTGCGTCGACGGCGTCTGCTGTGAAAGTGCCTGTGCGGCCAGCTGCATGGCCTGCGCGTCGGTCAAGACGGGTCAGCTCGACGGCGAGTGCCGCACGGTGAAGATGGGCACGGATCCCGACAGCGAATGCGATGCCGAGCCGAACAATGCCTGCGGTCGCACCGGTCGATGCGGGATCGGCATGTGCGAGATGGTCACGGCTGGCAAGACCTGCAACGAAGCGGTCTGCAGCGGCCGGGAGCTGACGGCAGCCTCGATTTGCGACGGCTCGGGGCAATGTATGCCGGGCGCCACCACCCGCTGCGCCAACCTCTTCAAGTGTGGCAACGCTCGCGCGTGCGCCACCAAGTGCACGAGCGACAACGACTGCTTCGGCGTCTCTCACTGCGATCTCGCCGACGGCAAGTGCAAACCCGGTCTATCGCTCGGCTCGAGCTGCACGCCGGCCACGGCGAACGAGTGCCTTTCCGGCCAATGCGTGGACGGCGTCTGTTGCGAATCGGCCTGCACCGGGGACTGCCGGGGCTGCTCGATGGCCAAGACCGGCGTCAAGGATGGCCAGTGCGCCCCAGCGCGGGCAGGCAGCGATCCCGACGAGGACTGCGCCAAGCAGGACGCGTCGACCTGCGGCCGCACCGGCGTCTGCGACGGGGCTGGGGCCTGCCGCGTCTACGCCGATGGCACCGCCTGCGGCACCACGTGTTGCGATGAGGGCCCGGGCCGCGGCGCGCGACCGTGCAACTACGCCTGTCGGGCGGGGGTTTGCGATCGCACCAACCCGATCCCCGGCTCTGACATGTGCACCGGGCAGCAATGCTGCTGCCCCAATGGCGGCGGCACCGGTCAGGCGGCGTGTGTCTCCGGGTTGCTCTGTGGCATCACCGGTTGCCGCTGACGATCCGGCTGGCTTTGTCGTCAGGGTGCGCGGCGCGCTTCCTGGTATTTCGCTTCGAGCTCGAGCAGCTGACCATCGCGCAGGGCGCGGACGCGGGTGCTCTGCCCGGGGCGCGCGGCCTCGAGCACGGACATCAAATCTGCGACGCTTCGGATCTCGAGATTGCCGAGCCCGACCAGGATGTCGCCGCGTTTGAGTCCGGCGCGATCAGCGCCGCTGCCCGGGCGTACACCCGCCAGCAGCACGCCGGGACGGCCGTTGGGCGGACCGCCGTAGTCGGGAATGGTTCCTAGAAAAGCCTGAAACACGCGCGCATCGCCGGCGAAGGGTGGGGCGCCTTTGCCTCTTTGGAACGTGAGCGAGATGCCGACGTCGAGCGCACGCACGATCTTGCTGCTGAGCTCGGCGACCATCGCCGCCCCGAGCGGGAAGACGCGCGCCGCCGTGTCGGTCGGCTTGTGATAGTCGGGATGCGTGCCGGTGAAGAAATGAATCACCGGAATCCCGACCGCATAGAAGGAAGCTTGATCGCTCGGTCCCTGACCGTCGCCACTGAGGTTGCAAGTCAGGTGCATGTCGGCGCAGGCCGCGCGGACAATTGCGCTCCACTCGGTTGCGCTCTCCGCGCCGAGCACGTCGAGCCGCGCTTCGCGCAGACGCCCCACCATGTCGAGGTTGATCATTGCCAGTGTGTTTACCGGCCCGACGCTGCGAGCCCGAACGTGGTGCGACGAACCGAGCAGACCGGTCTCCTCGCCCGAGAAGAACGCGATCACCACGTCGTGTTGAAGCTCGGTCCGCCGTGATGACAGGCCGCGGGCGATCTCGAGCAGCGCCGCCGTGCCCGAGGCGTTGTCGTCCGCGCCGAGGTGTGGCTCGCGCCGATCCGGCGCCAGAGAAAAGCGACCGCCGTGTCCCAGGTGATCGTAGTGAGCCCCAAGCACGATGGCTCTTTCCGGCTTTCGACCGGGGAACTTGCCCACGACGTTGAAGGCAGGCTGCAAGGTGCGTGAAAGATCGAGCCGGACGTGGGCGGCGACGGGCTTGCCGCTCACGAGATCGGCCATGGCAGGTGCCAGCGCCGCCCGCCTGACAACGACGACGGGGATGCCGACATCGCCCGCGCTGACCGTCGTCGCCGCGGGCAGAGGCGCCTCGGCGGCCGGCTGCCATTGCGTCGGCGCGTTGGGTGGCGGCATTGGCCAATCGACGACCAGCAGGGCCCGGGCCCCCCGTTTACGAGCGTGTGATGCTTTTTGACGGAGGTCACCGAGGCGACGGCGATCCCCTGCGTCGGGAATGCGCCCGTCTTCGGGAGCGAAGCGCCGCACCAGCACCGCCTTGCCTGCCACGTCGAGTCCAGCGAAGTCGTCGATCGCGTGTTCGGGCGACACCACCCCGTACCCCGCCAGCACGAGATCCCCGGCCACGGTGCCGGAAGCCGAGAAGCCCAGCGGGGCAAGGTCGCCGGCTTGCACGGTTCGTCCCGCGATGGCGATCGCGGTTCCGGGCGCGATCGCGATCGCGGTGGTGACCGAGAACTCCTCGCGGTAGCCGCCGTTGTCGCCGGCAGGTAGGGCACCCAGCTCGCGCAGACGCGCTTCCAGATAGGCGCCGGCCGACGAAAGCCCCTTGGTACCGATGCCGCGCCCTTCACGTTCGGGATGCGCGAGCCACGTCACGTCGCGGGCGATTCGATCGGCAGGCCGCCAGGCCTCCTCATCGAGCGCGGGCAGTCCGTTCCAGCGCGCAACGAACAGATCGGTGTCGCTCTTGTCCGGCGCCGACGCTCGGTTCGAGGAGAAGGCCAGATGGTGCCCGTCGGGTGAAAAGCGCGGCGATCCGTCGAAACCAGGCGCATAGGTGAGTCGGCGCAGGCCTGTTCCGTTGCCGTTCATGGCCCACAGATCGAACTGCCCGGCCCGTCGATCGCCGACGTTGGACGCAAAGACGACAACGTTCTCCGTGGGATGGAAAACCGGGTCGAAGGACGCGGCATCGAGGTCGGTCAGCTGGCGCGCCTCGCTGCCGTCGGCATTCGACGACCAGATCTCGAGTCTCGAGGGACGGACGAGGCCGCGTGCGAGAAGTTGTCGGTAGTCGTCTATCTCCGTTCGGGTCCGCGGGCGACCGGCTCGCCAGGCCACCTGGCTGCAGTCGTGGTTGAAGGACGCGCCGCCGTCGTAGCCGAGGGTCCGCGTGAGCCGTCGCAGGTTCTTACCGTCGCGATCCATGCGATAGAGATCCAGATCGCCGTCGCGCACGGACGTAAAGACGATCGATCCGTCCCGCGAGCAGACTGCCGCTTCACCGTCGAAGCCCGAGGTAGCGGTGAGGCGCTGAGGCGCGCTGCCTGCCGCCGTCGAGCTGCTGGAGAAAATGTCGGTGTCGGGAAGGACGCGCAGGGATCTGTCGGGAAGGTCGGTCGGGCCCGGGCACACGCTGCCCACCAGGTGAGTCGACGAGTAGACGAGCTGGCCGTCGGGAAGGGACCGCGCGGAGGTAAGGGCGCCCTCGCCGAGTGCCATTCGTATGGGGGCGCCGGCGTTGGGAAGGACGCGCATCCGGAAAATCTGCCCGCAGGTGACGCCGGCGGGATCGTTGCGCGCCTGGAAGGACAGCTCCTGGCCATCCCATGACCAGGCTGGATCGTCGTTCACGCCTCCGAATGTCAGCTGGCGCAGGTCGCTCAGTACCGGTGCCTCTTGCGCCGCCAGTCCCTGCCCGCGACCGTGCGCACAACTCACCAGCGCCATGGCGACGGCCAGCAAGAGCGCCCCCCCGGTGCGACCGGGAGCTCCGGGGCCGGCCAAGTGGCCGGAGACGACACGCATCGTTCGACTTTACTCTGCGCGGCGCCGGTCTTTGACCCAGAACGCGCGACCGGGAACCGAGAAGGCGTCGGCTTCTTTCATCGCGCGGGACCTTGGAGCATCCGGCGCCTCCGTTTTCAGATAGAAAAGCCGCCGAGATGTGGCCTTTGCAGTCCCCACCCGCAAGCCGCCGGGCCGCCGCCTGGGTCATCAAACTTGGCTGCGTCGCACTGACCTTCGCCCTGGTCATGGGAGGGCTCGGTCGGGCAGCATCCGCGGCGCCGGTACGGAAGCAGGACCGTCCCAAGCTGGTCGTGCTGATCTCCGTCGATCAGTTTCGTTACGACTACATCGCCCGCTACGGCGGTGCCTGGCGGCACGGGCTTGCCCGCCTCGTGAAGCAAGGAGCGCTCTTCAGCGAGGCACGCTATCCCTACCTCAACACGGTCACCTGCGCGGGCCACTCGACCATCGGAACCGGCGCTTACCCGCACCGTCACGGGATGGTGCTCAATGCCTGGTGGAGCCGTGAGCTCGCGCGCGCCGTGGAATGCACCGAGGATCTCGACGCTCCGGTCATCCGTTACAGCGGCGACCCGCCGAGGAGCGGGGCCAAGGGGCACAGCGCTCGCAACCTGCAGGTCCCCACGCTCGTCGACGCCCTCAAGGGGACGGCGGGTCGACCGGGCCTCTCGCCCGAACCGCGGGTGATGTCGTTCTCCTCCAAGGCGCGCTCGGCGATCGGCCTCGTCGGCAACCAGGCCGATCAGGTCACCTGGTTCGACGAGCGGGGGTGGGTCACTTCGCGGCAGTTTGGCGAAGGCCCCGCGCGCATGGTTGCCAAGGTGGTGGCCGCCTTTCCCGAGGCGAAGCTGACCGCGGGCACTTGGCGCAAGGTCGGCGCGGGCTCGCTCTACCGCGATGTCGACGACGACGTCGCCGAGCAGCCGCCGATGCCTTTTTGGAAGAAGACCTTCCCTTACGCTCTGGAGGTTCCGTCGGGAGCGCGTCTGGCGGGCCGATCCACGCTGATTTCGCCTCTCGGGGCGTGGGACCGGAGTGCCCTTCCCGATGAGGTGCTGGCCGCGTTTGCGCAAGCGGCGGTTGCAGACAAACTCGGTCGCGGCCGCGGCACCGATCTGCTGGCGTTGAGCTTCTCGGCGCTCGATTCGGTCGGCCATGCCTTTGGACCGCGGAGTCACGAGGTGCAGGACGTCTTGATCCGGCTCGATCGGCTGCTGGGGAGACTCCTCGCCACGCTCGATCGGCGGGTCGGTCGCAACCGATATATCGTCGCGCTCACCTCGGACCACGGGGTGGCGGCCTTTCCCGAGCAGCTTCGGGCGGAAGGCAAGGACGCGGGGCGTATCCCCATGAAGGTCGTGGAAGAACGGCTGGCGGGCGCGATTGCGACGGAGCTTGGCGCGGGCAGGCACGTGAGCAGCGTTCGCTATACTGATCTCTATCTCGCCCCTGGCGTGATCGATCGCTTGCGGACCAAGACCGGCGCCATCGATCGGGTCAAGGCGGCCGTCCGATCCGTGCCGGGCGTCGAGGCGGTTTTCGCGACCGACGAGCTGCGGGATCCAGCCGCCGCGCGCGATTCGCTCCATCGGGCAGCGGCCTTGAGCCATCACTACCCACGCAGCGGCGATCTCGTGCTCGCACCCAAGCAAAACTGGATCACGACCGGCGATAGCACTACGCACGGTACCCACAACGACTACGACCAGCATGTGCCGGTGATCTTGTTCGGCCGCGGCGTTCGCAAGGGTCGCTACGCGCGGGCGTCGTCACCGGCCGACATCGCGCCCACGCTTGCGCACGTGCTCGGCGTCGCCTTGCCATCCGCCGAAGGCAGAGTGCTCGAAGAAGCTCTGCGCGCAAAACCGCGCCGCCGATAACTCGCCCCCAAAGAGGGAGCCCGACCGCCGAGGGCGCGGTTCTGAGGGCGCGGGACCGATGTCGGCCCGCGCCCTTGCGACGTCCGGGCACCTGAGTGCCTCAGACCTGCGATGCTCGGCTTACGCCGCCAAGCTCAGTGAACCAACAGTCGAAACGCGCCGGCTCCCACCGCCACCGTGCTCACCGCCCACGCCATCCGCGCCCACTTGCCAAATCGCAGCTTCTTGTCCGCCCGCTGCGCCCCCTCCGCCTCCATCCGTGCCAGCAGCCGCTCGAACTGCGCTCGTGAGCGTGCTTCGCTGTGCGGAACGTCCATCGCCGCCACCAATTTCGAAAACTCCACCCTCGTCATGTCCTCACCCACCCGCCGGGGATGATCCCCCACCTGCCGCAACATGGTCTCTGCGCTCCTTTCGTAGCCGTTAGTTTCGTTCCCTAGGTCTCGTCCGTTTTCACGCCGGGCCGTAGCCCGACGCCGCAAGCGAGCCAGCGGCCGACCAACTTGCGAATACGAAGCGAGTGTACCGGAGGACGCGTTTCTCGACGGTTAACCCGTTGCCAAATCGCGAGTGAATTTGGACACAGAACCGCGAAATGCGGCCGTTTTGTTCGTAGGCCAGCCTACGGAACCACTCGGAACGGCGGGCAGTCAGTCGGCAGCGCTGCGCTTGACGAGCCAGAGGTCAACCCGCCGCTGCAGGGAGGCTCGCTGCCCGGCCTCGCGGTGGTCATGCAGGTACTCACGCAGGTGTGCGACCTCGGTCGGGAGCATCTCGAAATAAACGAAACAATCCCATTCCCCCACGCCGGGTGACGGGACGCGGTGAAGCTGCCGGATCGCTCGGTCCAGGCACGCCGCCGCTCTGGCCCCGCGTCGGGGGGCGGCCAAATGGTCGAACGTCCGCTCCTCGGGACGGCGGTCCCAGAACCGCGCGCCGTGCTTGCAGGCCATGATAAGTGAGACCCGGAAAGGATTGTCCCTCCAGGCATCCCGCAGGCCCCTCGCTTCGTCGTCCGCGCTCGAGTGAGCCTCGTCGAGAAGTCCCAGGTGGGCAGCGGCCCCGCCGACGCACGCCGGATCGATGAGGGCGGCCCATTCACCTCCGCTGGCCAGGCTTCGCACCTGGTGGTGGCGGTTGAGCCGGGCACCCGGGACGAAAAGCGGGGCGGGCGCGCCAACGACGACTTCAACCGCCTCGACGTCGAACCATTCGCTCTGGCCGGCAGGGTCAACCGGGGGGGCGCTGGCAGCCGAACCGCGCGTGTGCAACGCGAAGGTCGCCCATCGCTGAGTGACAACCCCGCCGTGACGGGTTTGGTCGCGTTCGAGCGCGCGCGGCCTGCCTTGTGACGGACCGGACCCGCTGGCCTCCAGCGGCTCCTCCTTGCGCATGATCGACGACACGGATTGCCATTGTAGCTATGGCCGGTAACGGGCACCGGCGGGAAAAGTAAATTCTTGGTGAACAGGGAGGAGTTGCGCGGAAACACCGAGGCCCCATCGACGCCGACGGGCGCGAACCGCGCGAACTCACCGATGGCGGCTCACGGCCCCGCAAGCCACCAGCCAAGGGCGCCTAGAACCAGCACCATCACGGCGATGAAGGCGAATAGGGGGCCGCGCCGGCGGGGCAGCTCCACATCGGACTCCCCAGCAGCGACGACCTCGCCTTCACCGCCAGAAGCGACCCGCGCGCGCGAAGAGCCGAGCGACGACACGACGTCGATCTCCTCGGTCGGGTTGCCGGCGTTGATCGGCGCGCCGACGGGCGAGGTGAAGATCGGCCGGGTGAGGCGGGGTAGCCCTCCGCCGAGTCGCTTGTGGACCTTCATCAATGTCGGAACCAGCTCCTCGAAAGTCGGGCGCCGCTCGCGATCCTTGTCCATGCAGCTCATGACGATGCCAGCCAGCTCGCCGTCGACGTCGGCGACCCCCATCTGTCGGGGGTCCTGCACGGGGGCGGAGACGTGGCTCTGCATGATCTCGACGTACTTCTGCACCTCTGTGCCGGTGGCGCGGTAGGGCGGCCGCCCGGTCAACAGGTGATGCAAGCTGCAGCCGAGTGAGTAGACGTCGGCGCGTTCGTCGAGCGCCTCTCCCTTGGCCTGCTCGGGGGCGATGTAGTCGGCGGTGCCGACCACGAAGCCTTTGGCGGTCAGGTTTCGTTCGATGGCGTGCGATTTGGCGAGACTGAAGTCCGTGACCTTGAGCACCCCCTGCGCGGAGATGCCCAGGTTGGCCGGCTTGACGTCGCGGTGGATGATCTGCGCGTGCGCCGCCTCGCCGAGGCCCGCCGCAGCCTGGGCGCCGATCAGCGCCACCACGCCCGAGGGCAGGGGACCCCGCTCGAGCAGGAGCTTTTCGACGTCACCGCCCTCGAGCAGCTCCATCGCGAAGTAGGGGCGGTTGTTGGCGCCGTGCTGGCCCGATTCGTAGACCGTGATCAGGTTGGGGTGAGACAGCCGCGCCAGGGCGCGAGCCTCGCGCAAGAAGCGCTC
This sequence comes from Myxococcales bacterium, assembly GCA_031398585.1. Taxonomy (GTDB): domain Bacteria; phylum Myxococcota_A; class Polyangia; order Fen-1088; family Fen-1088; genus JANNNO01. The sequence goes on along the minus strand of JANNNO010000538.1, from coordinate 26,114 downwards.
CCGGATGGTGGCGTTGTCAAGGTGCTTGAGGCCGAGGAGCTTGATGGCGGCTCTGCGGCCGAGGCTCTCGTCGGTGGCGAGGAAGACCTCGCCCATGGCGCCCACGCCGATCGGGCGGAGGATCCGATAGCGGCCGACCATGTCGCCGGCGGCGAGGGTGGGGGCTCCCTTTTCCATCAGCCGCTAATCCTGGGGCGAGGGCGCTTCCCCGGGCCGCTAGAGCGGTTCGTCCATCTCTTCGGCAGCATTCTCGAAGCGAGTGTACTCCCGAATGAAGGTGAGCGGCACGGAGCCCGTGGGGCCGTGGCGGTGCTTGCCGACGATGAGCTCGGCCTTGCCGCGATCCTCTTCCTGCTTGGTGTACATCTCGTCGCGGTGGATGAAGACGATCATGTCGGCGTCCTGCTCGATGGCGCCCGATTCACGCAAGTCGGACAGCTGCGGTTTCTTGTCCTCGCGTTTTTCCAGGCTTCGGTTCAGCTGCGATACGGCGATGATCGGGACCTTGAGATCCTTGGCCAGTGTCTTCAAACCGCGCGAAATCTCGGCGATTTCTTGTTCGCGCGAACCATCTTTTTTGCTCGAGCTGCCGCGGGCGAGCTGCAGGTAGTCGACCACGATGAGCCCGTGCGGGGGTTTGCTGCCCTCTTTGCCGTCAGACGGGGGAAATAGGCGCGGATCGCTGCGGAACCGGCGGGCCTTGGCCCTGATGTCCAGGATGGAGGGGGCGCCCGAATCGTCGATCAGGATGGGGGCGGCGGCGAGGCGGTTGCCGGCCGGGTAGATGCGGTTTTTCCAGTCGCTGTATTCGATCTGCCCACGCTTGAGACGGGCCGAATCGATGCGCGCCTCGCCCGCCAGCATACGTTCCATGAGCTCGTACTTCGACATTTCCAGCGAGAAGATCAGGATCGGGATCTTGTGGATCATCGACGCGTTCATCGCGACGTTGACCGCCCAGCTGGTCTTTCCGACACCGGGACGGGCGGCGACGATGATCAAGTTCTCCGGCTGCAGGCCCGCCGTCATGTGATCGAACTTGGTAAAGCCGGTCGGGACACCGGTGATCTCTTCGCGCTGCCGTGCCCGCTCCTCGATGCTGTCGAGGACGGTCCGCATCATGTCGGCGGTCGACGAGTAAGTCTCCTTGCGGGTCTGCTGCGCGACCTTGAAGACGGCGCCTTCCGCTTCGTCGAGGAATTCTTCGTAGTTGCCGAATTCGCCGTAGGCGCGCGACTGGATCTCGGCGCACGCCCCGATGAGCCGCCGCAAAGTCGCCTTCTCTTTGACGATGCGGATGTAGTGCTCGATGTTCTCCGCAGTGGGGACGCTGTCGGCGAGCCTGAGCAGATACGCCTCGCCGCCGTCGAGGCGGGACAGGGCGCCTCTGACCTTCAGTTCGTCGGCGAGCGAGACGATGTCGATCGGCTGTCGGCGCTGATCGATCGCATGCATCGCTTCGTACACCTCGCGGTGTGCGGGCAGATAGAAGTCCTCCGCCGCCAGTCCGGTCAGGACGTCATCGATGGCCGACTTCTTGATGAGCGGTCCGCCCAGCGTCGAGCGCTCGGCGTCGATGTTGTGCGGCGGCGACCGACCGACGCCACTGTCGTTGGAGCTGGGCCAGTCGGACATCGGCGCGGATTATCGGCGATGCGATGCCGACGCGAAACCAGCGATTGCGTTCGTTTGCTCCCCGAATCGCAGCGTGACGACTGCGCTTGGCAAAAAAAAGACGGCGCCGGTTTCCCGACGCCGTCGTTGCGATGTCCGTGAAGGACGCTCGCTACTCTTTCTTGACGACCCAGACCTTGATCGAGGCGCTGATGTCCGGACCCAGCTTCACCGGAACCTCGGTCATGCCGAGGCTCTTGATCGGTTCGGCGAGGCCGAGCTTCTTTGAATCGATGGTGACGCCCTGGTCCTTGAGAGCATCCGCGATCTGTCGGGCCGTGATCGAGCCGAAGAGCCTGTCGCCTTCGCCGGTCTGAGCCGAGAGGGTCACGGAGACCTGATTGAGCTTGTCGGCCTGTGCCTGCAGCTCCTTGGACATCTTCGCGGCGCGGGCCGCGATGACTCGTTTGTCGTGCTCGAAGCGAGCGACGTCCTTCTCGGTCGCCACGACCGCCATGCCACGGGGCAGGAGGTAGTTGCGGCCAAAGCCGTCACGCACCGAAACGACCTCACCGGCCGAACCGAGCTTCTCGATGGATTCACGCAGGATGACGCGCATGTGACATCCCTCCCTTACGTACCCGTCACGGAGAACGGCATGAGCGCGATCATGCGGGCGCGGTTGACCGCGGTCGCAATGGCGCGCTGGTGCTTGGCGCAGTTGCCAGAGAGCCGACGCGGGACGAGCTTGCCCCGGTCGGTGATGAAGTACTTGAGGAGGCTCGCGTCCTTGTAGTCGATCTTGATCGCTTCATCGCTGCAGAACTTGCAGCCACGACGTCGACCCATCGACTTGCCGCCGCGCTTGTCTCCGTCGAGGTCCTTGTCGTCCTTCTCTTTCGTGATCTCTTTCGACATGACTAGTCTTTCCTCGTGCGCGGCTCGTCGCTGCTGCCAAACACGGCCTCTTCGAAGTCGAAGCCGCCCTCTTCCTCTTCCTCACCGAATGCGCGCACGCCGGCCTGGCCGGTGGCGATCGCCTCTTCATCGGGACCCGGGACCGCGGCGCCCGCGAACGTCTCGTCGGTCACCGTCGAGGTGCGCAGGGCGGGATCGACGTTCTCGGCGACGCGCACCGAGTAATAACGAATGACCGAGTCGGCCAGGCGCAGGTTGCGCTCGACCTCTTCCACCAGACCGGCCGGGCCAAGGTAGTTGAAGAAGAGGTAGACGCCCTTGAGGTTCTTCTGGACCTCGTAGGCAAGCTTGCGGCGGCCCCAGTTCTCGACCTTGAGAAGGTTCCCGCCCCCGGTCTCGATGAGACCGCGGATCTTGGTGTTGATGGCCGAGATCCCCTCGTTGGTGATGTCGGGCCGCAGGATGTACGTGGTCTCGTATTCGCGTTTTCTGCCGGCGATGTCCCGGCTGCTTCCTAACAACTGCTGTGCCATGTGTCGTGTCTCCTTATGGACGTTCGGCCCGGGGTCTCGGCCCCGGACAAGGAGCAAGGCGAGTCGAAATCGAATCGCCCCGTTCAGTCCGTTTCGTTCCCAGTCGCTGACTACTTCTTTTCGGTTCTCGAGACGGTATCCGTGGCGGGGGTCTGAGTCCGCGCCTTCTTATCACCAGACTCGGCCTTTTTGCCGGCGTTATAACGGTTCATGGCGGCGGTTGCCCCCATTTTGACCATCGCCTCGGTCGCTTCCATGGCTTCCGCGATGACGAACGGCAGTTCTTTCTGCTCGTCGCGAGAGAACGCCGACAGCACGTAGCCCGCGGCGTCACCGCTCCCGGGCGGACGGCCGATGCCGATCCGAACGCGGGGAAAGTCAGGACCCAATGTCGAGATGATGGACTTGATGCCGTTGTGGCCGCCGGGCCCCCCTCCGGTGGCGAGCCGAAGCTTGCCGAAGGGAAGATCGAGCTCGTCGTGAAGCACCAGCACGTTGGCCGGCGGGACTTTCCAGAAGCCAGCGGCCCTTCCGACCGCCCCACCACTGACGTTCATGAACTCCATCGGTTTGCAGAAGGTGACCTTTTCGCCGCCGAGGTTGCCCCCTTCGAGGACCTCGGCACCGAACTTGGCGCGCGCAGGACCGGCCTTGGCACGGCCCGCGAGCTCCTCGATCACCATGAAACCGACGTTGTGACGGGTCCGTTCGTATTCGCTGCCGGGGTTGCCGAGGCCGACGACCAACCACATGACCCAGATCCCAGCAGCGAAACGAACACGACGAAGTCCCCGGGCCTGCGCCCTGGTTACTTCTTCTTTTCGGCTTCCTTGGCCGGGGCGGCGGCGCCCTTCTTGTCGCCACCAGCGGCAGCGGCGCCTTCTTTCTTGTCGCCAGCGGCGGCCGGGGCAGCGGCGCCTTCGGCCGGGGTCGCGGCGGCTTCGGCTTCGACCTTCTCGGCGCGCGGTGCAACGACCGATGCGATCGAGGACTTCGGGTCGAGCAGGGCGCGCAGGCCTTCAGGCAGCGTCATGTCGCTGACGTGAAGGGCCTCGCCGATCTTCAGCTTGCTGACGTCGACGGCGATCTTGCCCGGGATGGCGCCCGGCTTGGCGGCCAGCGCGAGGTTGTGAATGTTGTGGTGGAGGTTGCCGCCGTCGATCACGCCAGCGGGCGTTCCCGTCAGCTGGATCGGCACCGTCACGCGCACTTCCTCATCGAGGCTCACGCGGAGAAAATCCACGTGGGTGATCCGGCGCGAGAGCGGATCGATCTGCACGTCGCGGATCATCGCGGTGATCTCGGTCGACTTGCCATTGTCAGCCACTGCCAGGGAGAAGACCGTGTTCCGCTTGCGCTCCTTGTCGAGAGAGCGGACCAGCGCGAGCGGGTCCAGGCTCAACGACACGGGCTGCTCGCGGCGCCCGTAAAGAACTGCCGGCACCCGCCCTGCGACGCGCGTGCGACGAGCATGTCCCTTGCCGGTCTCCTGCCGAACTTCTGCGTTCACTTTTGCGAAATCCATCGGTCTTCCTCGTTTCGTGTCTGCGGTTCGATATCGATGTCAGTCGATTCAGATGAAAAGCGAGCTGATCGAGTCCCCGAGGTGGATGCGTTTGATGGCTTCCCCGAGGAGTCGCGAGACGGTGAGTATCCGGATCTTCTTGCACGCGGCAACGTCAGGTCGCGGCGGAATGGAATCGGTGATGATCACCTCGGACAGGGGGGATGCCGAGATCCGCTCGATGGCGGGCCCCGACAGCAGGCCATGACTGGCGCAGGCGTAGACCGCGCGCGCGCCGTGATTCATGACCGCCGTCGCGGCCGCGGTGAGAGTGCCGGCGGTGTCGATGAGATCGTCGACGATGATGGCGTCGCGGCCCTTCACGTCGCCGATGATGTTGACCACTTCGGCCACGTTGGGGGCGGGACGGCGCTTGTCGATGATGGCGAGGCCGGCGCCGAGGCGCTTCGAGAAGGCGCGAGCACGTTCGACGCCGCCCGCGTCCGGCGAGACGATGACCGACTCGGCCCCGAACTGTCCCCGCATGTAGTCCATGACGACCGGCATGGCGTAGAGGTTGTCGACCGGGATGTTGAAGAAGCCCTGGATCTGACCGGCGTGCAAATCGAGAGCAACCACCCGATCGACGCCAGCTGCTGTCATGAGATCGGCCACGAGGCGCGCGGAGATCGGCGTGCGCGGTTTGCTCTTGCGGTCCTGGCGCGCGTAGCCGAAGTAGGGCACCACAGCGGTGATGCTGCCGGCCGATGCACGCTTGAGCGCGTCGATCATCACCAGCAGTTCCATCAGGTTGTCGTTCACCGGGGTCGAGGTCGGCTGCACCACGAAGCAGTGAACCCCGCGGATGTTCTCCTGGATCTCGACGTAGACCTCACCGTCAGCAAAGCGCGTGACGTACGCCTGGCCAACTGGCGTTTCGAGGTGACGACAGATCGATTCCACCAGGCCGCGGTGGGCATTGCCGGAAAAGATGCTGAACGCTTTGAGCACGTGTAACCCCATCCGGCGGACGCAGGGCCGCGCGCGGAAGGCGCGAATACTGCCACTTCCGCGAAATCCTTGTCAACGCGCGCCCATCCCGCTCGGGCCCGCCCCTCTGCCGCGCGGCGCGGCGCGGCGGGGTCATGTTCGGGGAGCGCAGAATCTCTGAATCAGACCCGCAAGCAGCGGGTGACGCTTGTCGTCGGGCGGGAACACCTGGCCGAGCCAGTGGCGTATGTAGGAGACGTCGAGTCGGTCGCGTTGAAGAGCGAATAGCCGTTCCAGGTCGGCGATGTCCTTGGTCCGCGCGTAAATGAGCTTGGCTATCGCAATGTCTTCCGCCGACAGGAACATGCGGGCGCGCCCCCCCGCGGCCGACAGGGGGACCCTTCGGTCCTTCATGGCCTCGTGCCACGGGTGCAGGGCGAGAAAGACGTCGATCCGGGTGCCGTCCATCGTCGCGAGGAAAAAGCCGGCTGAAGCCACCTTGCCGCGCGCGTCGTTCTCGTCGAACGTGGCGCCGGAGCGTTCGAGGCAGGCAAACAAACGCGGGAGATCGTCGAGGGGGACGAAGACGGCGATGTCGACGTCGGACGTGGCCCTCGGAACACCCCAGGCACCCAGCGCAAGCGCGCCTCCCAGAGCGTAGGGGAGGCTGTCTTCGTCGAGACGCTCGATGAGGCGGTCGGCAACCGCCAGCGGGTTACCCTCGCCGGCGGTAGGCATCGGCCTGGGCTTTGATTTCCCTCAGCACGGCCATCACCTCCGCGGGAGGGGAGGGGGGAGGCTGCGCTGGGAAGGATGGCAGTGCCTGCCAGTACGGGATCAGGGAGCAGAGGCGCTCCACCTCAGCCACTCGATCGCCTGGGTCAACGTGACGCCAGCGAGCGGCTTCGAGCTCCAAAAACTCGTCGGCGCCGAACCAGGCCGCCTGTTCCCGCAGGCGTCGATTTTCCAAACGCAACCGCGCTTCTTCATCCTGCGTCTGACGATGCGGCTCGGACGCGGCCATCGGCGGCGCCAATGTCATGCGGTTGGGCCCCGATGGCGCCATCTCCCTGAGTCTACTGGATGGACGGGCCCTTGGCGTGGCTGCAGGCGGGTTCGAGCTGGGGCACGGCGTCGCCAGGCGTGAAGAGGCGGAAGGTCGGCATCGGCCGTGTGATCAGCGACCCTTCATCGCCTGAGGTCAGGATGCGGATGGCGGGCCAGAAGAGCTCGCCGACGGCCTTGAGGGACGCGGGGCGGACGTTGGCGAAGTCGTCAGCGGGGGTGTGGTAGCCCGGGTGCGGGTCGGGACGCGAGAAGCCGAAGACGCTTGGAATGCCCTTTTGTACGAAGGGCGCGTGATCCGACGCCAGTTTTTGCCTCACGGTCTGGATCACGTGGCGGACGCCGGTCTGGGCAGCGGCCTTGCGCAGAAGCTCGGTCATCCAGGCGTTGCGGGGATCGTCGCCGCCAAAGACCAGAGCGCCCGAGCCGTCTCCGGCGCCAACCATATCGAAGTTGTACATCGCAACGATGTTGGCCAGCGGGAAGGTCGGCGCGCGGACGTAGTGCTGCGATCCGATGAGGCCCATCTCCTCGGCGTTGAATTGAACGAAGAGGACCGTGCGCTTCGGCTTGACGCCGCACTGGCCGAAGAGGCGCGCCAGCTCCATCACCAGCGCGGCGCCCGAAGCGTTGTCGTCGGCGCCATAGTTGATCCTGCCGTCGGCGTTGACACCCAGGTGATCGATGTGTGCGCCGATGACCACGACTTCCTTGCCGAGCGTGGGGTCCGTCCCGACGATCTTGCCGAGCACGTTGTGAGCCGTGCCCTGAGACGAGAAGGCAAAGGCCTGGCGGAAGCTACCGCCGTCACCCGCAGGCACGAGGCCCGCGGCGCGGAACTCACGCTCGGCGTACTCGATCGCTTTTACGTTTCCTTGGTCGCCCGGCTTGCGTCCCCTCAGTTCGGGCGAGGCCAGCACGCGCACGTCGGCGATCATGCGAGCGGGATCGACGGTGCACCCGCTCGCCGAGTGCGGTGCGCTCTCGCTCGAGGCGTCCTGCGCCGGAGCGCTCCCCGCGTCGCTTCGCCCGCCTCCGCCTGTTCCGCCCGTTACGCCTGGCCCACCCGACGGGCCACCTCCGGGCTGGCCACCTGCGCCCCCCGACGCCGGTGTCCCCGCGCCCGAAGCGCCGCCTGACGACGACCCACCCGAAGCGGGAGCCGCCCCATCCCCGCGCCCGTCGCCCGAGCGGCCGCCGCTGCCAGCCGGACCGGCATCGGGGCCCTGGCAACCCAGCACGAACGTGATCAGGATCGAGGCGCTCGAGACACGCCATGCGCAGGACGCGCGGCGCAGGTGACTCCGGCTCATGTTTAACGCTCCCCGGGAAGGTGGGCCCAGCGTTGGTTGAACGCGAAGGCGCGTCGGTTGTTCCGGGGCGGTCCCCCTCGATGCTCAGGGACGCTGGGGCGCGATCCTAGAGTTGCGCCGACGCGAGATAGAACTTGTTGTTCCGTTCGTCGAGGATCTTGAGCGACCCGCGAGCGTCTTGCGGGATGAGACCCGAGAGCGTGCCCCAGCGGCCCTTCTCGACGATGAAGAAGACGCGCTTGCCGCGATTGCGCCCCAGGTAGTCCTTCAGATTCTCCTGGTTCTTGTCCCCCAGGAAGACCGTGCGCTTGTCGAACGGCCCCGAGAAGATCTCGTTGGCGGTATAGAAGGTCTCGCCTCGCCAGTACATCTGCCACGCGATGAGCGGTTCATCCGGGGACGATCGCGTGGCGTAGTACTTCTGGATGAGCGGCTTCTGGCTCCAATGCCCAGCGGTCTTGGGCATGTAGACGTCGAGCAGGTAGTACGAAAAGCCGACGGCGATGATAGCCAAGAACGCGACCGACTTTCCGCGCAGCCGTTCGATCCCCAGCAGCAGAGCCCCCACCGCGAACAAGATGGAAAAGCCGATGATGCCGCTGCGAAAGTCGAGCTCGACTGGCCACGGCCGGCCCTGCGGCGCGTTCACGTAATCGTAAGAGAAGAGCCAGATGAAGAGCTGCGCGCTCTGGGGAATGCGAACCAGGTCGTGCACCACCAGCGCCAGCAGCGGCACGCCGACGAACGCCACCGCCAGCCCGAGGCGGGCGCGACCGGGCCGCGCGAGATCGTCGAGAAAGCAGCCGAGCACCAGCGCGAGGCCGGGCAGCGACGGCAGGATGTAATGGTGGAATTTGGTCATCGAAAGCGAGACCACCGCGTAGGCCGACACGAACCAGATCGCGCCCAGCCACTGGATCTCGCGGCGCCGGTCGATCGCCGTGATCACCCCGCTGACAGCCTCCGCAGGCTTGCCCGGGGTGAAGCGCGAGACGATCACCGTGAGCGCGGCTGGCGCAATCGCGATCCACGGCAGCACCGCATAGCCGAGCTCCCGCAGGAAGTATTCGAAGGTGCCACGATCGCCATGACGACCGAGCACCATGCGGCGCCAGTGGTTGTCGCCATAGAGCTCGTCCCAGAACGGCAGGCCATGGCGGACCAGCATGGCGTGGTGCCACGGGATGGCGACCACCGCGCAGCCGAGCAGAGCGATGAGCACGCCCCAGCCGAGCCCGTTGCGCCCCAACCGGGCCCAGTTCCAGGTGAAGAGCAGATACGCGAGAAAGACGATGACCGGCAGCCCGAGTCCAGCAAGCCCCTTGGCGAGCACCGCGAGCGCGCAGAGGATCCCGGCGATGTAGAGGTAAAAGGGCGCCTTTTTCCGGGTCCGCGCCGCGAAGTAGAGGAAGGCCACGAAGCCGGCCAGGTAGGGCAGCATGATTACGATGCCCGGAATGCTCATGCCGCGTTGGAGCAGGAAGCGCGGCGCATAGACGACGGCCACCGAATTGATAATCAGCTGCGGCAGCGCGATCGCCGTGATGAGGCCGATCGTGACGTAAAACAGTCGATGGTGTGGCCACGTCAGACGTCGCCTCTGTCGCCGTGGCAGATCCGCTTCGTCCTCGTCGAAGAGCGCCAGCGTTCCCAGCGCCAGCGCCAGCGCCATCGGCCCGACGAAGGGCATGTCGGTCATGGCCTGCCGCGCGACCAGGCCGAATAGCGGGCAGGTGGCAAGGACGACTGCCGACAGCACCCCCGCGCGCCGGCTGACGAACCGCGATCCCAGCAGATAGACCGCAAGCAGCGCGAGTAACGCCATCAGGGCGAAGGGCGCACGCAAGGCCCACTCGGGCGCGTTCGACAGCGCCATCTCGCCCGAAGGCGCGTTCTTGCCGCCGAGGCCGGCAACGGCCAGCGCCATCGCCATCAGCCAGAAGGTGAGTACGGGCTTGGACCAGAAGTGCTCGCCGTCGGTGGGTGAGCCCGCCCAGTACAGACTGACGAAGTCGCCCCGCACGGTCATCTCGCGCGCGACCTCACCGTAGTGGGTCTCCCAGGGATCGAAGAGGCCGTAGCTTCCCGAAAACGGCAGGTAGAGAAGAAGCCCGAAGAGCAGGACTCCGAGGATCATCTGCCGCTCGGTAAAGCGGTCGAAATGGCTTTCGTTGGGCATCGGACGCTGAGGAATCTAGGAGCGCCGCCGCAGCCTGTGAAGGGCGAACGCGATGAGGCTGCACAGCGCGGCTGCGCCGAGGCCGGGCAGGGTGATCTGCCTGACCTGCGGTAGCCAATACTTTGCGGGGTCGATACCCGGGAAATGGCGTCGCAGCAGGTCCACCTCGACCGCGACATAGGTCGTGACGAAGGCGGCTACGGCGATCGTGGCAAAGATGCGAACCGGCCACCAGGGGGGCGGCGGGACGCGCGAATCGTCCGACGCCGGCCGGGCGCGCCGCCGGCGCCTGACGAGTCAGCGCTGGGCCGGCACCGAGAGGGGCGGAGGGGGCCGGTCCAACGGGCAATCCGGTGGGCCGGCCGGCCAGCCCCGGGCCAGGAAGCGGAAGCGGAACCGTCGTTTCAAGGGCGGGGTCGGAGGCGGGCGTGTCGTCCCACGGATGAGGCGGCTCGCTCACGGCGGATCACTTCGCGGGTGCTGCGGGCGGCGCCGGGGTGGTGGTGGTCGGCGTCGGCGTGGCAGGCTTGGCCGCGGGCGCCGCCGGGGCGGGGCGCTTGATCTCGTTGACCGACGGATCCGACGGCTTCTTGGGACCGTTGGTCACGGCGTCTCGCAAGAAGGCAAGCGCGGCAGGCGCATCGGTCTCGAAGTTGTTCGCCTTGCCTTCGACGCTGATCCCGCCCTTGTACTTGCTCTTCTTGATGTTCTCGAAGAAGCCCGTGTAGTCGATCTCTTCGGACGACTTCGGGAAGATGCGGCCGTGCGGGTTGGCGATGTGGAAGTGTTTGATGTGCTTGGCCGCCTTCGAGAGGATGACCGGGTCCTCCTTCTCGAGCGCGAGGTGATAAAAGTCGACCATCAGCTGGAAGTTGGGGTGGTTGACCGCCTTGACCCATTCCAGGCCTTCGGCGGCGCTGTTGATGATGTTGGTCTCGCGGCTCTGCAGCGGCTCGACCGCGATGGTGATGCCGCGCTTCTTGGCCTCGGGGCCCATCTTCTTGGCGATCGCCACCAGCTGCTTCATCGCCTCTTCCTTGGCGAAACCGTCGGGCACCTTGCGGGCGCCACCCGAGCCAAAGACGATGGTCTTGAGTCCGAGCTCCTTCGAGCGATCGAGCGCCTTTTTCACGTACTCCATCACCTTGGCCTCGTCGACCTCGGGGCCGACGACCTTCATCTCGGCGGGGATGAAGTTGTTGCCCACCGGGGTCGGCAGTCCGACCTCCTTGTGGCGCGCCTTGAACTTGGCGAACTCTTCGTCGGGCATCGAGGTGAAGCCTTTCACCGCGAGCTCGACGAAGTCGAAGCCAGCGGCCTTGGCCTTTTCGAGATCCATCGTGCACCAACCGATCGGGATCTTCGTGGCCGCGGCGTGGGCCGGGCGGGAAGCGACGGGGGCCAGCGCGAGCGCGGCGGCGGCAACCGGAAGCAGCGCCGAGACCAGGACGGTCCGCAAACGCGACTGCCCGCGACGACGGGGGGCGAAACGAGACGTGAACGCGGTCGGTTCAGGTTTCATGGCGGGGTTTATCCCACGGTTCCCGGTTGATTTCCCGCGAATTCGGGTACTATCCGCGACTAGCCGTGAAGCAATTCCTCGACGAAAACTTCCTGCTCTCGAACGACACCGCCGTGCGCCTCTTCCACGAGTACGCGAAGGCGGAGCCGATCATCGACTACCACTGCCATCTGCCTCCGGCGGAGGTCGCGAACAATCACAAGTTCAAGACCCTGACGGAGATCTGGCTCAACGGCGATCACTACAAGTGGCGCGCCCTACGCAGCAATGGCGTGGTCGAGAAGCTCATCACGGGAGACGCTTCGGACTACGAAAAATTCGAAGCCTGGGCGAAGACGGTTCCGTACACGCTGCGCAACCCGCTTTACCACTGGACCCACCTCGAGCTGCGCTTCCCCTTCGGCGTCAAAGGCAAGGTCCTGAACGGCTCCAGCGCGCGCGAGATCTACGACCACTGCAACGCGCTTTTGCAGAAGGACGAGTTCACGACCCAGGGGCTGCTGAGGCAGTACAAGGTCGAGGTCGTCTGCACGACCGATGATCCGATCGACTCTCTGGAGCATCACGCCGCGCACGCCAAGAATCCCAAGGCGACGACCAAGCTCTACCCGACGTGGCGCCCCGACAAGGCGCTCTTCGTTCACGACCTGACTTTCTGGAACGAGTACATCGGCAAGCTCGAGGCGGTCTCGGGAGTTTCGATCGGCAGCTACACAGAGCTGCTGGGGGCTCTCAAGAAGCGCCACGACTTCTTCCACGCGCTTGGCTGTCGGGCGTCCGACCATGGGCTCGAGACGATGTACGCCACGCCGTACACCGAGCGCGAGATCGCCGCCATCTTCACCAAGGCTCGGGCCAAGACGCCTCTCACCGCCGAGGAGATCGACAAGTTCCGTTCGTCGGTGCTCTACGACCTGGCGCTCTGGGATCACGCGCGCGGCTGGACGCAGCAGTTTCACCTGGGAGCCATGCGGAACAACAACACCCGCATGCTGCGCACCCTCGGTCCTGACACGGGCTTCGATTCGATCGGCGATACGCCCCAGGCGGTGTCGTGTTCGCGGTTTTTCGATCGCCTCGACAGCACCGACCAGCTGGCCAAGACGATCCTCTACAACCTCAATCCGGCCGACAACGATCTGTTCGCCACCATGATCGGCAATTTCCAGGGAGGCGGTACGCCCGGCAAGATGCAGTTCGGATCGTCTTGGTGGTTCCTGGATCAGCTCGACGGCATGGAAAAGCAGATCGACTCGCTTTCCAACATGGGCTTGCTGTCGCGCTTCGTCGGCATGCTGACCGACTCGCGCAGCTTCCTATCGTATTCGCGACACGAGTACTTCCGGCGACTGCTGTGCGAGCTGCTCGGCCGCGACATCGAAAACGGCGTCGTGCCCAACGACATCGAGCTGGTCGGCGGCATGGTCCGGGACGTCTGCTACCGCAACGCCAAGGGCTACTTTGGCTTCGGGGCGGGGTAACCGGCCAGGCAAGGGCACGCAGCCGCGGCTGACTCACGTCGACGATCGCGGGCGCGCCCGCATGGTCGACGTGGGCGCAAAACCCGAGAGTGCACGCACGGCGGTTGCCGAGGCGCGGGTGATCATGGAGCCCGCCACGCTCGATCTGGTGGTGCAAGGCAGCGGCAAGAAGGGCGACGTGCTCGCCACGGCGCGCTTGGCAGCGTTGGCGGCTCTCAAGCGGACCGACGAGCTGATTCCCCTGTGTCATCCCGTGCGGGTGGTCGGCAGCGATGTCGAGCTCACTTGCGACCCCGTCTTGCCGGGGGTCCGTGCCGTCGTCACGGTGCACGCCTTCGATCGCACAGGGGTCGAAATGGAGGCGATGGTCGGCGCGGCGGCCGCGGCGCTCACCATCTACGACATGGTCAAGGGCGTCGAACGCGGCGTCACGATCGAAGGCGTCAGACTGCTGGAAAAGCGTGGCGGACGTTCCGGCCACTGGCATAGAACCTCGGTGCCGATCCCGGCATCCAAGTCGACATCGCCGTCGTCACGACAGTCATCACGCGCACGCAAGTCGCGTCCTTGAGGAGTTCGCACCCGTCATGAAGAGCACCGAAAGCGCCAAGGTCGTCATCGTCGGCTCGGGGCCGGCTGGCTTCACCGCTGCGGTCTATACCGCCCGAGCCAATCTCGAGCCGATCCTCTACGAAGGCGGCGGCGCCTTGATCGAGCCGATCACGATTCCGGGCGGGCAGCTCATGATCACGACCGAGGTGGAGAACTACCCGGGCTTCCCCAAGGGCGTGCAGGGGCCCGAGCTGATGGATCTGTTCCGCGCCCAGGCGCTCCGGTTCGGCACCCGGGTGAGAACGCAAGACGTGACCGCGGTCGATTTTTCGCAGCGGCCTTTCAAGGTGACGTCGGGCGATGAGATCGTGATGGCCGATTCGGTCATCATCGCGACGGGCGCTTCGGCCAAGTGGCTCGGCATCCCGTCCGAGACGACGTTCATGAACCACGGCGTCTCCGCCTGCGCGACCTGCGATGGCGCCCTGTTCCGCGGGCGTGAGCTCGTCGTCGTCGGCGGCGGCGACACCGCCATGGAAGAGGCGATGTTCCTCACCCGCTTTGCGCCCAAGGTCACGGTGGTGCACCGACGGGAAGAGTTCCGTGCGTCGCGCATCATGCTCGACCGCGTGCGCAAGAACCCCAAGATCGATCTGCGCGTGAACGTCACCGTCGACGAGATCCTCGGCGAGATGCCGAGGCCCGGTGTCACCGCCGTGCGCCTGCGCGACACCAAGACCGGAGCTCTGAGCGAGCTTGCGACAGGCGGCGTCTTCATCGCGATCGGACATCAGCCCAACTCGAAGCTGTTCGAAGGGCAGCTCGATATGGATCCAGCCGGTTATCTGCTGACCACGCCCGGGTCGACCGCGACCAAGATCCCGGGCGTCTTCGCTTGCGGGGACGTCGCAGACCACGTCTATCGCCAGGCGATCACGGCAGCGGGCACTGGCTGCATGGCCGCCATCGACGCCGAGCGATTCCTGGCCCACTGAGAGGCAAAAGAACGGGCCGCTCGGGCCAAGCGATTTGGCGGCATGCGCCGCGAATTTCCCCAGTGAAATGGGGGCCGTGTTACGTCGTCCAGACTGGACAAGCTCGCCCCTTCGTTCACATTAGGCGAGATGGAACGCAAGCCGGAGGAGGCGACGGAGATCGCGGTGCTTCCAGTCGGCGAAGCGCGTGCCCCCCGGCCGACGGTTCCTCTCAGCTTGCTGTCGCGCGTGAACCTGTTTGCGGGCCTCTTGCCGGTTCACCTGAAACGCATTCAGACCCTCGGTCACGTCGAGGAGCACGCCACCGGAACTCTGATCTTTTCCGAGGGTGCCGCCGGCGACAAGGTCTTCTTGATCCTGGCGGGCAAGGTTCGCATCTCGCGCAGCGTCCCCGGCATCGGCGAAGAAGCGCTCGCGGTTCTCTCGGCGGGCGACTATTTCGGCGAGATGGCGCTGATCGACGACTTTCCTCGCAGCGCGGACGCGCGGGTCCACGAGAGCTGCCGTCTCTTCGTCATCGCCAAGGCCGAGCTCGAGCAGCTGCTCTTCGTCGACCGCGACCTCGCCTACGAGCTGCTCTGGAACTTCGTGCGGACGCTTTCGAGCCGGCTGCGCGAGACCAACGACAAGATGACCTTCCTGGCGGCCTCGAGCCGGTTCTGAGGGCGTAGCGGCAGGCACGCGCTCGGCACCCGGCCGGGTGGACCCGTACACGCTCGGTTTGATGCTCAAAGCGCGCGGTGGCAGCGACTTCGCGGCCCTCGATTTCGCCAGTGTTGCTCGGGTTTTGGGTAGGCCGTCTCACGAAGCTTGATCTGGCCCATCAGCCGTGTTAGCGAACGCCTCGCCATTGACCCAGATGCGAAAAAGATGGTCCGGATCGCCGGCAACACGGGCGCCGTGGGGCTGGAGGTCGCTCTGTGCATCGTCGCGGGCTATTACGGCGGGCAATGGC
Source organism: Myxococcales bacterium (assembly GCA_031398585.1). Classification (GTDB taxonomy): domain Bacteria; phylum Myxococcota_A; class Polyangia; order Fen-1088; family Fen-1088; genus JANNNO01. Next base: position 10,493 of record JANNNO010000538.1, on the reverse strand, counting down.
TCGACGGCAAGCTCGGGACGGGGCCGTGGCTCGGCTACGTCGGTCTCGTGGCTGGCATAGGCGCGGCCATCAAAGCCCTGATCCGCGTCACCCGGCAGTACCAAAAATCCCTTCGCGATGAACAACCCCCCGAGCCACCCCGCTGAGCCGCTGCTGCTGGCGCGATCGTTCGCCCTCGTGATCGGGGCGATCGTCGTGCTGGCGTCGGGCCTCGCCTGGGGACCCGGGGGCACGCTCTCGGCCCTGCTCGGAACCGCGCTCTCGGTCGCCAATGTTTGGGTGCTGCATCGGCTGGGCGCCCGCGCGGTAGCGGACGTGGCGGCGGGCAACGACGGTCCCGGGGGCGTGGTCGCCACCCAGGCTGGTAGTCGATTGCAGCTGGCGCTGGGGGCCAAAACCATCATTCTTCTCGCGCTGGTCGCGCTGGTCACCCAGCTCGGCCCGTTCGATCGTCACTCCGGTGCGATGACCGCCTTCTCGCTTGGCCTTCTGGTCTCCGTCTTCGCGTTGATCGCAGGTGGCCTCTACGCCACCACGCGGCCAGCGTACTCAATCTCCTAGGACGAAAAGCTCACGATGGGACCCCACGGCACCTGGTTCGATTTCATCCCCGGCATCGACGCCTTCAAGGCGGCGGCGCAGGACAAGCTTGGCCGCAACTGGACCTGGGAGGTCTTCCAGGCCACCTACTTCGAGATCACGCACGTTCTCGTCGCGGCCGTCGTCGTGGTGCTGCTGGCGCTCGGCGCTTCGGCCTATCGGGCGCGGGTTCGCGCGCTTGGCGACGATGCGATCTTGCCCGAGCGCAAGTTGAACCTGCGCGCGGTCTTCGAGGGCCTGGCCGACATGGTCTACGGCGTGCTCGATGGCGTCATGGGCGAGAAGAACGCACGCAAGTACCTGCCGTTTCTCGGCTCGTTCTTCGTGTTCATTCTCTTTTCCAACCTGATCTCGCTGGTGCCTGGCTTTCGCGCGCCGACCGACACGCTCAAGACCAACATCGTCTTGGCGGTCCTCATCTTCCTGGCGACGCACGTGCTGGGCTTCAAAGAGCACGGCATCGGCTACCTGCACCAGTTCACCGGCCACCTGCCGCTCAAGAGCCCGCTCATCATTTTGGTGCCGCTCATGTTCGCGATCGAGGTGATCAGCCACTTCATCCGGCCACTGACCTTGTCGGTGCGGCTCATGGCGAACATGTTCGCGGACCACGCGGTCGTCGGCGTTTTCTTCAGCCTGGTGCCGCTCATCGTGCCGGTGCCGCTCATGTTGCTCGGCGTCTTCGTCTCGGTCGTGCAGGCGCTGGTCTTCACGCTGATGTCGGCGACGTACATCGGCCTCGCGGTCGCGCACGAAGAACACTGAGACGAGCACCGAGCCCGATCCGACACCTGATTCGCAGATATTTTCGAAACTGAGAGTGAAAGCGGAGGAGACCCTGTCATGTACCGAAATCTGAAGGCCCTGTCTGTGACCATCTTTGGCGCCGTGGCGCTCATCCCGTCGGTTGCGTTCGCCCAGGGCGGCGGCAACGAGGGCCAGTCGGGCCTCATCGCCATCGCGGCCGCCATTGCCGTTGGCATGGCAGCTCTTGGCGGCGCGCTCGGCCAGGGCCGTGCAGCCTCGGCGGCGCTCGACGGCATCGCCCGCAACCCGCAGGCATCGGGGAAGATCTTCACCCCGATGATCATCGGCCTGGCGCTCACCGAGTCGCTGGTGCTGTTGGCCTGGCTGATCGCCAACACGCTCGCCGGCAAGGTCTGAGAAAGGACTCGCGCTCACCGGGCCGCGGAGATCTCCGCGGCCTGTGAGCGTGTTGACGGAGATCGATCGGGCCGACCCAGCGATGTGGGCTACGGCATCGCCAGGGCCGCGGTTGCCTCGCGGAGCGGCGCTACCCGTGCGCCAGCGGAGCGAGCCTCCCTGAGCGTGGCATCCAGCGCGGCCAGCTTGCGCGCGAGGGGTACCCGCAAGTCGGGCTGTCGGGCGACGAGCGCCCTCGGTAGATCATCGCCCTCGGCGTCGGCCAGATCGATGCCGTGCAGCTCGAGGTTGAAGAACGGTTGTGCCAGCGCCGAGGCGACCAAGCGCCGCCGCAACCATTCCGGAGCGGCGACCACCGAGGTCCCGAAGATCGGCAGACGCAGCCAGGGCGTCACGGTGATGGGTAGCTCCAGGATGGGGCGATCACCTTTGCGATAGGCGTCGGCCGCCGCCGGTCGGTAGGGCAGGCGCGGAGCGCGCAGCACCGCTGGGCGAGCCAGGATGCTGCCCGATTGACCGCCGGTCACCCGAATCGCGGCCATGACCGCCGCCTTGGCGAGGTAATAGGGGACCGAGGGGAAGGTGGAAGAGTCGTAGGCGTAGCCGCGTTCGCAGAGCAGATCGATCACCGTGGCTGACGTCTCGTAGCCCGGCGCCCGGAAGCCGATCGGCGCAGCTCCCGCGCAGGTGGCGATGGCGCCGTGAGCCCGGTCGATCTCGTCGGCCACTCGTGCCTTTGGAAGGCGGGTGAGATCGTAGAGGTGCGCATAGCTGTGGTTGGCGAGCTCGTGGCCAGCCGCCGCGAGCTCGGCCAGCAGGCGCTGACCGGCGCGGTCTTCCTCGAGATCGCGTCCCACCACGAAGAACGTCGCTTTGACGTCATGACGGGCGAAGAGCTCGGCGAAGCGAGGCAGGCAGCGCCGCAGGATCGCGAAGCGGGCCGCCTCGGGGGGCGGTCCCGGTAGCGCGTGGATGCGGAAGTAGCACTCGATGGCGTCGAGATCGACCGACACCGACATCAGGGTCCCAGGCACGCGGCGATGCTAACAGGACCTGGCCGCGGCCGCGTGGGGCCTCGCGTTTGACTTGGATTTGACCGCTTCCTGCGGCTTGTGTCGCGGTTTCATCGGTCAGTTGGGCGCGGTGCTGGCCCCCCTGGCAAACCGGCCACACTTTCGTGAAATCCATGACCTTCCGGTATGGTGAGGAGGACATGCCGAGACCGCGGACAACCCCGATTGCCCCGATCCGCTTCGAGGTGACGCTGGCCGAGCCGCAGACGCACGAGATCGTCGTCACGATGGAGATCCCGGCGATGCCCGACCGGACCCGCCTCCGGATTGGCCTGCCAGCATGGGCACCGGGTAGCTACATGGTCCGGGACTTCGCCCGGCACGTTTACGAGCTCACCATCACCGACGAACGCGAGAGGCAGCTGCCTGTCGTGAGGCTCGACAAGCAGCGCTGGGAGGTCTCGTCGGAGGGGCGACCGGTCCGCGTGCGCTACCGCATCTTTGCGTTCGAGGAGACCGTGCGGACGTCGATCTACGACGATCAACATGCCTTTTGGAACGGGAGCAGCGTCTTTTTCTACGTCGAGGAGGAGCTGGCGCGCCCTGCGGAGGTGACCGTGGCGCCGCCGTCGGGATGGCGGATCTCGACCGCGCTGCCCGCGGCCATCGGGCGGGGCAACACTTTCCTCGCCAACGGCTACGACGAGCTGGCCGACTCTCCTTTCGAAGTCGGCACGCATGACCTGCACTCGTGGAAGGTCGGCAAGACGCGCTTCGAAGCGGCTTTCTTCGGCCGAAGCAACGCTCCGCAGCCGCGTATCGTTGCGTTGCTCAAGAAGATCGTAACGGCGACCGGAGAGATCTTCGGTGGCTTTCCCTTCGACCGCTACCTCTTCATCATCCACAACCTCGGGTCGCGAGGAGGAGGGCTCGAGCACGCGGCTTCGTGCACGCTCGACGTTGCCGGGCTCGGCTTCGAAGACGACAAGGCCTACCAGAGGTTCGCCGAGCTGGCCGCGCACGAGTTCTTCCATGCCTGGAACGTGAAACGCATTCACGATCGTGTGCTGGGACCTTTCGACTACCAGCGCGAGAACTACACGCGCCTGCTGTGGTTTCACGAAGGCTTTACCGAATACATGGAGAGCCTGGTGCTCTTGCACGCGGGCATCATCGAGCCCGAGACCTACCTGGAAGATCTCGCCGAGGAGTGGCCGCGGTATCTCGCGCGGCCGGGGCGGAACGTCACGCCCCTGTCGGAGCTCTCGTTCGAGGCCTGGACCAAGCTCTACAAGCCGGCGGACAATCACATCAACCGAACCGTCAGCTACTACGAAAAGGGCAAGTGGGCGGCTCTCGTCCTCGAGTTGATGCTGCGAGAGGCGACGCGTGGGCGACGAGGCGTCGTCGATCTTTTCGTGTTGTTGTGGCGAGACTTCGGCCAGCTCGGCCGTGGCATCGGGGAAGAGGACATCGAATCGGCGGTCGCGAGTCTCGCCGGTCGTCCGTTGAGCGAGTACTTCGCGTCCTACATTCGCGGCACCGAGGAGCTGCCGGTCACGGAGTTGCTGCCGACCGCTGGTGTGACCGTGACCGAAGAGCCACTGTGGGAAGGCCTGCTCGTCGACGAGACCAAACGAGAACGACTGCGCGGCTGGGTTGGGATCGTCTGGGGCGCAGCTGGAGATCGCGCTGTCGTGCGCAGCGTGGTGCCAGGTGGCCCCGCCCACCAGGCCGGCCTCACCTACGGTGACGAGATCATCGCCATCGGCGGACAGCGCGTGACGGCCACGACCGCGCCTCGCCGTCTTGCCGATCTCTCGCCAGGAGCCACCACGGAAATGCATGCCTTCCGCAAGGATCTGCTGCGGGCCGTGCGTGTGACCGTCGCCGAGAATCCCGAGCGCCGCTACCTCTTCACGTTTGCCGAACGGCCCGGGCGAGGCCCCTCCGCGATCCGTCGTGGCTGGCTCGGGATCTGACTCGCATGAAACCTGCAGCGAGATCGCGAACGCGGCGGGCACCCCGTGCGCCGAGTGGCAAACCCCGGGGCGGGGTGGTCGCACCCACGACCTTCGCGACGCCCGAGCTGCTGCGTAAAAAGCGCGACGGGCAGGCGCTGAGCTCAGAGGAGATCGATGCCTTCATCGCAGGGGTGGCCGGGGTCACCGCGGAGGGAGCCGGGCGCATTCCCGACGATCAGGTCGCCGCGATGCTGATGGCGATCGTCTGGCGGGGGCTCGATGCCGCCGAGCTCGAGCGCTGGACGCAGGCGATGATTGCGTCGGGCGATCGTCTGTCGTTGGGTGCGGTGAAGGGGCGCAAGGTCGACAAACATTCCACCGGTGGCGTCGGCGACAAGATCACGATCTGTCTGGCGCCGTTGGTGGCCGCGTGTGATGTCCCGACGCCGATGCTGGTCGGCCGCGCCCTCGGCCACACCGGCGGCACGCTGGACAAGCTCGCGGCCATTCCGGGCTGGATCGCCGAGCTCGATGCGAGGCGCTTCGAACGGCAGCTGGCCCGCTGGGGCTTTGTCATCGCCGGGCAGAGCGCGTCCATCGTGCCCGCGGACAAGCGGCTCTATGCGCTGAGGGACGCGACAGCGACGGTGGAGTCGATCCCCCTCATCGCCTCGTCGATTCTTTCCAAGAAGGTCGCGGGCGGCGCCGACGCCCTGGTCCTGGACGTGAAGATCGGGCGCGGCGCCTTTCTGCCCCCCCGCATGACGCGGCAGCTTGCGCGCACGTTGGTGACGCTGGGGGGACGACTTGGCCTTCCGACCACGGCGCTGCTCACCTCCATGGACGAGCCTCTCGGTCGTGAGATCGGCAACGCCAACGAGCTTGGCGAAGCCCTCGAGATCTTGCGCGGCGAGGGCCCCTCCGACACGCGCGCACTCACCGTGAGGCTGGGGGCCGAGATGTTGCGGCAAGGCGGGGTGGTGCGGGATCTCGCGGCCGGAGCCGCGCGCATCGAGGCCGCCATCGCTTCGGGGGCCGGCTGGGAGCGGTTGGTCCGTGGCGTCGCTGCGCAGGGTGGCGACGTCCGGGTACTCGACGGCGAGGGCCGATTGCCAAGCGCCCGCCGGCAGCACGTTCTCAAGGCGTCGCGGGCGGGCTACGTCACGCGGCTCGATGCCCGTGCCTTTGGACTGGCCGCCACTGCGCTGGGGGCGGGGCGCTTTCGACGCGAGGACGTCGTCGACCCGGCGGTGGGCATCACCTTGCACGTCAAGGAGGGCGTTTGGGTTGCGGAAGGCGAGGGGATTTGCACGCTTTGGTACAATGACAGCGCTCGGCTTGGACAGGCGCTCGGTTGGTTGGCCGGTGAGTCCGCGCGCACGGTCGAAGTGAGCGGAAGGCCGCCGCCGCGACGGCCGTTGATTCGCGGGCACTATCCGTGAGGAAGACATGAAGCTGGGAGCGACATTTCACGATCGGGTGCGCGGTGCCGCCGAAGCCATCGCCGAACGGCTAGAAGCCGCCGGTGCCGAGGTCGCCGTGGTGCTGGGCTCGGGGCTTGCCAACGCAGCGGCTTCGCTCGAGGCGCCGCGGTCGGTGCCGTATTCGTCGTTGCCGGGCTTTCCCGAGACGACGGTGGCGGGGCATCCCGGGCGCCTCATCGTGGGGCACTGGGGCGGGCGCAAGGCGCTCATCTTCTGCGGCCGGGTGCACGGCTACGAAGGCTATTCGGCGCCGGAGGTCGGCTTCGGCGTGCGCGTCGCGGCCACCTTGGGCGTCGAGACCCTCGTCGTGACCAACGTATCGGGCGGCGTCGAAGCTTCGCTCGAGGTGGGCGAGGTCGTCGCCATCTCCGACCACATCAATTTGACCGGGGCCTCGCCACTGACCGGTCCCAATGACGAACGCCTGGGACCACGCTTCGTCGACATGACCGACGTCTATACGCCGGCGCTGCGCGAGCTCGCGGGCGGTGTCGCCAAAGATCTCTTCGGCAAACCGCTGCGCGAAGCGGTCTACGCCGGCCTGCCGGGGCCCTCCTACGAGACTCCCGCCGAGGTCCGCATGCTGCGGGTTCTGGGCGCTGGCCTCGTCGGGATGTCGACGATTCACGAGGTCATCACCGGGCGCCACGCAGGCCTCGGCGTGCTGGGGCTCTCGCTGGTGGCCAACCAGGCCGCGGGCGTGAAGAAGGACAAACTCTCCCACGAAGAGGTCACGCGGGCGGCGGCGGCAGGGGCCGCGCGCCTGGGACAGTTGTTGGCCGGCGTGATCGCGCGGCTGCCTGCGAGCAAAGCATGAAGTTTCCCCCGCCGACCGAAGACCCGTGAGATCACGACGGCGACCGCCACCGCTGCGGCGCTGTTGAATGCCGCCAAGAAAGCGACGTCGCGGGTCGCGGCGGATGCTCTGCAGGACGCCATGAGCGCCGCCCGTGCGGTCCGCACCTGTGCGCATGCGCCCTATTCGCGCTTCCGCGTGGGAGCCGCCGTGATCGACGAGAGCGGAAAGATCCACGCCGGCTGCAACGTCGAGAACGCGTCTTACGGGCTCACGATCTGCGCCGAGCGAAGTGCCATTGCGGTGGCGGTGGCAGCCGGTGCGCAACGGATCCTGGGTGTCGTCGTGATCACCGACGCCAACCCCTTCGGGACGCCGTGCGGGGCTTGTCGCCAGGTGCTGGCCGAGTTTGCCGACGACGATGCGCTGGTGGTGCTGGCAGGACCGCGAGGGGCGACCACCGTCGCTCACACGGTCGGCGAGCTCTTGCCCCACGCATTCCGGCTCTGAGCGATCTCGGGCGGGCGAGGCTTTCGACCAAAAAGCAAAGCCCCCTTCCTCGGTCGAGAAAGGGGGCCAGAGATTCGAGATATGCCGGCGCCCAGGGGCGGCGCCGGCGTTCGGAGATCCGATCAGCCGCCAGCTTCGTCGAAGTGGTAGCCGACCTCGCCGTGATCAGCCTGGTCGAGGCCGCTCTCTTCGGTGTCCTTGTCAGGACGGAGGCCAACGACTGCCTTGACGATGAAGGCGATGATGGCTGTGGCGGCCACCGACCAGACCACCGTGATGGCCATCGCCTTGAGCTGTTCGAGCCAAAGCGTGCTGCCGACGATGTTCTTGAGGTTGGTGGCGAGGTTGGCGTTGGCGTCGTGGGTGGCGAAGAAGCCGGTGAGCAGCGCACCCATGGTGCCGCCCACGCCGTGGATGCCGAACGTGTCGAGGGCGTCGTCGTACTTCAGCACCTGCTTGAGCTTGGTGCAGGCGAAGTAGGGAACGAGGCCGGCCAGCACGCCGATGATGACCGCACCCGAGGCGCTGACGAAACCAGCACCCGGCGTGATGACGACCAGACCCGCGACGATGCCGGAGCAGAAGCCGAGGATGGTTGGTTTGCCACGCGAGACCCACTCGAGCAGCGGCCAGACCGCGCCGGCGACGCCCGCCGCGAGCGTGGTGGTCATGAAGGCGTTGGCGGCCACGCCGTCGGCGGCGACCGCGCTGCCGGCGTTGAAGCCGTACCAGCCGACCCAGAGCATGCCGGTGCCGACCATGGTCAGCGTCATGCTGTGCGGGAGGAAAGCGCGGGTTCCAAAGCCGGTGCGCTTACCGAGGATGAGGCAGAGCACCAGGGCCGACCAGCCCGAGGTCATGTGCACGACGGTGCCGCCGGCGAAGTCGATGGCCTTGATGGTGGCGCCCGCGTTCCAGACGCCGTTCATGAAGCCGTCGATGCCCCAGACCATGTGAGCGAAGGGGAAGTAGACCGCCAGCATCCAGAGCAGGATGAAGAGCATGACGGCCGAGTACTTCATGCGTTCGGCGATGGCGCCGACGATGAGGCCGGGCGTGATGATCGCGAACATCAGCTGGAACATCGCAAAGACGCTCTGCGAGACCCAATACGAGTAATCGGTATTGGGGGCCGCGCCGACGCCTTTCAAGAAGGCCATGTCGAGACCGCCGAGAAACGGCGAGCCCTTGGCGAAGGCGAAGCTATAGCCGCACAGCCACCACAGGATGGTGACGAGACCGGCGCAGCCGAGACACTGCGCGAGCACCGACAGGACGTTCTTCTTGCGGACGAGACCGCCGTAGAACAGCGCCAAGCCGGGCAGGGTCATGAAGAGCACGAGGGCCGCGCAGATCATCATGAAGCCGTTGTGCCCTGGGCCCGACGTGTAGCCCGCCTTGGGATCGGCGTTGTTGATGTAGGCCTCGACCAGTGCCACCTTCGCCGCAAGATCCGCGACGGTCGGAGCTGCGGGCGCCGCGGCTGCGGCGGCAGGAGCGGCGCCTTCCTGAGCCTGAGCGACCCCGGAGAGGCCGCAGACCGCGATACAAAGGGCAAGCGCCCATCGCTGAATCGTACGCATCGTGAAGTGGTCCCTTTCTGAAGCAGGTTGCGTTCGTTCCCGCCCTGTCACCCACCCGAAACCCAAGCTTGGCGCGCAGGCTAAGAAAACGGCCTGGCGAGGGAAAGGGAAGTTTCTTGCCGGCGAGCGATTTAACTGCCACGCAACACGAAAGAAACGTCGCCGATCGATTTAGAAACAATCGGGGGCGGATTCGCCGAGGGCGGTGCGTGATTGGCCAGCCTGCGGGGGCCGCGGCCGGGCGGCACGTAGGGGGCGGCCGGCCGAACCGAGGGACGGACTCGGGCGCGCCGGTGAATGACCTCTGAGGGCTAAGTGCGCTAGCGCGCAGTCGTTGGCGCTGTCGCGCAGTCGTTAGGGCGCTGTCGCCAGTGGTCAGGGCGCTGTCGCCCAGTCAATCGACGCGTCGAAGAGGCGCAATCCGTCGGGCGTGAAGCGAGCCGCGGCGCCGTCGGTGGCAAAGAAGCCGACCCGCTTGGCGGGGGCCGTCCGGCCGACCATTGCGGTTCCCTTTTCATAGGCGAACACAACGAACTTCGCGGGGTTGCGGGAGAGGCCCGCGATGCGCATGGCCATCGGGGCGGGATGACCCCACGCCATCGAGACGCTGCCGGTCGTCGCAATCACCGTGCCCTTGAGACCCGCGCCGAGCGGATGTCGTTCGTCGTGGATCATGATCTCGGCGCCGTCCTCTTCGTCGAAGTCGACTGACCGTTCGGGGCCGGTGAGGCCCATGTCGTCGAACACGGAGACCTTCATCGAGATCACCGGCACCGCGACGTCGCGGAAGGTGCCTGCCAGCAAGGTGCCGCGGCTGCTCGACGAGATGATCACGGCGGACACGCCGTTGGCCGCAGCGGAGGTCGTCGTGTCGGCGAATCGTGTGATCACGAAGCCGCGGTCGCGTAGGCGGCGTTCGATCTGTTGATCGCCTGCCGAGGGCGAATCGAAGCTGCCGATCACGAGAGCCACTCGCCGCGGTTGTGGCGGCGGGGCCAGGTCGACCGGTTCTGGGCGTGGAGGGACGGCAGCGGCATCCGCGATCGCTGCGCCGGCGTCGGTTGGGCCCGGCGTCGGCGTCGAAGGCGTCGTCTGGCCGTTGCCATTGGGATCGGCCGCGGCGTCCGTCAGCGTAGGCTGCGTGGTGGACGGGCCAGGCTCTGCAGGGGAGCCTGATTGGCCGCCCGTTCCGGTCGATGCCGGCGTGGACTGCGGCGAGGCGGGCGGCGGCTCTCCTAGCGAGGAAGGCGACGGTGTCCCAGTCGTTGTCACCGCCCCCGATGGCGTCGTGGTTCCGCTGGCCCCGCCCGCAGCGATGGATCCGCGGGCCGTCCGATCCGCGGTGGCTGCAGGCGCACAGGCCGCGGCGGCAGAGGCGC
>JANNNO010000330.1:0-22531 GCA_031398585.1 Myxococcales bacterium | reverse complement strand
GCCCGGCTGAAACGCCGACCATTCCATCAAGCCGCCCCGGCGGCAGGTTCACGGCGAACGCCTCCGAGCGGAGGCTGGGCGCGAAGTACCAACGCTCGTCGATGCCGATGACCGCCCACTCCTGAACGATGGCGGCACCTTCGCGCGGATAGGTCGCGAGCAGAATCGCGTTGGGTTTGGTGGCGAGCACGCTGCGCACGAGATCTCCGTGCGCGACGTCGGAGCCGAGCGGCGCCATCACGGTCACGACGCCACCCGAGGCCTTGAAGGCTTCGGCGGCCAGGTTCGCAAACGCGTTGCCGAAGGGATCCGGCGTAAAGATGATGGCGAGGCTGCGCATGCTGTCGGTCGCCAGCTTCGCCGCCAAGGTGCTGCTCATGCCGCGGGCGGTGGGCACGATCCGAAACCAGTGATTGAGACCGGTCGACGATTCGAGCGACACCGCGCCCCCGGTGATCGCCACCGCTTTGTCTCGCAGCAACGGCGCCATGGCCTCGGCGAGGGAGGGCTCTTCCGGCCCCAAGATCACCTTCACAGCATCCCGGGTGATCAGCTCTTCGGCGGCCTTGTACCCAGCGACGTCGTCCGAATGCGTGTCGCGAAAGACGAGGCGGAACGGTGGCTGGCCAGCGCTGCTCGGCGCCGCAGCCAGGCGTTCGTTGGCCATGATGATGGCGCGCTCGATGTTCTGACCTTCCGAGGCGAGCTCCCCGCTGTAGGGCAAGAGGACCCCGATGCGGACGCCGTCGTTGGTGGGGCGAGCCGTCGATTGCAGACAGCCTGCGGTCAGCCCTGCGAGCGCCAAAAGCGCCACACACATCGAACGTCCTGGATGATCATGCTTCGGCATGTCGACCGCCTTTACTTCAAAACTTCTGCCGTAGATCCATGAAGATCGAACGACGAGCGATCGGATAGTCGACGTTGACGAATCCAGGGTCGGCCGCGCGCACGTCGAGCAGATTGCGCGCATGCACCGACAGCTCCATCGGCGCCGAGAGGAAGATCGGTAGCTCGACGAGCCCCACTCCGGCTGCGAGCATCAGATAGGCCGGCAGTCGGTAAGCCTCACCGCGGGCAAGCGCGTTCGAATCGCTGGCGGGGCGGGGCCCGACGTAGGCGACCTGGCCCGAGACACGCAGGACACGAAACGGCGCCAGCTCGACACCACCGCGCGCGATGTACGTGGGGTAGTTGGTCGCGCCGGGCTCGACCAAGCGCGCGACGTAACCATCTTCCCCGAGATTGCGCACCGAACGCTGCATCTCGAAGCTGCCGTAGCCGGTCAGCCAGTCGATGCGCGCATCGAAGCCCGACTCCCATGACAGCACCTGCAAGTCAGCGAGATTTCGCGCGATGGTGTTGGGACCGCGCTGGCTGAATTCAGCCTTGTTGTGCAAGCGGCTGAGCGCGACGTCGGTCCGGAGCGACAAGGCGCGCATCGGTCGCCACGCGAGCTCCGCTTCGGCGGTGCGAACGCTTTGCGGTGCGAGATCGCCGTTGCCGATGATGTCGCCTGGTCGCAACGGCACGCCATAGAGCAAGAGCGGTGATGGCGCCTTGAACGCGCTGCCATAGAGGAGCTTGATGTGCACGTTCTCGATCAGCTCGGAGACCAAACCGACCCGCGACGAGAGCTGCTGGCCGTAGATGTTGTGATAATCGAAGCGCAAGCCACCGAGCGCCGACAGCTTCGAGCCGAACGGTGCCCATGAGACCTGCGCGTAGGCCGATGGGTTGATGAAGTCCTTTTCCCCTTGCCGCGTGCTGGAGGCTTCGATGATCTGCCCTGCGCGAATGCTGCCGAGATCCTGCTTGGCCACACGAATCGTCGACGGCAGCTCCTCGCGGTCGAAGATGAAGCCGACGCCCACGACGGCGGACAAGCGGGGCAGCGGGCGAACCTGCGCCTCCAGGTTGAGGTCGGTGCCAGCGAAACGAAAGCCCCGCCGCACGTGGAAGAAGTCGCTCGAGACCTCGGCCTTGTCGCTCTTGGTTGGCCAGCCTGCGAAGGCCACCCCCTCGAAGGTGAGGTCGAAGTTCGGAGTGACGGCGAGGCCAGCGTGCAATGCCAGGTGCTGCTGGCGGAGGCCAATGCGATTGCGGATGAGCCGCCCGGCGCTGTCGGTGCCGTCCGACAGCTGCAGCCACGGCGACAGCTCTCCCGTCCGATCGATCTCGCTGATCCAGCCGGTCAACGAAGCGTTGAAGGCCCCGCGCCGATACCCGAGGCGCGCAAGCGCGACCTGAGATCCCTGCTCGAGCTCGCTCAACCGCCGGCTCTCTCCCCGATAGGCGGGCAAGGTCGGTGTCGGTGACGTCGGCGGCAGGACCAGGCCGCCTTTGCTGCGATGGTTGAGGCGTAGCCCCATGAGCAGATCGAAGCCGTGGCTGCGTGAGCCCACGCTGAGATCGAGGTCGTTCCCGAAGCCCGCGCCTTCGTGGCTGCCGCCCGCGTGGATGACAGCCCCCTGCAGACCGCGTCGGGTGACGACGTTGACGACACCCAACAACGCGTCGGCGCCGTAGAGCACCGAAGCCGGGCCGCGCACGATCTCGATGTGATCGATCGCAGACATGGGGATGAGCTCGGGCCCCAACCAGTTGCCCGAGGTCACCCGAAACGGCACCGCGTGGCCGTCGATCATGACTTTGATGGCGCTCGATTCGCCCCAGAGCCCCGCGGAGATGCCGCGCACCCCCGCATTGGGCAAGATGAAGTCGTCGATCACGTAAAAGCCGACCTCACGTTGCAGGACGTCGGCCACCGAACGCAGGCCCCAGCGGCGCATGTCCTCCGCGGTGACGACCGTGACGACGGCTGCGACCTCTTCTGCTTTGGTGGCGGTCTTGGTCGCCGTGGTGACCTCGAGATCGATCGCCAGCACCTCCTGCAGATCGAGCATCTGCGAATCGCCCGCGACTTCGGTCGCCGGGGCGGCCTCTTCTGCTAGCGGCTCTCCGGCTGCGGCGGGCGCAGGCACGGCGGGCGGAGATCCCGCGGGGGATACCTCCGCGGGCGGAGATCCCGCGGGCACGACCGGGGCTGGCGCCGTCGCAGCGGGTGCAGCCGGCTCGGTCTCCGATGCCTCAGGCGTTGGGGGCGCCGCGCTCTGCGCCGGCTGTCCAAGCCCCAAAACCGCGAAAGACGCGCAGAAAAGAGAGGCGCTGCAAAGACCCAAAGGCAACGACCAGACCCCTAGGGAACACCGAGGTGCGAATGATAGGCCGCCCGCTGCGAATCAGGCTGATTCGCGTTGGTGACCGAGACCATGTCCGCCGCGCATGCGTTCATCTCGCCGTTGATGTCGGCAGTTGGCATGTTCAAGAGCCGCAGCAAGCGCTTCTCGAGAGCGGCGCCGTAGTCGAAGATGCCCGGAATGCGCAGGTCGAGCGAGGCGTTCTCGTGCGTCGCGCTCTTCAGGATGGCGTCGACGTAGGCGCTCGCGTCTTCCTGCTGCCAGCCCGCCTCGACCCATTTGGCCACGTCGCCGTGAGTGGTGCGCCAAGGCTGATAGCCGCCCCGTGGATCGGTCACGATGCCCATGCTGACCTCGGGGCTGTTCATGTACTTGATGAACTTCCAGACCTCCGGCTTGTGCCGGCTGGTGGAGGTCATGAAAAAGGCGAACCCGTTGGCCTGATGCATGGGCGCGCGGTGAACGACGGGCGACGTGTCGACCATCACGCCTTTGACCCAGTCGTAGTAACTCTTGGTCCCGGGCGTGAGCGCAAACCCCAGCTTGCCCCGCACCTGCGAACCCGGTGCAAGCGCAGCGGGGCCGGTGTCGCCCCAGTCGATCGCCATCAACGCTTCGCCGTGCACCACCTGGTCGATGACCGTCTGGCGCTTGGCCTCAGGAGTCGCCAGCCGCGCGAGCCTCAGCCACTTGTCGATCCCGATCTTGAATCCAGGCGTGTTCACCAGCGGGGTCATGTCCAGTTTGAACATGAAGAGGCCACGCGGAAGGTTGTGCGAAGCGGCCACCGCCGACGGCATCACGGTGTAAGGCGCGGTCAATCCGAGGGCGTACCAGTACATCAGCTCGTTGGGCGCACGGCTGATGACGAAGCCCTTTTCACTGATGCCGTCGCCATCCCAATCCTTGCCATCGAAGAAGGTCGCGACGTCGATGAGCTCGTCGATTGTGGTGGGCGGGTTCGGTAGCTCGTACTTGTATTCAGTCGCGAAAGCGGTGCGGAAGGTCGGATTCGCCAGCACGTCCTTTCGATAAATCAGGAACATGTTGTCGTTGTCGCAGATCATCGAATACGTGCGACCGCCCCAGCTGTTCTTCAGCTTGATGAAGTCGGGGATGGTGTTCCAGGAGAGCTCGGGATCGTCGATGTCCTCTTTGATGTACTTGTCGAGCGAGTCGATGAAGCCGACGTTGACGAAGTCGCCGACCCAGACGTTCAGCCCCATGGCGACATCGACGTCATTTACCGGCGATTGCGACTCGGCGAAGATCTCGCCTAGCTGAGCGACCGGTTTGATCTTCACCTTGATGCCGGTCTTGGCGGTGAAGCGCGGAATGCGCGAGCTGATGGGCCCCAGGATCCGATCCGGGTTCCAGATCATCAGCGTGATGGTGACGGGTTTGGCCGGCTCGGGCAGATCGCTGCCGCAACCCATGCCGGCCAACAGGGGAGCGAGGCTCAGCACGGTGACGAGCGCGCGCCAACACCACCTTGCCGCGCCCGCGGCGGCGCGAGAAACCTCTGCCGAACCGGTCTGAACGCGCATCTACGTCTCTTGCCTAAGGCGCCGTCTGCTCATAGCCCATCGCGTGGTGAAGCACAAGCGACTGGGCGACGAGAGGGCGTTGCTCACGAGCCATCCACCAGCTAACGATTCGCCAGCGCTTCTTTGAGGCGAAGCATCTGGCCGTCCCGCAAAGCGGTAACCAACCTGGCTGCCGCGGTGGCCTTGTCGTGCTTGAACCCCGCCTCGCGCACGATGAACACGTACATGGCCGCGGGGTAGATCTGTTCGCCTTTGCCCAGCTGCCGGCGTAGGGGTTCGGTGATGCCGTGGGCGTATTCGGGCGAGACCCGCGCCAGCGACACCGCGGCGGCTTCGATGCGCGCGCACATGCGTTGCAATTGAACGGCATCGGGAGCGGCATACGTCGCCGGCAATGCGGAGGTCGGGAACTTAGAGGCGGGTGGGCTCGAATAGATGGGACCACTCGGAGCCACCTCCTTCATCACCTTGGGCGAGGGCGCGGCGACTGGCGCAGGCGGCGCAGGCGGTGCGGGTTGCACCATCGCAGCTCGCACCAGGGATGGGGGTGACGCCGGCGACGGCTCCTCGCTCGGGCGCGTGCGCGTCGCGGTCGATTCACTGGGTGGACGCGAGGGTACCGGCAAAGGAGCGCGTTTGGCTTCGCTGCCCGCGCGCGCACTCGGCTTTTGGCGACCCGTGCGGTTCACGCGCGGCTTCGCGTCGGATCGCGACGCGAGGTTCGATCGCGTGGCGACGGGCTTGTGCGCGGACGGGGCCGAAGTAGCGGCAGCCGGTCCACGTGGCACGGCCGGTGGCGCGGTCGAAGAGATGACGGGCGGCGGCTCTCGAGTTGCAGCGCCATCGATCGCAAGCCAGCCGCTTGCCGCTACCACCGCGGCCAAGCCAGCCAAGGCAATCCACTTCACCAGCCGCGAGCGAGTCGGAGCACCAGTCGGGGGGGGCACTGCCGCCGCCTTCACCTTCCACGGCGGCGGCGACAGCGGCGATGGCGACAGCGGCACAGCGGAAAAAACCGACGCGAGCGGCGGCTGATTGCGCAGTGACACCGTCAGTCGATCAGGCACATTCGCAGGCACATTCGCAGGCACGACCGCGACTCGCAAACCGCCTACGGGGGAATCGAGCTCCCTCTGTTCCGCGAACGGGGACGATGGCGCGGGTGACACTCTGGGCCGCACTCCCGGGGGAATGCGTGTGCCAGCGGGCAGCCGCGCGACCGGTGTTTGCGGCCCGTCGTCCGGCGGCGTGCGGGGCGTGGCCGGACCGAGGTTGGACAGCTGCAAGGTCTGGAGGTCCGGCTGATCGAGGGCGATTCTTTCGATCTTCTCGCGATCCTCGGCAAAAAGTGGCCTCACGAAGGCTGCCAGCTGCTCACGGCTGACCTCGATGCCAGCGGTCTCTACGTACGCCTCCAGCGCCTGTTTCATGGCGCTGGCTGATTCGAAACGGGCGAAGCGATCGGCCGCCAGAGCGATCTCGCAGATCTCCCGCAGCTCCCTGGGTACGCTGGGGGCAGCCTCGGCGAGTGACGGAATCTCGTCCCGCGCCAGCGCCGTCAAGATAGCGCTGCTGGGACGCTCGCCCCACAGCGATTGCTTGGAGAGCCCCTCCCACAGCACCACGCCGGCGGCAAAAATGTCAGCCCGCCGATCGACCGTCTCGCCGCGCGCCTGTTCGGGCGGCATGTACTTGAGTTTGCCCTTGAGCGATCCGGCCTGCGTCTGGACCAGATTGTCGGCCGCCTTGGCGATCCCGAAGTCGAGGATCTTGCAATCACCGGTGTCGGTAACGATCGCATTTTCAGGCGACAGATCCCGATGGACCAGGTGCAAGTGGCGCCCGTCGGGCCCCCGCAACTCGTGAGCGTAGTCCAACCCCTCGAGCAGTCTGCGCGCGATCTCGACTTCGAGGAACCAGGGCACACCACCTTGCGGAGCCGCCATACGGCGCAAACGCCCGAGGGTCGGCCCGGGCAAGTACTCCATCACGATGAGGTGAGCGCCGTCCTCTTCAGCGATCTCGAACGTGCGAACGATGTTCGGGTGGTCGAGCTGCCGCACGATGCGCGCCTCGTCCAGGAACATCGCCACGTGATGCTCGTCATCCAGGTTGCGCAGCCGCTTGATCACGACGAGCTGCTTGTTCCCGGGCGTGACCTCGTAGTTGGCGAGGTACACGTCTCCCATGCCCCCCTGCCCGATCTTGGCGAGGACGCGGTAGAGGCCGCGCACGAGCTGCTCGGCAAGGCGCCTGTCGAAGTCTCTGTGCATCAGGGGAGCCGAGAACGTATTCAAGTGTTTCTAACAGATCGCCACCTGTCCGAGCAGCCAGTGGCGAGCCGCGAGAACGAACGAGTTCCCCAATACAAGGGGCCGCCGCCTCGTGCCAGACGCACCAGGTCACAGTGGGGCGGGTCGGCTCCGCGCGGCCGACGCGGCGACCAGCGCCAGCTTCTGCGCGCGTGACAGGGCCTTGATCCGGGCCTCGCGGCTCTGTGCCGTCGACCGCGAGCGTTTGCGTTCGACGTGGATCAGCTCGACTGGGCCGCGGCTGCGGGTGTAGCGCGCGCCGCGACCTGCATTGTGGGTGCTGATTCGCCGGGCGACGTCGTTGGAGATCCCCGTGTACAGCGATCCGTCGCGGCAACGGACAACGTAGACGAACCAGGCCACGGCCGCAGCGTACCCGATGGGCGAGGCGGCCGCGCAATTCGGGCCTCGGACAGTGTCCGATGGGCTGTCCGGACAACGGGTGTCGTTGACCGAGTGGCGGAAAAGCATGGTCTTGAGGGACCGGTCGGGCGGTCCAGCGCCTGCAGAAGGACGCGGTCGACGACCGCAGTTCAACGCCTGCCAGGAGCCTCTCCATGCAACCGTCCCGCGCCCACCGAATCGTCCGACTGGCCCTGGTACTTTCTCGGCGAGGCCCGCGCGGCCAAAGGCGACACAGCGGGCGCCTGTGAAGCGTACGACAATCTGCTCGAACGCTGGGGCAAGGCCCGGCCCCGCTCGGTGACCGCAGAAAAGGCGCGACGCCGACGCGCCCAGCTGGGCTGTCAGGCGTAGCCCACACGTCGCAGACGAGCGAGCGCACCCGCCTGCGACGTCTCCTCGTCGGAGTCGCGATCGAGTCGCGGCCCCTCGGCGATTGGCTACTTCTTCCTGCCGGTCAGCACAGAGACCGTGAGCGTCGAGGGTTTGCCGGTCGCCGTCTTGGTCTTGGTGGATCGGATCTGCAGCGTGCCGTCCTTGGCGCAGGCTTCCGAGATCTGCATCTCGCCGGCCGGTTCGGGGCTTCTGACCAGTTGGTTGCTGCCGTTGACGGCGCCCATCTCGTTCACCGTGGTGACGAAGGTGCAGTCACATCCGGCAGCGGGAGAACCCGTGCAAGTGGCCGTAACCTTCAGGAACTGCAACAGCGCCGCTTCGACCGCTGGGCACGTGCCGATGTTGGTACGAGTCAGGCAGGCAGAGCTGTAGACGGCCTTGATCCCGGCGTCCATGCTGAGCGTGTACGTGTCGCCCGTGACCTTCAGAGTACCGGTGCCGCCGGTCCCGACCACGTAACTGGCGGTGTCGTCTTTGCCACAGATGTCGTTGACGTCCTTGGCTACCTTGCCGATGCAAAGGTCGCTGATCTCCCAGACGCCCGCCAGGCTGCCTGCGCAGCTTCCCGCGAACGAACACGAGCTGGCGCCCGCGACGAGTCTTACGACGAAGGTCGTGAAGTGAGTCGTCTGGCCCGACACGGTGTTGCCGTTGACCGTGGTGGGCAGATCGACCCAAGTGTTGTTGCTGGTGTCCAGCCACGAGACCACCGCGCCCTGCCCGCTCGGCGCCGCGGAGGGCAGCGGCAATGTGAGGGCGACCGGCTTGGAGAACGTTGTGCCGTTGGGCCCGAACTCGTAGACCATGCCCACGAGCGAGGCCTTGTCGGGCAGAGTGTCCGCGGGCGCCGACGCCGTCACGGTGATGGTCGTATCCGCAGCCAGCGCCCCGGCCGGGACGACCAGGGTCGCCACGCCGTACGTGAAGCTACCCCCGGCGGCGGTGATCAGCATCGACGTGCCAGCCTGCCCATCCGTCGGTAGGGCCGCGTCGGCACCGCCGGCCCCGCCGGTTCCCGTCGCTCCCCCAACAGCACCGCCCGTGCCCGTGACTCCCCCCGTGTTACCGGCGATTCCCCCTGCGCCGCTGGTGGCTCCGACGACTCCGCCCGCACCAGCGCTGCCACCGGCACCAGCATTGCCGCCGGCGCCAGCATTGCCACCCGCGCCCCCCGTGCGCGTCGACCCATCCTTGCCGCCGCCGCAACCAAGCGCGAACAGGCTTGCCCCAACCAACGCAACCGCCAACCTCGTCATCGTTCAGTTCCTTTCGTGATGAGACAGGTGCTCTCAGTCGACCAGACGCCGCGCCCGCACATCGGGGGATGTGACCGAATTCTTTACCTTCCGACGTGAACGTAAGGCGCCGTACAACGCAACCGTCATGGGGGACCGAGGGTCGTCGACGGATCCGCGCGCCGTCGTTTTTCGAAGATTTCGTGAGCGCCTTTGCCAGCGGTTTCCGCATGGCCTGTTGACCGATGAAATCGACAACGGAGGCGACCATGTTCCCATCGATGCAGATCAAGACCGCAGGACCCCGCTGGCTCATCTCGCTCTGCCTGGGTGCGCTCGCGCCAGCGGCGTGTGGCGACGCCCCGGAGATGTCGGGCCCGGCGCCGACCACCGGCTCCACGAACAGCTCATGTGTCACCACCGCCACCGGCGTGCGATGCAACGGCCAATCGAGCGGCGGCGCGAGTGGCGGCGCGACCGGCGGGTCGTCCGGCGGCCCGTCGCAGCCTTCGCCGCCCCCGCCTCCCAGCGAGGCGCCGAGCTGGCTCTTTCAGACCTGGATCAATCCGGCGGGTAAGGCCGCGACCACCTACCGGTTCGACTACACCCCCATCGGCACCGTCCGCCCCGCGCAGGTCAGGAGTTGGTTCTGGAGCGGTGGCAGCATCGGCTGGGCCTCCAAGGTCTATTCGGAAAATCTCATCCCGAGGGCAAACGGCTTCGAGCTCAGCTCTCCCCTCGATGGAAAACGCCACCGCTTCACAGTTGTCAGCCGTACCGCCACGAGCATGACCGTCGATGATCCGACCGGCAGCCGCATGGTCTGGTTCACGTGTGCGGCGAAGGGGTGGCCGCCCGTCATCCACGCGACGGTCTGCAGGGGGAGTTAGCAGAGCGAATCGCGAGGCATGGACCCCGTGTGAGTCGCGGGGTCACGTCGGCGCAGGGGCGCCTACCCGCAACGACGTCTCTTGGCGTCGCCTGGCGGTTTGGCTCCATTTCGCGGGCAGCACGGTCGATGAAAGTCGTGACACGCACAGGTCTGGGCAGGGTCGTCCGCCGCCTCGCGTTTCATACCTCGACCGTCATGGATGCCTGGGAGCCGGGCCGAGATCTCGGCAAATACCGCGTCGTTCGCCGCCTGGCCACGGGGGGCATGGCGGAGATCTATCTGGCGGAGTCCCGCGGCATCGAGGGCTTCGCCAAACACGTGGTGTTGAAGTGCATCCTGCCGCAGTTCGCGGCCAGCGAGACCTTCGTCAAACTCTTCCTGAACGAAGCGCGGGTGACCGCGACGCTGGATCACCCGAACATCGCCGCGGTCTACGACATCGGCACGCACGAGGGCACGTACTTCTTCGCCATGGAGTACTTGCACGGCGAGGACGTCGGTCACGTCCTGCGCGAGCTGGTCAAACGAGGCGCGACGCTGCCCCTCGAGCACGCGCTGAGCATCGGCGCCGGCGTCGCCGCGGGCCTGCACGCGGCCCATGAAAAGCGCGGTGTCGACGGCCGCGGTCTCGGCATCGTTCATAGAGACGTCTCGCCCTCGAACGTCGTCGTCACCTTCGATGGCGGCGTCAAGCTGGTCGATTTCGGCGTCGCCAAGCTGACCGCCAACTCGGAGGTCACGCGCACCGGAATGCTCAAGGGCAAGGTCGCGTACATGTCGCCCGAGCAATGCGAAGACGAAGCCATCGACCGGCGCAGCGACGTCTTTTCGCTCGGCGTCCTGCTCTACGAGCTGACCACCCAGACTCGCCTCTTCCGCGCTGAGTCCGAGGCCGCCACTTTGCGACTCGTCATCGAAACGCGCATTCCGCTGCCCACCAGCCGCAGAGCCGACTATCCGCCCAAGCTCGAATCGATCGTGCTGCGGGCGCTGGCCCGCAAACGCGAAGATCGCTTCGCCACCGCGCGCGACGTCCAGGTCGCCCTCGAGCAGTTCGCGCGCCAGGAGGGACTCGTCATCTCCGCCGCGCGGCTGGGCGACTGGATGACCGAGGTCTTCGGGCGAAGGCCCGAGCCCTGGATCCGGCCCGCCGCAACCGCCGGCGTCGCCGCACAGCTGGCCCTGGCGATCGCGCCCGAAGCGATCTCCAACGTCACCACACCCCCCAAGGCGGCCCTCGATCGCGGACCACAGCTGGCTCCCCTCCCGATCGATGACCCCCCAGCTTCGGAGGGCACACCCTTGCCCGCTGTCGAGCTGGCCGATCGCCGTCACACCATCACGCGCATCCTGCCGCTCGCCGTGGGCGGCGCGCTCTTGCTGTCGTTCGGTCTGTTCGCCCTGCGGGGTAGAGACGCGCCCCCGATCGTCATGACCCCGCCCGCTCGGGCGGCAGAGGCGCCCTCCGCCCCCCCGCCCCCGATCGCTCCTGTCGTGATTGCCTCACCGATCGAGACCAAGCCCGCGCCAGTCGTGAAAGGTGCCGCGAGCGCCGCTCGAAAGCCCTCTTTGCGCAAGGCGAGTCCGCCGGTCGAAGATCGCGTGCGCGCAGCCTTTGCCCGCAAGGAGGCGCAGCTGCTCGGCTGCTTTGCCCGCTTCGGCGATCCGGCGGGTCCACCGCCCATCGCGATTCGCTTTCAGGTCGACACCCAAGGTCTGGTCGGTAGCGCGGAGCTCAGCCCAGGTACCTTGACGGACACCGCGCTCGGACGCTGCCTGCTCGACATCGCGCTGGCAACTTCGTTCGGCCCACAACCCTCGGCGGTCACTTTCCGGATCCCGCTGAGCATCCGACGCATCCCCTCGACGCCGCGCTGATGAACTTGCTTCGCCTGACGATCGCGCTGGTCGCTCTCGCCGCTTCGAACAAGGCGCGCGCCTCCGACGATGTCGACAAAGCACGAGAGCCGATGGCCTCCAGCACCATCTCGGCGCTGCGTCGGGTGGGGCCCGTCGAGGTCGACGAAACCCGTCGCTGCCAGTTCGGCGCCGGCGGCGGCTATGGCTTCACCGAGTCCGTGCTCGGACAAGACGACGCTCATCACCGCTTCGCCGCGAGCCTGATCGGCGAAGTGGCGCTGCACCCCGCGATGGCTCTTGGCCTGCGCTTTTCGGGACGCTACGACCGCCATTCCTCGAGCAAGCCTGGCCAGCGCGAAGAGATCGACGACGGCTGGACGGGTGAACCCCAGCTGCATGTGCGAGGCGATCTGGCCATCGGCCCGCGGACGGCAGCTGGCCTCGGCTTCTTCCTACGCCTGCCGGGCGGCGACGCTCCTTCGATCGAGCCCGCGGCGATCAGCGGCGATCTCATCGCATCGCTGCGCCACGAGCTAGCGCCGTTCGCGGCCATCGCGCAGCTCGGGTATCGGCTCGACCGCACCGACAACGCCACGCTGCCGCGAGCCCGCCTGTCGCCGGGTGATCGCGTCGGCCTCGGGGTCAATCAGGCCAATGCGATCTTGATTGGCGTCGCGGGAGAGCGGGTCTCGTCGCTCGCCGATTTCTTCGTGGAAGCCTCGGTCGAAGCGCTGCACGGGCATGGCAGCCCCCCCTTCGCTGTTTGGCCGATGCGAGTGGGCGTAGGTGCGCGACGCCGGCTCGATGAGCAGGGACTTCCCTTGGTCGCGGAGTTGCTCATCGAGGTCTCGCCGAGCAGCCGCCCATCTCTCGGTCCCGAAGCACCGCTGGTCGATCTGCCACCTCGTTTGGGCCTCTGGTTGGGCCTGACCTGGGGCACGACGCCGCCGTCGCCGCCGACAGCGCTGGTACCGCCGCCCGCCCCTGCCGCGTTCCCCAAACCGAGCCTGCCGATGCCGAGCGAAACCGGGCAACTCCGCTGTTCGATTCGATCCTTTGGCGGCACCGGCATCCCCGCCAGCATCCGGATCGAAAGCGGCCCCAGCACCGGCTCCCACCACCTGGCCGGCGACGACGGCAGCCTGACCCTGGATCTTGCGCCCGGGCGTTACGAGATCTCGATCGAGGCCCCGGGGTACCTGGTGCAGCGGCGTTCGATCGTCATCGAACAAAATGGCGTCACGCTGCTCAACGCCGATCTGCGCGAGGATCGGCAGCGCCGATGAGGCTCGTTCGAACCGGCGCACTGATCCTTCTCCTCGGCCTTGCGCTCGGCTGCAAACGCACGGCTCCCGCGCCCGAATCGCTTCGCGTGACCGAGGTCAAGGGCTCGGTCGAGGCCGAGCGCGATGGCAAGTCGACCGCCCTCACCGCCGGCGCCGCTCTCGCGTTCGGAACCCACCTGCGCACGGGCGCGGCCTCCTCCGCCAAGATCACCTTTCCCCACGGCCAGTCGCTCGCCATCGGCGAACACGCCTTGGTCAAGCTGGGACAGGACGCCGGCTCCTCGCTGCTGCTTACCGTGTCGCTGGGCGAGGCCGTCTTCGAAGGCGCCGGACAGATCGAGATCGCAAACCGTCGCAGTCCCGTGCGCCTTCTGGAAGGCGGCCGTCTGCGCGTGCGCGCCGAGGGCGAGACCACGCGACTCGAGCTGCTACTCGGTAAGGCGAGCCTCGATGCCACCTCGACCGCCGCGGCGATGGCGCTCGCGCCCGGCGACGGGCTCGCCATCTCGATCGGAGGCGCGACCATCGAACGGTACCAGGTGGAGATCGGGGCCGCCCAGCTCGGCCTGACGGGCAAGCGCTGGGCGCCCACGACCCGCGATTCCGGTGCGCCGGCATCGCCCGCAACGCCGGTCACGGCGCCGCAACGGGATGCGGGCCATTCGCCCGACGGCGATCTCGGCGATCCACGAGCCGGCGCCGTCACTGCCAGCGGGGCCGACCCGAGCGGCCTTAGCGCGAGCGAAATGATTGCTATTCGCAACGAACCTGCCGACATCCTGCTTGCCCCGGGCGAGACGGCAACCGTGCACAGCGAACGATCGCCCACTTTGGTGCGGCTGCGACTGCCGGCAGATTGCAACCCCGCCAGCGCCTCCTTGCGCGGCCTGCCTCGCGCGGTTTTGCTCGACAGCCCACCGTCATTCGCCACCCGCCTCACGCCGGGGACCTACCGCTACCGCATCGTCTGTGCGGGTCGTGACGCCAGCCGAGGCACGCTGGTTCTGCGTGATGATCCGGCAGTCGCGCCGCTTCCGCGCAAACCACCGCAGAATCAGCTCGATGCCGACGGCCGTCGCTACACAGTGCTCTACCAGAATCTGCTGCCGGTCTTTTCTCTGTCATGGAGTCGAGTACCCGCAGGAGAGGTCGGCCCATTCGCCCTGCATGTGCAGCCCGAAGACGGTCGCGAGCGCCGGCTGAACGCGGACCGTCCCACCATCACCTTGCCCAATGGCACGTTGGCCGAGGGACAGCACACCTGGTGGTGGACCAGTGCGCGCGGCACGCGATCGCCCACGACGACGGTGACCGTCCGCTTCGACAACGCCGCCACGGCTGCCGAGATTCAGCTGCCGCGACCGCTGGCTTCCGCAGGAAGGGCAAGTGCTGCACAGGCCAGCAAGGGCCCCGCGCAGGACGCTGTGGCGTCAATCCGGGTCGCCGGCACAACGCTGCCGGGATCACTCGTGACTGTCGGCGAGCAGGCGGTTCCGCTCGACGTGCATGCCCGCTTTCGCGCCTACGTGCCCCCGCCGCCGCCCGACGCCCGGGCGCTCACCATTCGCATCCAGCACCGCCGCAGCGGCGTTCACTACTACCTGCGCCGCCTCTCGGGCCGCTGAGCCTCGCGCTCGTCTTGCAGCGCGATCGCCTTGGCGTCGAAGCCGCGATCCCCGGTGTCGACATCGATCACGCGGTCGTCCTCGAACTCGACGTAACGAACGAAACGCTGACCGCCGAGGTCGTAGACCCACCGATCGATCGTGATCTCGACTTGGCGTTCCTCGAAGACCTCTTCGACGACACCGTTGGGCAGCCAGCGCAGGACCGAATGCCTCACCTTCCGCTTGGCGATCCGTTGGGTCACCGCTGCAGGCTCTCCGCATTTGGAGCGAACGTCGTACTTGCGATCGCCGGTGCTGACCACCCGCCCCGTCTCGCAGCGAAAGCCGGAGTCGGCTCGCACAGCGCCAGACCCGACGACTGCCGCAGCAACGAGCAGTGTTCTTGCGACCCCAAGCACGAGCAATGACTTCATGTCGTTCTCCTGGTTCGCGGTTGCAGCCCGCGCCGCAGCCTCGGCCACGTGGCCTCTGGCCGCACTCACCTCTCGACGCTAGCACGCGCCCCCTCTGCGTGAGCCATGCCACACATCAAGCACCGAAGCCTAGATGCGCCGGATCACACTCCGCCCGCCCGCTCGGTTGGTCTCGCCGCAGGCCGGCTAAGACGTATCCAAGTGAGACATAGCCTGATAAGATCGACACTGGGTGTCTTCCTCCACCGGTCCCTCACGCGAAGACGCACGGACCCGCGCTTTTGCCCACCGCCGTGCCAACTTGGTCGCCGGCCGAATTGTCATTCTGGCGCTTGTCTCTGCCGCCGCCTGCGTCGACCTCACGCGCCCCCGGACTCCCGTCACCACCGATGCAGCGATCCGCGACGTCGTCTCCACCGACGTGCCGCCCCGGCATCCTGCGGTGGATGCGCCCGTGGAAACGGCCTTCGATGCACCCATGGGTCAAGAGTCAGGCACCCCTCCTGACGTGATGGCGCCCATCGACGGGGAGATCGACGTCGCGACTCCCCGAACCACCGGCAGTCCGTGCGCCCTGGCTGCCGACTGTCTCTCCGGCTCTTGCGTCGACGGCCGCTGTTGCGACACCACCTGCGCATCTCCGTGCAGGGCCTGCAATCTCCCGGAAAAAGAAGGCGTCTGCACCCTGGTGCCGGCGGGTGAGGATCCTCGCCAGGACTGCGCCGCCGAGGAGGCGAGCACGTGCGGCCGCGACGGCAGCTGCGATGGCCAGGGCGTCTGCCGTAAGCACGTGGCGAACACCGAATGCAGCTTTCCCCGCTGTGAGCAGGCGACCGAAACGGCGGCCGGTACCTGCGATGGCAACGGTCTGTGCCGGCCCGGGGCCTCCCGCAGCTGCGCTCCCGGTGTCTGCGCCGCAGGCGCCTGCTCTTCCCAGTGCACCGCCCAGACCGACTGCCAGACGGGATTCTTCTGCATGGGATCCTGCGTTCCGCGCAGAGCAGCCGGCGTCGCCTGCAGCGTCAGCCACGAATGTTCGAGCGGCGTCTGCGTCGACGGTGTCTGTTGCAAGACCAGCTGCGCGCAGAGCTGTTACGCGTGCAACCTCGCGGGCGCGGTTGGGACCTGCAGCCCCATTGCAACCGGCCTCGACCCAGGAAGCGAATGTCTCGCTCAGGCCGCCACCACTTGCGGCCGAGCCGGTGGATGCAACGGTGCCGGCGCTTGTCGCCTGCACGCCGCAGGGGTCACGTGTTCAGGAATCAGCTGCAGCGGATCCGTCGAGACGGGGCCCAAGGCCTGCGACGGCGCGGGAAGCTGTCGCCCGGTCATCGCGCGGGCGTGCGGCGCGTACTTGTGCAACGGCGATGCCTGCGGCACCAGCTGCACACGCGCTGCCCAGTGCCGAGTCGGGCATCACTGCGCCGCCGGTGTCTGCACGCCGTTCGGCGCCCCGCCGGTCTTGCACTGGAAGCTCGACGAGACCAGCGGCACCACCGCTGCCGATGCCTCGGGCACTGGCCTGGCCGGGACCTACCTCGGCTCGGTCGGCATGCCGACACCCTCGACGCTCGTGCCGATCTTCAAGACCCCCAATCCCGCCAGCCGCTCGTTTTCCGCCGGCAGTCGCCACGCCATTCGACTGGCCCCCGCACCCGCCTCCACAAAGCCGACCAACGACTTCACCGTTAGCCTCTGGTTCCGAACCACGACACTCGACGTCGGCCACGATCCGCCCGCGTCCAGCGAAGCGCTGAGCCTCGGCGACAACTACTTCATCCGGATTCGCGCAGCCGATATCTCGTGGGCGCGGCGAACCACCGCCGGCGGCTACGCCGTCTGCTTCGCGATCCCCAGCAGCAACCATCTCGATGGCAACTGGCACCACATCGCGGGCGTGACCACCTCCGCAGGCATGCGCACGTACTTCGATGGCGTCGAGGCCTGCGCCAACACGCTCGGTGAGCCGAACATTTACGACAAGGGCACCGACCTCTACGTTGGGCGCCACGCCGTCGGCTCCGCCGACTGGGACTTCGACGGCAACATCGACGACGTTCGCATCTATACCCGTCCCCTGCCCGCGAGCGAGATCGCCGCGCTGGCTGCGGGACAGTGAGCTGTCCGCAACGGGCCAATCTCGCTGCGGTCAGAGCGAGCGGCCGTGACACCGCCCTTCGGCCCGTTTGGCCCGTTTGGCCCGTTTACAAGGCCGCTCAGCTGGTGACGAGGGGGCGCACCTCGCCCCGGCAGTTCGCCCAGGGGGTGTTGCACGCTTGCGCCTGTCCGCGCAATGGGGGCAACCCGACGATGGCTGGCAAGGCCTCCCCTGGCACAGCCGCTGCGCCGGGCGGGGTGGCTTCGACGGCCCTCGCGCCGCTGACGATCGCGGTGCCGTAGAAAACGACGAACAGGAACCTCGCGCGTGCACTCATGACCCCGTCTCCCTCCTGGTGGCGGGCCGCAGGCGCCCGCTCATCGCGACGACAGGTCAATTGTCACGTCGGTTTCACGGTTTCGCAACGGTCGAGCAACGACTTTCGGGTCTTCGTGACAACTTGTAACAATCGGGACCGTAGCGCCGGCGCCGAGACTGACGACCATGAGCCGAGCGCCCGCCCCACCACCGGACCCTTTGTTTTTCGCCCGGTGGTAGAGCGCCGGGCCCGATCACATGCCGCCGTCGGCGGGCGGAGGCGGTTCGTCCTGGCAGGTTCCGTCCATGCAGATCTTGCCGCTGGGACACGGGTTGCTGCCGCTACAGGCGCCGCAGGTCCCCGACGAGCTGTTGCAGATCCCCGTGCAGACGGTGACGGCCGCGTTCACGCAGGAGCCGCTGCCGTTGCACTCCTTGGCCTGCGAGCTGACGGGTGTGTTGCAGCTGTTGCCACAGCCGATGCCCATCGCGGCCTTCTTGCAGGCGCCGCTGCCGTCGCACTTGCCGGTGTTGCCGCAGGTGTTGCTCGACGTCTCGTCGGTGCACGAATCGCTGTCGGTTCCGTTGTTGGGCACATTGGCACAGCTACCAGAAGCGCAGGTCTGGCAAGTCCCGCAGGAACTCGACCCGCAGCAAGTGCCATCCACGCAGTTGCCCGACATGCACTGCCCGCCGGCGCTGCAGCTGTCGCCGTTCGCCTTCAACCCACAACTGCTGCCGTTGCAGGTGCCGACCGAGCAGTGGTTGTCCATGCTGCAGGTGTTTCGGCACGACGTCCCGTCGCAGGTGAAGTTGCCGCAGGACTGCGTGCTCACCGCCGGGCAAGCCCCCGCGCCGTCACACTTGGCTTCGTTGGTCTGCGTGGTGCCGGTGCAGCTCTTCGCGCGGCAGACGGTGCTGGTGCCCCATTTGCGGCAGGCGCCGTTGCCGTCGCATTTGCCGTCGTTCCCGCAGGTCGTCTCCGCCGCGGGCGCGCAACCGCTGTTCGGATCGGCCTCGCCCGAGGCGACGTTGCGGCAGGTGCCGACCGAGCCCTGCACCGTGCAGCTCTTGCAGGTCTCGCTGCAGGCGGCGTTGCAGCAGACGTTGTTCACGCAGAAGCCTGACTGACATTCACCGGCGGCGTTGCAGGTCCCGCCGTTGCCCGTCTTGCCGCAGGTTCCGCCGAGGCACTGGTTGGGCGCCTGGCACGCGCTGCTGTTGGTGCAGGAGTTGAAGCAGGCGGTGCCCGTCGTGTTGCACACGTAAGGTGCGCAGGCCGAAGTTCCGCCGGCGACGCAGGTCCCCGTGCCGTTGCAGGTGGACGCCGCGGTGGCCGTGTTGCTCATGCACTTGGCCGGGCTGCAGATCGTGCCCGCGGCGTACCGCCGGCAAGCGCCGCTGCCGTCGCAGACGCCATCGGTGCCGCAGCTGCCGGTGCCCTGGTCGACGCATTTGCCCTTCGGGTCGGCGGTGCCCATGGCCACCGGACCGCAGCGGCCGGCCGATCCCGAAAGCTTGCACGACGAGCAGCTCGAGGTGCACGCGCTGTCGCAGCAGACGCCGTCGGCACAGAAGTTCGACTGACATTCCGCCGCCACCGCGCAGATCTGACCGAGCGGCTTTTTGCCGCACGACCCGCTCACGCAGCTGTTGGGGCTGACGCAATCGGCGTTGGTGACACAGGAGTTCGAGCACGAGTTGCCGCTGCATTTGAAGGGCGCGCAGCTCTGACCCGCGGGGCTCCGGCAGGTGCCCGCCTGGCAGGTCCCCGCCTGCGTGAAGGTGTTGGAGCCGGCGTTGCACGATGCCCCCCGACACGCGGTGCCCGCCGCGTAGGTCTGGCAACCCTTGTTGCCGTTGCACTTGCCGTTGGTGTCGCAGGCGCTGGCGCCTTTGTCGCGGCAGGTGTTTCTCGGATCGACTGTGCCGGCCGGCACGTTGGTGCAGCGGCCACGCGAGTTGGATAGCCCGCAGGAGACGCAGGTACCATCGCATTGCGAGTTGCAGCAGTAGCCGTCGACGCAGAAGCCGGAGAGACAGTCACCCGCGGCTTTGCAGGCGGCGCCGAGCGGGCTCTTGCCGCAGCTTCCGGCGTTGCAGGTATTGCCAGCCGCACAGTCGGCGGTGGTGGTGCAGGTGGTGCGGCAGGTGTTGCCGACACACTGATAGGGCGCACAGGCGATCGCCGTTCCAGCCTGACAGTTGCCTTCGCCATCGCAAGTCGCCATCGGCGTCTCGCTGCCCGCGGCGCAGCTGGCCGCCCGGCATTCGGTGCCAGCCGCGAACTTCGCGCAGCCACCCACGCCGTTGCAAAGGCCGCTCGCTTTGCAGGTCTCCTTGCCCTCGGCCTTGCACTGGCCGTGGGGATCGGGATTGCCGGCGGCGACCGCCTCGCACTCGCCCATGCGACCGACTTGATTGCAGCTGACGCAAGGGCCACTGCACGAAAGGTTGCAACAGACACCATCGGCGCAATTCCCTGAAGCGCATTCGCTGGCGGCGCTGCAGGTCGCGCCGAGGTTCTTCTGTCCACACGATCCCGCCATGCAAGGCCGGCCGTTGCATTGGGCATCGGTCGTACAGGCGCCAAAGCAGCGACCTGCCCCGGCATCACAAGCGTACGGCGAGCAGGCGATGGACTGCCCAGCCTGACAGGTGCCACCGCTACAGATTTTGCCACCGACGACCGCAGCGCCCTGGCAGGAACCCGCGCCGCAGATCGTGCCATCGGGATACTTGCGACATTCGCCCGCCCCGTTGCACTTGCCGTCGAGCCCACAGGATTCGACGCCGTCGACTTTGCATTGGTCTGCCGATGCCGGCGGCTGGCCGTCAGCGATGAGGCTGCAGACGCCGGGTGCGCCGGTCAGATTGCAGGCGCGACAGACGCCATCACAGCTCGAGTTGCAACAGACGCCTTGTGCGCAGACGCCCGATCGACATTCGTCGCCGCAGCCACAGGCCTGTCCATTGCTCTTGAGATCGATGGCTGGCTGACAGGGCAACATCCCCATGTCCTTGCCAGCAGTGTCCATGGCCACCGGTGTGTCGGCCCGGGACCCTCCATCCAGCAAGCGCCCCGTGCCCGATTCGTTGCTTCGACAACCGATCGCTATCAACGCCAGGCTCAGCGCGAGGCCGAGCGCCAGTCGCTGACTGCCAGATCCATAAGCAGATCCATAAGCAGATCCATAAGCAGATCCATAAGATCGATCCATAAGCGCTCCTCGACAGGGGGGGCCGTGTGACGTGTCACGCGCGCACTTCAAACTCGTGACGTGTGAACGGTCGAACTGCTTCAGTTTACGGTCCGACCCCGTGTAGGACACAACCGGCAAACGGCGCGCTCGCGGGTGCGTTGCGAGCTGCGTGTCGCAGGCTTCTCCACAGTGTGGCCATAGAAAGACCCCGCAAGCGCCGTGATTGCCCTTGAACGCCCGGACGTGGCGCGGGGGGCGCCGTGCCGGGACGTCTACGAGGCGTTATCGCGCCGAGGACAATTCGCTGCGCGCGTCGACGACGATCGAAGATTTTTCTGCGAGCCGCGCGTTCTGACGCTGCCAGAAGCCACCCAGAGAGAAAGCAAGCGCACCCAGCAGGGCCGTGGCCGCGATGACCACGATGCGATGACGAAGCGCCGGTCCGAAACGATCCTTGCGCTTGGAACGACGCCGAAGCCGGTGCGAGCGCGACCGCAGCAGTCGACCGATGGCACCACCGCGCTCCTTGCGCGTGGATCGCGAGCCCATCGTGCCGAGCGCGTTGATATCGACCGCCGGCAACTGCGGCGGTGTCAGCGTCACCGTGTTCTCTTCGCGACCGAAGAGCCCCTCGAGCAGGTGCGGAATGCTGTCGCTGCGGTAACCCAGATCCTGAGCAACCTCTTCGAGATCATCGGCAAGAAACCGGGCGCCGGCGTAGCGACGGTTGCGATCCCGTTCCAGCGCCTTTTGCACCACGCGATCGAGCGCGGCAGGGATCTCGGGGCGCAACAGCGACGGCGCAGGGATCGGCCGCGACAGGACGTTCTGCATCGTCTCGAAGTCGGTGCGCCCGAGAAAAAGCCGACGCCCGGTCAGCGATTCCCAGAGCACCACACCGAGGCCGAAGACGTCGGCTCGCCCATCGAGAGGCTGCCCGTCGACCTGTTCGGGCGACAGATACGGCAGCTTGCCTTTGCAGATGCCGTTCTCGGTGCTCTCGCCGACATTGAACTTGGGCTGCGTCTTGGCGATGCCGAAGTCGAGCAGCTTCACGCCGCCCGCGCGCAGCAACATGATGTTCGAAGGCGAGACATCACGATGAACGATGGCGAGCGGTTCGCCCGCGCTGGTGAGGTTGTGCGCGTAGGCCAGACCGCGCGCGACCTTGCAACCGATGTGAGCGACGACCGCCGGATCGATCGACTGCTTGCGCGCGTAGAGCTTGCGCAGGACCGTCGAGAGATCCTTGCCGCGCAGATACTCCATCGTCAGGAAGTAGCAGCCCTCGACCTCGCCGAAGTCGTAGATCTGAACGATGTTCTCGTGGTCGAGCATCGCCGAGATGCGCGCCTCGTTGATGAACATGTCGAGAAAGTCGTCCTGCGTGGTGTGATCCGCGCGGATGCGTTTGAGCACGAAGGTCCTCTGGAAACCCTCCATGCCCTGGGCGACCGCCCGGTACACCTCCGCCATGCCACCGGAGCCGATGCGCTCGAGCAAGACGTAGCGCCCGAAGCGCTGTCCACCCTGACCTATGTCGACCGTTTTCGGCAGCATGCAGGCGCTGCTTCCCGCTGCGGGGAATATCGCGCCTAGAAATAGTAATACTTGTTACTTACCTAAACAACGAAAAATATTCAGCTCAGACGCTCACCTGGAGGAGGCGCTTGCGCCGACCACGACGCGCGGGCGGGGCGAAGATCGCTCCCACCCGCGCTCACAGGCACTCAGCTCAGCT
>JANNNO010000290.1:0-17443 GCA_031398585.1 Myxococcales bacterium | reverse complement strand
GGACAATGAAGGCCCCGTTGCCACCGTTGAGTAATTGGTACGCTCCGCCGGTCGATGGAAGGCCCGGCCAGTTCGGTACCTCGAACGAGGTTCCCGAGAAGTGGAGATCCGTCAAACCATCTCCGTTGAGGTCCCCTGCTGCAGAAAAATGGTCCGGCAGAGTCAGTCTTCCCACCAAGTCGGGTAAGCCATCGCTGTCGATGTCCAGGGTGGCGGGGAATCGCGCCGTGAAGAAGTCGGGAACCATGAAGTTGGATTGGTCCACCTGGCGGTGCCACGTTCCGGAAACATACTTGTATCGCTCGTAGAGTAGATAAGGACGATCGCCATAAGGCAGGCTCTCCGGACTGACGTGTGGGCCCTCGGGAAGTAGCTTGCCTGCCAGAATGTCCGTCACTCCGTCCGCATCAAAGTCGCCGACCCTTACGTCCGAACCTTCGATCGATGGGAATTCTTCAGCGCCCCGGCCCATGTCGAGGAAGTTCCCGACATTGTAGAGTCGCAACTCGGTCGTCGTGGGCGGCTTCTCTTGAGTGCGCTGCCCAAAAGGTGTGCCTTGGTTCGTCCCTGCTAGACGCCAACCCCAGCCCGACGGATGGAAGTTGGTGAGTTCTCCCGTCGGGGTCGCGGTTGCTTCGAACTTTCTGTAGTAGAGATCATCGCGGCCATCGCCGTTTCGGTCCCCGATGATCAGACGATTCTCGGGGTACAGCTCAGCTCCCGGAGGGCTGATGTCGACGATTCCAGTAGGCACTCGACGGAAGCCTGTACTGTCGCTCCAATCGAAGACGACCGGTTTTCGACAGCGGTCGTCTTCCCCACCAACAGCGGTGTCTATGCCTGGCTCGCAATGGTGAATCCTTTTGAGCCTGCTTCGAGAGGTGGTCGTACCGGTCTCGTAGTCGAACGCGTAGAACCAGGCCAGACCCGTCATGAAACGAAAGGCTCCAAACGGCTTTGGTGCCCGCATCTCGATGCGGCGTAGCCGCTTCGTCTGAACGAGGTGGAATCCCAGGTAGAACTTGCTTCCCTGGTCGAGAGGCTGAGTCCGCTCGTCGTAGACGAACCGAAGCGCCCTCTCTCCACCTATGCCGTTACGGCCCGTGTATCGTATCTCGATAGGATAGTGCTCATAGGCGATTCGATCTTGATCCGGCGACTGAGCGTTCGTCAAAGCCTCCGAGTCACGCACCTCGTAGAGGACTGACATGCTGTTCCCGTGAAGGTCGGCGACTTCGGTCAACGGGAACGCAAACTGACGATAGGGCCGCTCCGCAAGAGGAAGGGGACTGAGCGTTTGCACCTCGTCGCCACGAGCCGGGTCGCGAGTCACCGAGTTTAATGCCGTCTTCGCCTGTCCAAGACGGACGGGCTGTTCAGGCAGGCGAGACCCGCCATAACGAAGGACGCGGCCGCTAGGTGTTTCCGCTTGAATCCACGAAGGCAGCCCGGTCTGGCTGTCCATGAAAACAATGTACCTGACACCATCGTTGGTCTCGGTTC
This sequence comes from Myxococcales bacterium, assembly GCA_031398585.1. Taxonomy (GTDB): domain Bacteria; phylum Myxococcota_A; class Polyangia; order Fen-1088; family Fen-1088; genus JANNNO01. The sequence continues at coordinate 15,940 of JANNNO010000290.1, read as the reverse complement.
TGAACTCCTGGCCCGAAGGACGACTGACGCCTTTGACCCGAACCAGCCGTTCCCCGTTGATACACAAGGGGGGATCTCTCCAGATGAAGTCAGGGCGGCCAAACGGATCGAGGGGATCGCGAGGGGGATCGACTCGGACGTTCCGGGGGCAGACTCGAATCTCGGGGAGGCCCGCCAAGGACATTCCGACGCCAAGGCTACTGACAGATCCACGGCTACTGTAGGAAATGCCAAGCGACGGCTGAATGCCCGCGCGCCCCGCGGGGACCTCTAATGGAAGTGAATACGAGGCGGCGCCATCAGCGGTGACGGACAATTTTCCGGTGATACCGCCCGTTCCATTGGGATCGGTTTGCACGCGGGAGTTCGCCACGATAGCGGCGTCGTCATACTCGTAGGCGTAGGTTTCGTTACCGATTCGCAGCCCCGTCCCCTCTGGCGTTGAGACGAGGTTCTGGGCGCCACAGGACGAAGATCCGAGGCTCGCGGTCACATTCTTGTCCTTGAGTGTCCATGACACCGATCCTGACTGGACACGAATCTTGAAGGCCACGGTCTCGCCCCCCGCCTTGAACCATTCGATGGGCAGGCCCGTTGAACCTCCGGGTGCAGAGACCACATTTGCAGCGCCACGCGGAACGCGGGAATTAATTGGCGCCCCGTTGTCGTAGCCAAAAACGGCCGTGAAACCCGATCCCGTAGTATCCGGAAGAACGCAGGTAACCTTGGGAGTGAGCACAGTACAGCTTTCGGAAGCCACGGGCGTGTTCGTGCAGGCGCCAGTGGCCGGGGTGCACGAATCCGTCGTGCACGCATTGTTGTCGCTGCACGTCTTCGGGAGTCCGGGAAGACAGACGAAAGCGGCGGCATGGTTGAAGCCACAAGTCTCGGCACCGTTGCAGAGATTCGAGTCTCCGCACGCGCTTCCAAGAATGGCCGGCGTATTCCGGCAGAGAGTCGGCAGCGCCGGATCACACGTATCGACAGTGCAAGGGTCCGTGTCTGCGCAATTCTTCGGCGCCTCGAGCACGCACGCGCCTGATCGGCAGCGGCTTCCGCTGCAGGCATTTCCGGCGCACAACTGTCCTTCGTCGTTCGCGCAGAGCGCCTGAGTGGTTGCGTTCTTCGATGCCGTCCATGCAGACGTCGTGCTGGCAGCGTTGAACGAACGAACTCGGTAGTGGTAGGTCGTAAGCGGGCTCAACACCGTGTCGGTGAAGGTTCTCAGACCAGCGCCGACGGTAAACAGGACCGTCGTCGTGTTCGCCGGGAATGTGTTCGTCGTTGAGCGTTGGACGTGGAAGCCGGATTCGTTGGTGGAAGCATCGGTCCAGTCGATCTTGATGCGACTGCCAGACAGCGCGGTGACCAGCAGGTTCGTTGGCGCCGCGGGGCTGCCCGTCTTCATCGCAGGCGTCGACGCCGACCGCGTCGAAGTCCGGCTGAGGTTCCGCGCCGCAATCTTGTAGAAGTAGTTGAGACTCGTCCCGAGGCCGGTCGAGACGTAGGTCGTCACGTTCTGAGCGACGGTGCCAATGTTGCTGAAAGCCGAATCGGCCGGAACCGTCGTGGAGCTCGAGCTTGCACGGTAGATGAGGTAGTCGGTCTCGTTGCGCGTGTCGGTCCAGTTGAGCGTGATGCTGCTCGTGGTGGTGACCTGGGCCGTGAGACCAGTCGGTGTGACGGGCAGCCCGGCGCGGGTCTGCACGATCGCCGAAGACGGCGCGCTCCCGACGTTGTTGTAGGCGGTGGCGCGGTAGTCGTAGTCGGTGTTGACGGTGAGGCCGCTGTTGTTGTGGCTGGTCGCGGAGGCCGCCGCGTTGGTGACCGTCGTCCAAGCACCAATGGTGGTGCCAGTGACCGTTCGACGCTCGATGCGCGTGTTGGTAGCGGGTGCAAGGCCGGCCGTCACAGCCCCGTTGACCCAGGTCAGGTTGATCTGCGTGTCGGAACCGACGACGGCCTTGAGCGCCGACGCCGCGGGAGGCAGGAACATCGCCGCCGTGGCGGTATTCGACACGCCCGAGGTGTGGGTCGCGTTGAAAGCGAGCACCCGGTAGCTGTATGTCCCGCCCAGCACCACTGTCGAATCGGTGTGCGCCCGCGCGCTCGCGGCCAGGTCAAGCAAGGGCGAGAAGTTCACCCCGTCCGTGGCGCGAAGAACGCGGAACCCAGTCTCGACTCCCGCGATGGCGCTCCAGGCGAGATTGACCCTACCCAGTGCCCCGGCGACCGGGACGATGGCGGCTGTAAGGCTAGACGGGGCGGTTGGGCCGAGGAGCGAGACTGCGACCGTGTTGCTGTTGGCGGTGGTGGAATCCACGGCGTTCTGAGCGCGAACGCGGTAGCTGTACGCCGCCGCTGCAAGTCCCGGATCGGGGAGACTCGTCTGGTTGGGACCCAAGGTGGCGACCAACGTGAACGGGCCGCCGTTCGTGGACCGCTCCAGCGCGAATGACGTCTCGTTGTCCGAGAGATCCGTCCAGGCAAGGTCCACTTGACTGGCCGAGCGAACCGTTGCGGTCAGCGCCCCCGGCGCCGCCGGACCGCGGAAGTCGAGCGAGACCTCGTTGGAGTAGACGGTGGCGCCGGGGCCGTCCGCGCGAACACGGTAGTGGTAGACGGTGCCCGGCACCAGGTTGGTCGTATCCACGCAGGTCGTCGCAAGAGCGCCGACAGAGCAGCCGGGAACCGGAGCAAAGGTCGGAGACTGATTCGTCCGCCGCTCGACCTCGAAGCCGCTCTGGTTGGTCGAAACATACTGCCAGCGGAGGCTGACCTGCGAAGCCGACAGCGGCGTGGCGGTCAGGCCGACCGGCGCCGCGGTGCCACTGCCAGCGGGACCGCATTCGATGCTCAAAGTGGACCCGTCCGCGGGGAAGGTGGCCGGTGCGCAGGCGTTCCCTTGAACCGGAAACGAGACCCATCCCACCGGGGTCACGTTGACTCGGCGACCAACCGCAGCGACGAAGCTCAAGGGCCCCGTCGGCGGGGCGGCTACGCCCATCGCAGTGATCGGACCCGAGTACCCATTGCGATGGACCGTCATCGCACCGGTCTTGAGTCGGAGGGCTCCGCTTGCCGTGACCTCAAAGAATGGCGCGAGGGAAGGCTTCAGGCTGGGCGCGCCGCCGTCACCAATGCTCAGGTCGTACCCGGGGACGAAGGCTTTGTCTCCGGTCGAAAGGCCGATGGTGTCGCGGTCCTGAACGAGGTAGCTGCGCGAGGGCAGGAGTAGCGCCTGGTCATTCGCATCCAGGCCTATCCCGGTGAACTGGATCTCGCTTACGTAGCCTCCGCGCTCGACTTGAACTCGTGCCGGGTTGAGGCGCACTTGGTTCCCAATGGGCGGCAGGAAGGCTTTGTGAGTTGCGAGACTTCCTTGGAACTCGACCATCCCATCAGCCTTTATGAGAACCTCCGGCGAGGCCGTGAACGCCACGTCGCCGCGGGTTGAGTCACGCGAAAGGGCCTCCGATGGCTGGTATCTACGCCCGCGCAGGAGGACCGCTCCGAGCTGCGCGTTGGTTGTACCGATCCCGCTGAACAGGATCTCGCCCAGGTAACCGGCCCTATCTACGAAGACCGAGGCCGTGTTGAGCCTCAGCTCGTTGGCGACAGGCGAAAGGAACGCGGGGTGCGTCGCCAGGGTGCCGCGGAGCTCGAGTGAGCCGTCGCTTGTCCGCAGGACGAGGTCCGCCGTGGCGGAGAAGAACGCGTCGGTGCCAACAGCGTCCTTAGAAAGAACCTCGTAGGGCCGGTATCGGCGTCCCTGCAGCAGGGTGTTCTCGCCGCTGGCGTTGAAGTCCCCGAGTCCGACGAACAGAAAGACGCCAACGTAGTTGTTCTTCACCAGCTTCAGAGGCCGCGTGAGGGCGGTCAACGTGGTGCTGGTACCCGACGAGGAGATGGTGAACTGCGAAGCGATCGGCGTCGTTGCGTCGAAGGTGACGTTGCCGTCCGCGGCGACGATGATCTTGCCGAGCACGTTGGAATCGGAGTCCAGAGCGAGGCTGTGCTTGTCGTCGATCGCGTAGGTGCCGGCGGGGAGATCGAATGGGGCAGGCAGTCCGCCCGTCGCGCAGTGGCCAGAGGGGACGCAAAGCCACCCGAGATACCCGTTGGGGTTGATGGTGACGAGCGCAGCTCCGACGAGGTGCTGCGACTGCGACTCCAGGGGCGCGGCCCCGGTGGGGGCGTTGGGGGCGCCGTTGCACGCGCCCAACGTCAGACCGACCACCACGAGACCCAACGAAACTCTTGCCTGCCTCAACGAACGCGCCTTCCTGGAGACGCAGAGGCGCTCCAACAGGAGATCTAGAAGGCGCCGAAGGTAGCGTAATCGCGCACACGAGTCTTCGAAAAGAGTCAGGGGTGGGGCGGGAGACGCCACATTTGCAGAACCGCAACAGTATTCAATAGTTGCGGCCGGGATTAACCTGCACAAACTGCGCAAGTTCTAGGGGTGGCAAATCTGACCCGCTGTGGCGGGCGCACGGGCGGCGTCGATGGAAAAGGGGTCGGCCGCCTCAGCGGCGCGACGCGAAGTCCCTACGCTTTCCCGGGGCTCTCGGCCGCTTCGCCGTCGGCGGGGCCGTAGTAGCCGTAGCGGGAGTAGTAGTAAGGGTAGTAACCGTACTCGCGCTGGTTCGACAGGCTGATGTCGTTGAGCACGCAGCCGAGCAGATTCACGCGGTTGTCGCCGGCAATCTGCCGCCGGGCGCGGAGCAGAGCGTACTTCGAGGTCCGGCCTGCCTTGGCAACCATCATGGTCGCGTCGGTCAACCGCGCGAGGATCGAAGCGTCGGTCACAGCACCGAGCGGCGGCGAGTCGAAGATCACCCGATCGAACTCGCTGGCGACCTCGCGGACGATCTGGTGGAAACGCTCGGCGTGGATGAGCTCAGCCGGATTGGGTGGGCAGGCCCCACAGGGGAGCACCCAGAGGTTCGGGACTGTCGAGGCCCTCACGTAGGTGAGCACGCCGGCCTTGCCGAGAATCGCCGATGACAACCCCTCCACGGTCGAGGGGACCCCCAGCGCGCGGTGAACACGCGGACGCCGCATGTCGGTGTCGACGATGAGGACGCGCAGGCCCGATTGCGCCATCGTGATCGCCATGCTGACCGCCACGGTCGTCTTACCCTCTTGCGGGCCGGCGGACGTGATCAGCATCGTCCGCGCGGGACGATCTGGCGACATGAACAGCAGGTTGGTCCGAATCGCGCGGCAGCACTCTGCCACCTGCGACTTCGGATTGTGGAAGACGTAGAGGTCCCGGTTGTCGTCGGCCGTCGTGTCCTTGCTGCTGCGTGGCCCCCGATCGTCGTTCTCCATCTTGGGAACGATCCCCAGGAACGTGAGGCCGACGAAGTTTTCGACGTCCTCCTGGGTCTTGACTGTGTTGTCGAGAGCATCGAGCAGGAGCGCGAGACCTATCGACAGCAAGAGCGCCACAGCCACTGCGATGCTGACGGAGCGCGGAACGTTCGGCGCAACCGGCACGCGCGGCACCTGCGCACGATCGAGCATGCGTACGTTGTTGGTCTTGAGGTTCGAGGCGAGCGAGGTCTCTCGGCCACGGCCACCGATCTGCTCCGAGAGCTTTACCAGCCGCTCGAGGTCGCGCTTGAGGCGGAAGAACTCGGCCGCCTTGCCTTCGACTCGAATCGCGTCCTTGGTCGTCTGATCGAGAGCGCTGCGAAGATCGTGCGCCTGCTTGGATAGGGCCTGGAACTGCGCATCGAAGCCCTTGCGAGCGATGTCCACCTCGCGGCCGATGTCGCCGCGGATGGTGGACAGGCGTGCCTCCTGCGCGAGAACCGCCGGGTGCTTCTCGAGGTACTTGCCCTGCAGGGCGATGAGTTTGCCGTACTCCTCGATGTAGAGCTCTTTGAGCTTTTGCGCGATCGGGCTGCGCGCCACCGCCGGGTTCAGCTCGGCCACGGGGTCGCCCCGGCCGGCCATCGAGAGTGCTTCCTTCTCGGTGCGCAGACCAATGAGCTTGATCTCGACGGCGGACAGCTCGTCGGCCAAACGACGCCGGCGGGTGGACAACTCGCCCTGGTCGTCTTCCAGCGAGACCGCGACGATGTTGTTTCGCGCCTTGAAATCGACGAGCTTCTGCTCAGCGGAGCGAAGCTCGGCCATGAGCTGGTTGTACTCCTCACCGAGCCACGTGGCGGCGCCGGCGGAGTGAGCAAGCCGACGTTCGAGGTTCCGATCCGCGTAGACCTGCACGGCGGTGTTCGCGAGCAGGGCCGCAAACTGGGGGTCGTTCGACCGTGCGGTCATCTCGACGATGCGGGAATCCTTCAGGTGAGCGATGCGGAGCATGCCCTGCAGAAGCGGCGCTGCCCGACTGTAGTCGACCGGATCCACGCACTTGGTGTCCCGAAGAAGGACTTTGAGGGCGGGCTGCCCTTGGAAGTCCCGATCGCAGAGCGCTTTGGCGACGAACGTCGCCTGCGACAAACTCCGCAGAGTGCGCAGCTCGGTCTCGAGTGTTTCGCGCGACTGCCACCAGGAGGGCTCGACCTCGACGACATCGCGAAAGCCCGATCCGAGGTATTGCGGCACCGACAGCTCGATGACGATGCTGGCGGTGGTCTCGTAAATCGGAGGCTGCTTGGAGACGACGAATCCGGTCGCGACGCCCGCGCAGAGGGTCAAACCCAGGATGAGCCACTTGCGCTTGCGGAGCAGCCCGAGAATGGCGCCCAGCTGCGGGACCGAACGGCCACCACCGCCGCCACCGAGTTGCTTGGTTACTGCATCTTCCATGGCACCCCCCGCCCGCCTCTAGAAGAGGCGTTCCTCCACGACGATCACGTCGCCCGGCAACATGGTCACGTTGGGATAGCGTCCTTCACTGATGTCGGCGACGGGATAGTTCCGCGTCTCGACCTTGCCTTTCATCTCGCGACGAAGGCGCACCGAGTTTTTGGCAGCGGTATCGGCGAAGCCGCCCGCCGCGGCAATCGCATCGACGATGGTCATCTTGGGGAAGTACGAGACCGGGCCCGGCTTCTGCACTTTGCCGAGTACGACCAACTTGCGACTGTTCCACTCCCTGACCAGCACGGAGACCTGCGGACTGCGAAAGTAGCCGTCCCTCAGGCCGCGGGTCACTTCTTCCTGGACTTCATTGGGACGTAAGCCGAGGACGGTCACGCGCCCGATGTAGGGAAAGTCGATCGTTCCGTCGGAACCAACGCGATACGAGCCCGAGAGCTCAGTCTCGCCAACGACTCGAATCTCGAACACGTCGTCGACTCCCAGCCGTTCATCGAACGCGACGATGATGTTTTCGTCGGCGGGAGGCTGCGTGGGGGCCGGTCGCAACAAAGCGCAGCCCGAGAGGCATGCGAGCCAAAGAAGTAGACAGCGCCGTGCGCTTACGAAGACCATCGACGGAACCCGAAGAGCAGACGAAGATCAGTAGGTGACGCCGATGCGCGCTAGCACGGTCTGCTTCGTGTAGTCAGCAGATGTGCCTTGAATCGCAGCTTCGGCGGCCCCTAGAGTACTCCGGTTGATCTGCGCCGAGTAGCCAATTCCAGCGAAGAACCAGCGCTGCAGGTAATAGTCAGCCTGAACACCGGCTCGTTGCACATGGTCGCGGCGCGCAACTTCTGTCATGTTTTGGAAGCCGTGATATCGGCGGAATTCGTAAAGATAGAAAGCTCGGAGGACGAACGCCGCGACCTGCTGACTGACTGACGCAGCAATCGCGTCATTGTCGTAGAAGTTCGCCAGCACGGCCGAGTCACGAAACGAATGTTCGTAACCGGCTGCCAGATTGGTGAGCGGCAGAGGCTGGTAGTTGAGCCCCAACGTCAGAAAGAGGTTGCTGAGGCCAGACGGATTGACGATGTCGCCGTCGTAGATGGAGTCGCGGTACCCCGCGCCAAAGTTGGCCGAAAGCTTGGGCGTAATGAGACCCCGCAGACCTCCCACGACGGAGTAGGGGATCGCGTCGACTTTGTTGGCCGCCCTCGCTTCTTCGGTGTTGAGACGGTCGATGTAACCCACCGACCCTTCGAGATAGACAGCCGTCTTGGGAAGGAGCTTGTAAGCAGCCCCCAACGTCACATCATGGCTCATACGGCTGGCGTAAGAAGCCGCCTCGGTCTCGAAGAGGTCGAGCGTGTTGCTATAACGCAGGCTGTTTTGAAGGCGCCCGCCCCCGGGCGTAACCCTGAAGTCGATGACCCCAACGTTGGTGTCGCGTTCGATGACTACGCCGCCGGGCGAATAGGGCGGATCTTCCATTCGAGAAAATTGGTCGCGAACCGTGACCGTGAACGCTTCCCCGGGTGCGTATCCCAGAAGGCCCGTGAACGTAGGGTTGAAGGCCCGCTGCGTCTGGACGTTCGGATCCTCGGAAAGGTATTCGCGATAGAGGAGGCTCGCCCCGAGGGAGAAGGTCAACGGCGGCGCCTGCCCTTCGCGAACGGCATTGGTCAACTCAGCGCTTGGCGTGATCCTGAGCGTCGGCGAGTCGATCTTGGCGTCGTCGTTGTAAAAGACGTTGCTGTCGTAGCCACCCTCCGCCAGGACGCTGAGCCGAAGGTAGACGCCTTCGCCGACGCGCACGCCGCCTGTTCCGGCCACGTTGTCCGAACGCAGGCTCGCAATCTGGTCCACCTGGGCCCAGGCGGACGCCTCCGTCGCGAGCCACGTCGCCGTCGCGATAGCTGTCGCCCTAGCCGCTTTCGATAAGCCAGCGAATGCCAATTCAGTCCCCCAGCGCCTCTAGAATGGTCGGTTCGGCCAGGTGTCGGTTCAAATGTAGGGACTCGCCGAGGGAGGCCGTTCGGGAACGGTGGGCTCGGGCGTGCCGGGGTTGGGGTCGGGCGCGGTGGGCTCCTCGACATCGACGCGGGTGGCGCCGACGTACGAAAGCTCCTCGCCGACACATGCCTCGGCTTCACCTGCCAGCACCTGGACGTTCTGGTTGATGATCGTGATGCGCGTGAACTCGTGCAGTGAGGAGCCGCGATCACCGCGGGTCAGTGACTCCTGCATCGTGGTGAACGAGCGGTCGGCAACGCCCGAGCTCGCCTTCACCTGCACCAGCTTGTCGGTCAGACAGTTGATGCGGATGATGTCCTTCTGATCGCGCGCCTCTTTCAACAGCGTGTCGATGCGCGTGATGACGTTGGCGATGCGCTCGCGGTATTCGCCGGCACCTGCCTGCATCTCTTGCGGCGTGATGTTCGAGCGCTGCTGAACGCGCAGATCGATCGCGGCGGGAGGAGCTGCGCCGGGCGGAGGAGCCGCGGGCGGTGCGGGCGTCGGCGCTGGCTGCGCCATGACCACGCCGCTGACGAGGAGGAGGCCAAGAGCTAGTTTGTTGGCTTTGAGCATTCCGTTCCTCGAAGTTTGAATCAATCACTGCGAAACGATTAAGCGGAGAGACCTGCCAGTGGTCATCGCGGGAAGAACAACCTGGAGTGCGACGAGCAAGCGGCGAGGCACCAAGAGAAGCTGATGAAAGGTGCGGGGGCAGTCCGAACGGTGGGAGTATAGAGCCCGCTTGAACGACGAGTCAACCTTGGGCCGGTGATCGGGCCGAGCGGGAAGGTGCTCATCATCGGCTGTACGTGCAGGCCGAGACATCGGATCCGGGCGCTGCCACGGGCTTTGCCAGATTGTCAGCGTGCCCACCGTCTGCCGGTCGAAACCTAGCGGCTCCTGGCAGCCATCACCGGTAGCAGCTGATCCTTCTCCGAAACCAAGGGCGCATCGGTTGGCCACGAAATGGCCAAGGAAGGGTCGCTCCAGATGACGCCGCATTGGTCGGCAGCACCCGAGTAGTAGTCGCTGCACTTGTAGAGGACCTCGGCGGTCTCGTCCATCACGCAAAAGCCGTGGGCAAAACCCGCGGGGATGAACAGCTGTTTTCGGTTCTCCGCCGAAAGCACCTCGCCGATCCACTGCCCGAACGTCGGGGAGCTCTCTCGCAGATCCACCGCGACGTCGTAGATCGTCCCCTGCAGAACCCGAATCAGCTTCGCCTGCGGTCGGATCAGCTGGTAATGCAGGCCTCGCAGCGTGTGCCGGACCGAGAACGTCTGGTTCTCCTGAACGAAGCGCGGCAGCCCGGCCTTTTCCAGCAGATCGGCGCGGAAGCTCTCGAAAAGGTGTCCGCGGGGATCGCGATGCACGACGGGTTCGATGAGCCAAACGCCCGGCAGACTGGTCTCTTTGAGTTGCACGCTCTGTCGTCCTCGCGTCGGTCTTTCCCGTTGTCAATCCGGCCGTGGCATCCATCCCGCCCTCCTTCCTCCGCCTTCCTGGCCCCACCCCACGATCTACCTCGGTAGTTGTCCCCCGTCTCTACAGGGGGCGATTGCGGTCCTCGGCCACCACCCGACCGAGATAGGCCCCGTAGTCCGACCCCTTGAGCTCGGTGGCGAGCTGTCCCAGGGCGGCCCCGTCGATGAAGCCCATCCGGTAGGCGATCTCCTCGGGGACCCCCACCCGAAGGCCCTGCCGCTGTTCCAGCGAGGCCACGAATTGCGACGCCTGCAGCAGCGAATCGGGCGTACCGGTGTCGAGCCAGGCGAAGCCGCGGCCGAGCCGTTCCACACGGAGGGCACCCCGCCTCAGGTACTCGGCGTTGACGTCGGTGATCTCCAACTCGCCGCGGGGAGAGGGCTTGAGGGCCGCTGCCACGTCGACGACCTGGGCGTCGTAGAAGTAGAGGCCGGTGACCGCCCAGTTGGACTTTGCCGTCTTGGGCTTCTCCTCGATCGAGAGGGCGCGGCCCTGTTCGTCGAAGTCGACCACCCCATAACGCTCTGGGTCGCGGACGTGGTAGGCGAACACGCTGGCTCCCGAGGTCTGGGCGGCCGCCTTTTGCAGCATGGCCGAGAGGCCGTGGCCGTAGAAGATGTTGTCCCCGAGCACGAGCGCCGCGGGCGAGCCGGCCAGGAAGCCACGGCCGATGAGGAAGGCCTGCGCGAGGCCTCCCGGGTGCGGCTGCTCGGCGTACTCGAGGCGCATGCCCCAGCGGGCGCCGTCACCGAGCAGCTCGCGAAAGCGCGGCAGATCGGTCGGGGTCGAGATGATGAGCACCTCGCGGATGCCCGCCAGCATGAGCGTGCTGAGCGGGTAGTAGATCATTGGCTTGTCGTAGATCGGGACCAGCTGCTTGCTGACCACGCGGGTGATCGGGAAGAGCCGACTGCCGGTGCCTCCGGCGAGAATGATGCCCTTCATCGCGAGGCTCCCGCGATGCGGTCGCGGTAGACCGAATCGAAGTAGTTGCGGTACTCGCCGGTGACGATGCGGCCCCACCAGGGCTGGTTGGCGACGTACCAGTCTATGGTGGCGGCAAGCCCCGTCTCGAAGGCGTGGCGTGGCTTCCAGCCGAGCTCGCTGCGCAACTTGCTCGAATCGATCGCGTAGCGACGATCGTGCCCAGGGCGATCCGTCACGTAGCGGATGAGCGTATCGGGTTTGCCGAGGTGAGAGAGGATGCGTTTGACGATGTCGATGTTGGGCTGCTCGGCGCCGCTGCCGATGTTGTAGACCTCGCCGCTGCGACCGCGCTCGAGGATCGTGAGCAACGCCTCGTTGTGGTCCTCGACGTGCAGCCATTCGCGCACGTTCATGCCGTCGCCGTAGACGGGCAACGGCTTGTCGGCCAGCGCGTTGGCGATCATCAGCGGGATCAGCTTCTCGGGAAACTGGAAGGGGCCATAGTTGTTCGAGCAACGGCTGACGACCACGTCGAGCTTGAACGTGTGGTGGTAAGCGAGAGCCAGCAGATCCGAGCTCGCCTTCGACGCTGAGTAGGGGCTGGACGGCGCCAGCGGCGTCGACTCGGTGAAAAAGCCGGTCGGACCGAGCGAGCCGTAGACCTCGTCCGTCGAGACCTGGAGAAAACGCTTCACCTCGGTCTTGCGCGCAGCTTCGAGCAGGGTCGAGGTGCCGAGCACGTTTGTCGTGGTGAAGATCTCGGGGCCGAGGATCGATCGGTCGACGTGCGACTCGGCGGCCAGGTGCATGACCGCATCGAAGCGCTCGGCGGCGAAGAGCTCGCCGATGAACGCCCGGTCGGTGATGTCGCCCCTGACGAAGCGGTGGCGCGGATTGCCTTCCAGATCGCGCAGGCTCTCGAGGTTGCCGGCGTAGCTGAGGTTGTCGAGGTTGACGACCTCCATCTCCGGGCGGCTGGCCACGACGTGGCGCACGAGGTTCGAGCCGATGAACCCGCAGCCGCCCGTGATGAGGACTTTCATGAGGGCGCCTCTTTTACGTCAAGAGGACGGGCTTGGCGACCCCCTCGACAACGCCCCCGGCCGTGAAGTTTGGCCGCGGAATTTCCGGACTGGACGTCCGCTATCAGCCGGCTGACGAGAAGACGAACGGGAAGGAGACTTCCACCGAACCACCCGAGGGGGCGGCGAAGCGCCAGCGAGCGATGAGAGCCTTGATGCAGGCAACGATGTCGGGATCGCCGATGGTGTCGGAGTCCGTATCGACGCCCTGCACCGTACCGGCGGCGGTGATGGTCCAGCGAACGACGATCTTGCCGCTCAGGTTGGGGTTCCGCTTGAGCGAGCGCTCGTAGCAGCCCTTGATGGCGCCCATGCGCGAGCGGACTTCCTTGGCCACGATGGCCGGGTCCAGCTGCCCATCGACCGCCGGAGGCTCGGTCTTGACGATGGCGTTGACCTTGCGTTCAGGCCCGACCGAGCCGGTGCTGGCGCCGGCAATTTCGCCGCTACCGCGCAGACCAGCAATGCTGGCGACCTTTCCAGAAGCGCCGGTGCCGGTTTTGATCCCGCGCAGCGATCCTTCGCTGGTCGCGACGGACAGACCGCCCACGCCCTGGAAGGCCTTTTCCTGATCGCGATCGACGTCGCCCTTGCCAAGCACGTCCGCGATCGAACCTTCACCGTCCGCCTTGGCGCCGAGCACCTTGAGGATACCGGTGTTGCGGACGGCCTCGGCGAGCTTGGTCCGGCGTTCTTCCGCCTGCCGGGCTTTTTCGGCCGCAGCGGCAGCCTTTTCCTCTTCCGTCGCCTCCTTCTTGGGAGCGGCGGCGACGGCCTTCTTTTCGACCGGCTTTTTCTCCTCGGTCTTGTTCTCGTCGACCTTCTCTTCCTTCTTGGCCTCGACGGGCGGCGGCGGCGGCGGCGGCTTGCGCACCACCATCTGCACGAAGCGGTCGGGAATGGCTTCGACGTCCGGCTTGCGCGGCCAGTCCACGCTACGCAGGTAGACCACCAGCGCCAGGTGGGCGACGAACGAGGTCGCCGCGATGCTGGTGAAGAACCAGTCGAGGTTCGACGAGAAGCTGCCCCGCACCGACGCGGGCAATTGCGGGCGCGGCTGCGCCGGCGGCGGGGTCACGAACTGGAACAGGACGGTCACGTCGCCGAACGAGATCTTCCCGCGCGAGCGCTCGTCGAGCACCATCACCCAGGCGTTGCCCTGCTTGCGGATCTTGCCCGCCTGCTTGAGCGAGCCGAGCGAGATCACCTCGTTGCCGACGGCGATGCGCGCATCCATCGAGTCGGCGAAGTGGGCGACGTAGCCCCGCTGGCCGACCGAAAACAGCGTCCATTGGCGCGGCAGACTCTCCGAAGGCACCGCGAAGGTGTTTCGCGCCGATTGCCCGATGGTGATGCTTTCGCGCTGCCGGATGAGGCGCTCTTCGACGATGCGCCCGCCCTGGACGATGCCAATGCGAAGGATCTTCGGTTTGGGCAGGCCCGTGGCTCTGCCGTCCTGGCTCGATCGTGCTACCGGCTGCGTGGCCATGGAGGGTTCCTGCTCATTAGAACGGCGCGCGGGTCACGCTGTCCACTATCTTGGGAACGAAGTCCTGCTTCAGGTCTTGCCAGTCGTAGTTGATGCTCGACTTTTGCAGGACGTAAAAGGCTTCCGGCTTCTGGATCTTGCCTTCGATCCGGATCGCCTCGGTGATCCGGTAGACGGTCTTGCCGCCCGCGCCCCTCTCGACTTTCACCTTGGGGCCCTCTTGGCCCTCCACGGCCGGCGCGGCGCCGGTGCCCGCGGCCGCAGCCGAGGGTGTAGGCGTCCCGGCGGGCGCAGCGGCGGGCGCGGCAGGTCGCGCGGGAGCGGGCTGCGCCCAGGCGACCGAGCCATTGCCCAGAGCCAGGGTCAAAGCGAGAGCCCCGAGCAACGAGGAGGCACGGCCGGCGGCGCGAGCGGGGTCATGGCGAAGCGACATCATCACGGCTCCTGTACGAGGGGTGGGCTTCACGGCTGTGGCGCGGGCGCGGGCGCACCGGGCGCGGGCGGCGGTCCCCCCTGGCCGGGCGGAGGCGCTCCACCGGGGGCAGGCGTCGCACCAGCGGCGGGCGTCGCCGGCTTGGCCTGCTGCCGCTGCCGATCGCGCTCCTCTTGCTGGCGTTGCCGCTCGATGCGCTTTTGTTCCTTGGTGATTTTGTCCTGCGCCTCGGCGAGGTAACCGTCGACCGGGTCCGTGCTGCGCAGAAGGCCGCCGGCGGACATCATCTGTCGGTATTTCTGCAGATGGGCGATGGCGGTGGTCAGCTTGGCGATGGTGTCGATGTTGGCCATCTTCTCGGCGTCCAGATAGAGGATGCCCAGGTGGAAGATGGCGTCAGCGTAGTTGGGAAAGAGCTGCAGTGACTTGTCGTAAGCCTGCTTGGCCTTCTCATACTCTTTGAGCCCGCGATAGGCGCTGCCGAGGTTGAGGTAGGCCTTGGCGAAATCGGGCTTGAGCTCGACCGCCTTTTCGAAGGCCGGGGCGGCGTCGCGGTAGTTCTTGGCTTCCAGGTACTGGGCGCCGAGGTTGTTCCACGGGATCGGGTTCTCGGGGCGCGCCTCGGTCGCCTTCTTCAGCATCTCGATGGAGGCCGGGACGTTGTTCTTCTCGATCTCCATCCACGCCAGCAGGTGATACATCTCGGCCTGCTCGGCCGGAGTGGCGTTGTTCGCTTGCATCATCTTCCAGAGATGGCGAACCCACTCGTGTTTGCGCAGCTTGTAGTACGCCTTGGCCATCACGAGCATGGCTGGGGTGTACTTGTCGTTCTTGGTGAGGGCGGCCTTGGCGGCGTTGACCGCCGCTTCGTAGTTCCGGCTGTTGTACTGCTTCTGGGCCGCGGCGGTCTCGTTGAGCGGGATGATCGCGGGCGGAGGCTGGCGGCGGCGCCGCGGACCACCGGCGGGAGCGGCGGCTGCATCCGGGGCGGCCCCGGGCGGCTGGGCGACGGCGTACGGCGCCGGTGCGGCCATCGCCGCAGCGATGCCCACCAGCAACAGGCTCGACCCGATTCGGCGCTTCGACGTCATGGTTCCTCCCGCTGCGGCCGCTCGTCCTTCACGAACGGGAACTCGTCCGGCAGGTACTTCGACAGATTCTCGCGCGCTTTCTTCACGTATTCGTTCGTGACACCCAGCTGCGCCGCCCGTTCCAGCGTGCTTTTCCACTGCGTCTTGGCCTCTTCTTCGACCGGCTGGACGTACTGGAGGATGCCGTCCTTGTATTGCGTCTCGGCTTCCCCGCAGAGGGTCGGATCGGCGCGACATGCCTTCTTGCCGAGAGCTTTGACATCGTCGGGGGGATTGTCGGCCGCCTTGAGCAGTTTCTGTGCGAACTCGAAGAAGACGTCGCCGCGGCGGAGCATGGACGCGAGCGTCCAGGTCGCGTCTTTGTAGTCCCAGACCTTCTGGTATTCGCCCTGAAGCGCCTTCGCCTCGGTCATGCTCGCCTGCAGCACCGCGGCCGCACGTTTGGAATCCGTGAGCTTGAAGGGCCGCGCGCGGAAGCTGTAGAGCTTCTCTTCGGCCAGCAGGAACTCCGCCTTGGCGGCTGCCGCCGCCGCTGGTGACGGCGAGGGCAGACGGCGGGCGATGAACTCGTCACGGACTTTCTGATAGGCCCGCGCTGAAGCGCCGCGATCTCGCCCCTGGTCCGCGATCGCCG
>JANNNO010000257.1:0-24653 GCA_031398585.1 Myxococcales bacterium | reverse complement strand
CACGAGGTGCTGACCCAGTGACCCGAGCCTGAGCAGGTCTGGGCAGAGTTGCCGCTACAACGTCGAGCGCCGGGGGAACACTCACCCGTGCAAGCGCCGCCGGCGCAGGCGAAGGGGCAGGGCGTGCCGACCCAGCGGCCGCCGCTCGAGCAGGTCTGGGCAGAGTTGCCGCTACAACGACGGGCGCCGGGGGAACACTCACCCGTGCAAGCGCCACCGGAGCAAGCGTAGGGGCACGAGGTGCCGACCCAGCGGCCGGAGCTCGAGCAGGTCTGAGCAGAGTTGCCGCTACAACGACGGGCGCCGGGGGAACACTGACCCGTGCAAGCGCCACCGGAGCAGGCGTAGGGGCACGAGGTGCCGACCCAGCGGCCGGAGCTCGAGCAGGTCTGAGCGGAGTTGCCGCTACAACGACGGGCGCCGGGGGCACACTCGCCCGTGCAGGCACCTCCGGAGCAAACGTACTGGCAGGCCTGGCTGGTCGACCAACTGCCGTTGCGGCACGTCTGCACCGAACGCCCGGAACAACGTCGGGCGCCCGAACGACAAGGGGCCTCAAGGTAGCCCGGCTCGAGGCTTCCCTCTTCGGCATCGGGGGCGGCGTCGTGGCGCGGACCCTCGCCCGGGGCTGGGGGGGCGCACGCCAGCATCGAGAGTAGGGCGAGAGGTAGCAAGATCACGAATGCGGTCGAGGGATGCCTGGTGCGCATGGCTGGGCTCCTTGGTCGAGGAAAGGCTATCGCCGTGCCTAACACGCGATGGTTGTACTGCGAAAGGATTTTGCATCGAGCTGCGTTGGGGCTGTGTCCTGTGCCACACCGGACGCACTTGGTAGCGCTGCACTCAGCCCCCGACGAGTGCACAGGGCTCCGCCTGGGCCGATCCCGGCGGCCGTCATCCTGTTGTGCGATCTTGCAGAACTGGACGGACTAGACAAAGTTCGTAAGTTTGTCAAAATTGTCTAGTGAGTAGCTCTACGGCTTCCGTCGGCTCGGGCGAGACCGAGGCGCGGCGCCGCTCGATTCTCGATGCGGCGCTTTCGGTCTTCCTCCGTTTCGGGTATCGCAAGACCTCCATGGAGGAGGTAGCGCAAGCAGCGCAGATCTCCCGGCAAGGGTTGTATCTGCACTTTGCCACCAAGGAGGACCTGTTTCGCGCGACGGTGACGGCTACGCTCGCGGCTTCCCTCGGGCGTTCGTTGGCGTTGCTCAGGACGGAAGAGCCGCTGCCGGGGAGGCTGGTGAGCGCTTTCGACGAGTGGATCGGTCGCTACGTCGGGACGGTGAGTGGTGGGGCAGCGGATCTTGGAGCGGCGGCGAGCGATCTGGTGGGACCCGTGGTCGAGGAACATGACGCCAAGTTCGTCGATGGCGTTGCCAAGGCGCTCGCCGCCGCCGGCCTCGGGGCGGCCTACAAGCCGGCGGGCCTCGGTGCGCGACAGCTGGCGACGACGCTCAACGCAACGGCGCGCGGCCTCAAGTACGGCGCCGAATCCCGTGAGGCCTTCGTTCGCGGCATGGACCTCGCCGTACGCGCTCTGTGTCTGCCGCTGGGGGAGGTTCGTCGATGATGCTCGCGTCGGCGCCCGATACACGCGGCCCCCGCGCTCGACCGCGTCGCTGGCTCCGTCGGTCGCTTCAGTTGGCGGGCGCGAGTTTGGTGCTTGTCGTCGGGGTGCTGTTGGTCGCCGGATGTGCGGGCTTTGGTCGCTCGCCATCGGCCGAACACCAGGTGGAGCTAGCACGATCGCCGCAGTGGAAGGATGACCGCTTCGTCAACCCGCAGCCGCTGCACAATGATTTCGGTCTCATGATGAAGGGACTTGGCAACGTGAGCCCCGACGCCTCGCCGAAGGTCGCGGTGCCCGTCGCGCCGATCACTCGGGATCGTTTTGCTATGCCACCTGCTAGCGGCCTGCGCGTCACCTGGCTGGGACATTCCACGGTCTTTCTCGAGATCGACGGCCAGCGAGTGCTAACCGATCCGATCTGGAGCGACCGTGCCTCGCCGATCTCGTTCGTCGGGCCTCGCCGCTACTATCCGCCGCTGGTGGCGCTGGCTGATCTCCCGCGTCCCGATGTGGTGGTCGTGTCGCACGATCACTATGATCACCTCGACCATCGCACCATCGCGGCGATGAAGGATTGGCACGGCACTCGGTTCGTGGTGCCGCTCGGGTTGGGAGCGCACCTGGCCGGGGGGGGCGTGCCGGCGGCTCGCATCACCGAGCTCGATTGGTGGGAGCAGACGGCGGTCGGCAAGGTGACAGTGGTCGCGACACCCGCGCGACATGCCTCGGGGCGAATCTTGCTCGATAACGACGAGAAGCTCTGGGCCGGGTATGCCTTCGTCGGGCCCCGCCATCGCGTCTACTTTTCGGGCGACACGGGCCTCTTTCCCGCCGTCAAGGAGATCGGCTCACGGCTCGGCCCCTTCGATCTCACCTTGATCGAAGTGGGACAGTACGACGCCGCGTGGCCCGACTGGCACATCGGGCCCGAGCAGGCCGTGCGCGCCCACGAGCTGGTGCGCGGTCGGGTGCTGCTGCCCATCCATTGGGGACTCTTCACGCTCGCCTATCACAGCTGGACCGAACCGATCGAGCGGACGCTGGAGGCGGCCCGTGCTGTCCGTGCACTGGTCGCAACGCCAAAGCCCGGCGAATCCATCGAGGTCGGGTCGGCGAGCACGCCCCCCACCACGCGGTGGTGGCCGTCGTTACCCTGGCGTAGCGCCGAGGAGGCACCGGTGGTCTCGACCCAGCTCGACGGGTTGAACAGCGCTTCCAGCGACTGATTTCGATTCGGCCGCCGAAGATTTCGCGACCGTCCCCGGCGCAGGGACCGCGATTTTCCGCGGTTTTCGACCGTCCCGAATCGGGCGTTGCGAGTTGGCAACATGCCGGAAAAGACGGCGTAACCACGCCTGAATAGGATTCCGCCGGCGTGAGTAAGGACTATCAAAAGGAACCGTGGGCGTCAGCAGAAGCCGCCCGGCCGGCGCGTCCGTTGGACGACGCCGAGCGCGCCCGTCGCGTGCTGGCTTTCCCAACGGCGGGTGAACCTGCGGGGCTCGCCGCTCCGCCGACAGAGCCAATCGTGCCCAGCCCGGTCAAGGACGAGAGCCCTCGCGCCCCTTTTCGCATTTCACCGGGCGGCATCCTAATTGACGGCAGCGCCGCGCCCGAGCTCATCGAGTCGGTCGCGTACGCGGCGCTGCTGGCCGAGACAGCGGGCGAGCTGATGGGCGTGGGCGCTTTCACGACCATCGAGATCATGCTGAGCACGGGGGCCTGCGTGGTGGCGCGCGATCCGGGAGGCGACTTGCTCTCGATGACGGGATCGCGCCCCGGTGAGGTTGCCGAGCTCAAGCGAGCGCTGGGCCTGGCGGGCGTCGACGGCGGGGCCGGGCGATGATGGGCGGGGCGATGAATCTCGCGACCGCGTTGCTTGCGTTGCGGGATCTGCCCGAGGTTCAAGGCAGCTTCTTCATGTCGGAGCGAGGCGCGCTGCTCGCGCGGGACATGCCGGCGTTTTTCACCGACGACCTGGTAGGGGAAGTGGCGGTTCGGCTGCTGCGACTGGCGGATACTTTCGGCAGCGAAGGCACCTCGGTGCAGTCGTTCGTCATTCGCTACAGCGAGTACCTGGTCTTCGTACGTCTGACGCCGCAAGGGGCTCTCTCGGTGCTGGCAACACCCGGGGTGAACATGGCGGCATTGCGCATGGGCGCCAGTCTCGTGGCGCGCCAGCTCAGCCGCCCCGGCGATGGACCGGACGCCACGACCATCGGGCCTGCGCCAGGTGCGGCCCCTGCGTTCCCGCCGTCCGGGTGGGGGGCGTTGCCTGCCATGCCGTCGCCATCGACGACGTCGTCGAGCACGATCTCCCATGTGACCGCGCCGCCGCCCGCGCCGCCTGCCGAGGCACCGCGGACGGGCATCAAGTGGCGTGGCTCGACCATGCCCCGTCGTAGCTGATTCAGCCGATTTCTCGATCGTTCGCCGTCCCGGGAAAGGACCTTGCCGTGAACTCCTCTGCCCTCTCGGATCTCGCCCGCCAGATCGCTGACAACGCCGCCGCGCTCAATGTCGCGTGGGTTCTGCTGTGCGCGTTTCTCATCATGTTCATGCAGGCCGGGTTCGCCCTGGTCGAGACCGGTCTCGTGCGCGCCAAGAACGTCGGGCACACGATGGCGATGAACTTCTTCGTCTACGCGATTGGGAGCATCGGCTTCTGGGCGATGGGCTTTGCGCTCCAGATGGGCGGCGTGGGCGCGCTCACCACGTTGGGGGGCGACGCCACGTTGACCTCCGAGATCACCATCAACGTGATGGGCCGCGAACTCGGCATCTTCGGGGGCAAGGGCTTCTTCCTCACCTCCGAGGTCCTCACCAGCAGCGTTGCGACGATGTTCCTGTTCCAGATGCTCTTCCTCGACACCGCGGCCACGATCCCGACGGGCGCCCTGGCCGAGCGATGGCGGCTGTCGTCGTTCGTCGCGTTCACGCTGGTCATCTCGACCATCATCTATCCCATTTACGGCAACTGGGTCTGGGGGGGCGGCTGGCTGTCGGCGCTGGGGCGCGAATTCGGCTTGGGTCACGGGCATGTCGATTTTGCCGGCAGCTCGGTCGTGCACATGACGGGCGGGGTGATGGCGTTCGTCGGGGCCAAGATGCTGGGGCCGCGCATCGGAAAGTACGGGCCCAGCGGCGAGGTCAATCCGATCCCGGGCCACAACCTCGCGATGGTCGTCACGGGCACGTTCATCCTCGCGTTCGGGTGGTTCGGCTTCAATGCCGGCTCGACGCTGGCGGCCACCGATGGCCGCATCGCCATCATCGCCGTGAACACGATGCTGGCTTCGGCGACCGGTACCTGCGCCGCCTACCTCTGGACCAAGAACAAGTTTGGCACTCCGGATCTGTCGATGTCTTGTAACGGCATGCTGGCGGGCCTGGTCGCCGTGACGGGCTCGTGTGCCTTCGTGAGTGCGCCCGTCGCTGCCCTGATCGGCGGCATCGCCGGCGTCCTGGTCATCGAATCCACGCTCTTCGTCGAGCGGAAGCTGAAGGTCGACGATCCCGTCGGCGCTGTCTCCGTGCACGGGGTCTGCGGCACCTTCGGTGTGATCTGCGTGGGACTGTTTGCCAATGGCAGTTATGGCGACGGGATCAACGGCGTGGCGGGCGGCGTACGTGGGCTCTTTTACGGCGATGGCGGGCAGCTGGTTGCCAGCTTGATGGGCATCGGCGCCAACCTCCTTTGGGTCGGAGCCACGGCAACCGTCACCTTCTTCGTGCTCGAACGAATGGTCGGCAACCGGGCCGCCCAGGCCGACGAGCTGGCCGGGCTCGACCAACCCGAGCTGGGTGTACCGGGATATTTTGCGGATCCCGAAGTTGCGATTCCGGGGGCCGCGCAGGCGCCCGTCAATCCGGGGCTGGCCGGCAGTG
The DNA here is from genome assembly GCA_031398585.1 of Myxococcales bacterium. Lineage (GTDB taxonomy): Bacteria > Myxococcota_A > Polyangia > Fen-1088 > Fen-1088 > JANNNO01. Next base: position 19,195 of record JANNNO010000257.1, on the reverse strand, counting down.
GATCGGAGGCGTGGGGAGCTCCTGGCGGTTTTGCTCCCGCCCCCGGTGGGTACGCGCCACCGCCGGCGCAGCCCTACGGGCAGCCGCCTTACGCGCAGCCGACCGGGTCGCACCAGGTGCCGCCGGCCAATCCCTTCTCCTCGTGGCCGGGCCCCGGCACACGTCGCTGATTGCGCATCCGCCCGGCGGTGATCGCCGAGGTCACCGTTCAACTGGTGACGTTTTTCGGGGCTGTCGGACATCACCTGCGCGGAGTGAAAGGCCGGAAGATTCGAGGGCGGACGCGTTCACCCCTCGGGAGGCGCGCCTTTTCCAGCCCGCTTTGCGTGAGCGCGGCGAACGCCGAGGGCATGTTACCGTCGCGCGACCGCGTCACCCGTCCCTGAGCTCGCCATGGCCAACGGCGCTTCGCCAACCCGGTCCGACACTCATACGCCGAATCCCGCGCTTGCAGAGGCGGATCAGCGCTTCTATGTCCGCTTCGCCAAGTTGTTGTTGTCGACAACGATTGCCGTCACGTTGGCGGCCATCGCGTTCGGGCGCTGGGGCGGGGCGGTGGGCGCCTTGCTGCTCGGCGGAGCGGCCGCCGCGGTCGTGCGCGCGCACGCGTCGTTCTACGCCTTTCAGTACCTCTACTTTTGCCGCCAGCCGATCTTGCTCTACCTGCTGACACTGGCTTTGCCTTGGCTCGCCGCCTATCCCCTGCAGTCGTTCGGGCAGAACCTGCTGGTGTTCACGCCGGCGCCTGCGGCCTGGGCCGGCCTCGTGCTTGGGGCCGTCGCCTTCGCGCAAGCATCATCGTTGCGGCTCATCCTGCGCGCCAGCGGGACACGCTGCCGGCTGCCCTTGCGGCGAGGTGACGACGACCTGTTGGCGCAGCAGCATTTCGACTTCCACAGATGGTGGATCGTCATTGGTGCGCTCCCGGTGGTGGCCTGGGGCTGGCTGCTCGTCCGCTTCGCGCCCACCGCGCGCATCATCGTCGTCGGCGGCGCGTTCGTGTTGCTCTTCGTCGTCGGGTTCGGTGGCTCCTGGGCATTACTCGTGGCGACCGGCAAGCTGCTGGCAGGAACCGCCGAGGGCGGCTGGGCAGGGCGCTGGCGGACGCGCATTTTCCGGCTCGCGGATCGTGTCTTCCGCTGGTTTGGCGCGGGCTACCTCGATCACGCCGCCAGTCATCTGGGTCTGGCCCTCTCGATGGTCATCGCCGCCACTCTCTACTGGGTCGGCTGGTGGGGGTTGGCCCCGCCCGATCCCGTGATCCGATCGTTCCCCGCGGTCGCCTACGTGCTGGTGCTCGTGTTGGTTTTTTCCTGGTCGCTGCCGGCGCTGTCGTTCGTTCTCGACAAGTACCGCATCCCCGTCTTCGTGGTGCTGCTGCCGCTCTGGTGGGTTCTGCAGTTGATCAGCGAGCCCGACCATCACTACGCGTTCCTGCCGGGAGTCAAAGGGGGCCCGCCGCCCGTTGCCGAGACGTTGGTGGCGGAACGGATCGCGGCTTCGGTCGCTCCGAATTCGCGGCCGCTGGTCGTGGTGGCGGCGTCGGGAGGGGGAATCACGGCGTCGTTGTGGACGGCAAGCGTCTTGGCCGCCCTGCAGACCGACGACGAGCTCGGCCCCGACTTCGCGCGCGACATCGGTCTCGTCAGCACGGCGTCGGGCGGATCGGTGGGCGCCATGTTCTACGTGGGTGGGTACACGCCTGCCGGCCCGCCCGCGGATCCCTGGGAGGCAGCGGAGATCGCGGGGACTTCGAGTCTCGAGGCGACCGCGTGGGGCCTCGTCTACCCCGACTTCATTCGGGCGATCACCGGGTTCTTTCCCCTCGACGACCGCAAGAGCCGGGCATGGGCCAACGAGCAGATCTGGGCGCGGCACACCAAGGACGCCACCTTGGGGGGCTGGGCCGAAGGAGTGACCCGAGGCTGGCGGCCGCTGCAGCTCTTCAACGTCACCGAGGTCGAGACCGGCGCGGCGGTGCAGCTGGCGGCCGCCCGAATGAACGTCGCGGCGGGCGCCGAAGCGGGCAGAGAGGCGGCGGTGGACCCCTTGTGTTGCGACCCAGCCCAGCCTTCCTGTCGCCCGCGATCGGCAGCCTATGGCCTGACCTGGGCGCCCGGCTCCAACGATCTTGCGGTCGCCACGGCTGCGCGGCTATCGGCGACCTTCCCCTACGTCTTCCCAGTTTCGCGGGGCAAGACCCCGGATGGGCAGCCTTGCGGCAATCACCTGGCTGACGGCGGCTACTTCGACAACTTTGGTGTACACGCGGCGGTCCAGGTGATGGACGGTGCGCTCTCGCGGTTGGCGACTCCCGCGCAGCCGGGGGCTCGCCCGCATCTGATCATCGTTCAGATCGAAGCGTTTCCTGAATCGGTGGCGACCCGACCCATTGCCGGTTGGGAGGGCGTCACGTTGGGCCCCCTCATAACCCTCCTTGGGGTGCGATCGGCGAGCCAGGCCGACCGCAACCGCACCGAGCTCGAGCTGTTCGAGAAACGCTGGCGAGAGGTCGCGCAGATCGAGCGGGTCCGCTTCGTGCTGGATCCGAAGGCCTGGCCGCCCGCGGCCGGTGGCGCCGATGGCAAGGCGTGCGAGCTCCGCGACCTGCGCCTACAATGTGAGAGGCTGGCGACGACGAACGAGCCGCTCCGCGCGCGCGATCTGCCGACGTCGTGGCAGCTGTCGTGCGAAGAGAAGCGAGCGGTCATCTGCCATCTGGCGCACGGGATCGATGTACGCCGCGAGCTGGTACGGCTGCGCGACGTCTACAAGACCGCGCGCGGACGGTGAGACGCGAAGCCGGCGCGGCCGAGCGAGGGGCGCATTGACGCCATGCGGGCACGAGCTGGCGAGGTGTCGATTTCATCAAACGCGGGGCGGGTTGATGGTTTGTACTCGGCATCGTGAGCGGCGACGCCCCTGTCATTCCCTTGGTCCCGCGGCATTCGCCGTCGGCGCTGCCATCGCGTTCTGACGACGAGCTGATGCACCTGGCCGCAGCGGGCATGCTCGAGGCGTACGCCGAAGTCGTCCGCCGCCACCAGACCGTCGTGCGCAAGTTCTGTGCGCGCATGCTCGGTGCCGAACGGGCTGACGACGCCGCTCAAGACGTCTTTCTGGAAGTGTGGCGTACGCGCGATCGCTACGACAGCAAGGGCCGCCTGCGCCCGTTTCTCTTTACCTGCGCACGGAACCGCTGCTTGCGCGCCTTGCGCGATCGGCGCCCGACCACCGAGCTCGACGACAACCGGCTGGTGGCGGATGCCGACCAGCTCGATGCCCTGCTGCGGGCCGAGCGGCAGCGCCGGATCGATAGTGGCCTCGAACGCCTCAGTCCGAAACTGCGCGAAGCCATCGCCCTACGCTTCTCCGCGGGGCTCGACTACCGTGAGATCGCAGCCACGATTCGTCGACCCGAAGAGACGGTCAGGTCGCGCATCTTCCTGGCGCTGAAGCGACTGCGCGAGGTGCTGGGGGACGACGTGCGGGAAAGGAGCCTTCCGTGATCTGTCCCTCGGATGACGACACCATGGCCCACGAACTGGGCGAGTTGACGGTCAACCGCAGTCGCGAGCAGGAGGCGCACATGGCGGCCTGTCCCCGCTGCCGGGAGCGCCGCGCGCAACTGCGAGAGCTCCTGGCCGATCTCGCGGCCCCTCGCTCCGTGGCGTCTCGCCCGGTGGCGTCTCGCCAATTGGCGTCTCGCCAAGATGACGAACGCGGGCAGCACGCCGATGGTGAGCGCTTCGTGGCGAGGGTGATGGGCGCGATTGGCTCGGGGCGAGCCTCACCTGCTCGGTCACCCATGCGCATGAGCTGGTTCACCCTGGCCGCTGCCGCCGCGGTGGTGACGGTGCCGCTGGCTCTCACCCTGCGCTCCGACGACGTTCCTGTCGGCACCTTCACGGCACGTGGTGGTCCCGCGGCGTCCGCAACGGTCTCGGCCGAGGTCCTCGTCGTGCGCAACGATCGCCTTGCGCCGGTCGCCAACGAACGCCTCGGCGCTCAGGATTCGCTGGCGGTTCGGGTCACCAACACCACGGAGAGCACGCAACATCTGATGGTCTTCGGGCGCGACGCCGCGGGCGAGCTGCACTGGATCTACCCGGCTTACACCAGCGCCGCCGAGGATCCCTCCTCGGTCGCGGTGCCCCCCGGCACTCGTGCCCAATTGCTCGCCGAGGTGGTGGAACCCGATCAGCCGGTCAGCGGGCGATTCGTCGTGATGACCGTTTTTTCCCGAACACCGTTGCGGGTCAAGGCGGTCGAGCAGCGCTTGGCGGGGCAGACCGACGCTGCCACGAGAACGTCCGTCGGTAAGCTCTTTCCCGATGCGCGCGTCGAGGTCGTCTCGGCAGTCTGGGGTGGGCCGTGAACGTGAGCTCTGCAGGCATTCGAAGGCCGATGAGGACGCCGAGGTGGACGATGACAAGGTGGATGGTGACCAAGACGTTCTTGCTATCGCTCGCTCTCGCGGCCCCCGCCGCTGCAGCGCCCCCGCCCGAGATCTTCGCCGTCATTGTCACCAACAACCAGAGCACCAGCCTCGAGCGACCCGACCTGCAGTATGCGGACGACGACGGCGCCCGCTACTTCGAGATGTTCCGCGGCGTCGCCGCGCCCAGCAACGTCGTGCTGCTCACGCGCTTCGATCGCTCCTCCGAAGCGGCGTACCCGGCGCTGAAGCAACAGGCGCGTCCGCCGCTACGTGCGGGCCTGCGAACCGCGCTCGGCGAGATCCAGGAGCGCGTGAAGGCGGCTCGCGCGGCCGGTCGCCGGAGTCAATTCTACTTCGTCTACGCTGGGCATGGTGACGTGGTCGACGGCGCCGGCTTTCTCGATCTCGAGGATGGCCGCATCGATTCGCGCTTTCTCGAGGAGGAAGTGGTCTCGCGGGTTTCGGCCGACGTGCACCACATCGTGCTCGATAGCTGCAATTCCTTCTTCGTGGTCAATCCCCGCAAGCCGGGGGGACGGCGCTGGGCCACCCCCAAGGACATGGCGCTGGGATTCGCCAGGCGGCACCCGCAGGTTGGTCTGTTCCTCTCGACCAACAGCGAGGCCGAGGTCTACGAGTGGTCCGAGCTCGAGTCGGGGATCTTCAGCCACGAGGTGCGCTCTGGCCTCAGCGGCGCGGCCGACGCCAACGCGGACGGCGACATCAGTTATGCCGAGCTCGCCGCCTTCGTCGACCGGGCCAACGCCGGCCTGCCGCGCGCAAACTTGCGGCCGCAGATCTTCTATCGAGGCCCGGACGGCAACGGCGGCGCGGCCTTGTTCAACGTCGCTGCCGGGCAGGGTCGGCGCATCACCCTCGATGGCGAGCAACGACGCCTCTGGGTGCGCGGCGCCGATGGCGAGCGGCTGATCGACCTTCACAAGGAGCCCGGGCCGCTCACCATTCTGATCCCGGGGCGCAACGGCCCGCTATCGATCATCGAGTCGCTGCGCCCCGACGCCCAGAGCCGCCCAGTCTTGCGCGAGTTCGAGATCCCCGCGGGAACGGAACCGGTCTCCCTTGGCTCCCTGACACCAGGGCCCCTGGCCAGCACCGCGCGGGGTGGCGCCGTCATGTTCGGTCAGCTGTTCAATGCACCCTTCGGTCCGCGTGCCTACGCCAGCTTCGTAGGCAAGAGCGCCGCCGCCGAGGAGCCCGTTTATGGCCTCAGCGCGCAGGATGAGCTGCGCATGCGGCACTACCTCAATTCGATCGCCACCAGTGATACCGATACGGCGCGCATGCAGGGGGCCATCATCGGCACGACAGGCGCGCTCTTCGTCGGCATGTCGATCGCGTCCTACTGGTCAGAGCCCAAATGGGACGGCTCGTTCTCGGGCATCGCCATCACCGGCGGAATTGGGCTGGTGGCCCTCGCCGGCGGCCTCAAGATCGCGCTCAGCAAGCCGCTCGGGGTCCAAGCGCGCGATGCCTTCGAAAACGAGCTGCGCCAGTCGCCCACCAACCGCGCCCTCGCGCTGGCCAAGACCGAGAGTCACCTCGACGAGCTCTCCCTGCAGGAGAGCCGCTACCGACGTCGTGCCGCCTGGTGGACCTTCGGGGCCGCCGCGTCTCTGGCGTTCGGCATGACCTGGGCGGTGGTCGAAGGCGACCGAGAGACGCGCGAGCCGATCAGCCTGGTCGCGGGATACGGAACCGTGGGGCTCCTGGGGGCAGTCGGCGCTCTCATCTACAAGTCCGAGATGCCGACCGAACGCCTCTTGCGCCTCTACCGCACCGACCCCGACCTGGGACAGCGGCTGCAGTTCGGTTTGTTGCCGGGAGGAGCCCGTCTGTCCCTGCGCGGAACTTTCTGATATGTGCCGGATTTTGCGCGATTTTGGGGGTTAGAAACCGCTTGGAAACCTGTCGGCAAAGCGAAGTTGCCTTGCTGATGAGGGGCGCGACCGGGTAGTCAGAGCAAGTGATTGCCATGAGCGGAGGTCCGCCACCGGCCCATTGGGTCGCGGATGCGCTTGGCAGCTTGAAGCGCCTGGGGTTGACCCGGCGGGCGCTCTACGATGACGTTCTGAGAAGCACGCTCGAGTCGGACCCGCGTTACCTCGGCGTCTGGTCGTGCTGGGAGCCCGACGCGCTCGACGGTCGCGACCGCGCCCATGCCAACCAACCTGGCCACGACGCCACAGGCCGGTACGTGCCTCTTTATACACGTGGTGCGGGCCCGATCAGCGTTCAGCCCAACTCCGACTACGACACGGGCGAATGGTACGTACGCCCCCGCCGCGAGGGACGCCAGAGCGTCGTCGACCCTTACGAATACCCGGTGGCCGGGCGGTCCCGGTTCATCACCACACAGGTGGCACCCATCACCGTGGCGGGCGTCTTCGTGGGCGTGGCGGGCGTCGATTTCGCGGTCGCCCAGATCCCGGGGGCGGGCTGTGACGGCGCCGATGGCAATGCAGTGGAACGCTTGCTCGATCGAGGCTACGTCTTTCTCGATCGCCACGCCGGCATCGACTACTGCTCGCCGTTGAGTCGGCGTTTGTTGAGCCGCTTCGTCGACTCCTCGGCCGAGTCGCACCCCATTGGGTGCTCGGCGAAGGCGAAGTTCGGTGCAGCCACCACGCAAAGCGATCGCGCCCTGCCGCGGGCGCTGCAGAGCCGCCTGGCGCGTTGGCTGGATGGGCCCACGCAAGCCGTGCGTGACGGCTGGACCTTCGGCGCCGGCGATGCCGAGCTGCAGGTGATGCCCTTCTTTCACGCCGACACGGGGCCCGGGCTCATCCTGTCGCAACGGGCCCGCTCGGCCGCCCGAGCCGCGTTGTCGTTGCGCGAGCGCGAGGTCTACGGCTGGATGTCGGAGGGTAAGACCAACCCCGAGATCGCCGCGATCCTCGACCTCAGCGTGCACACCGTGAAGCGGCACGTGGAGAAAGTGCTGCAGAAGCTCGGCGCGCCCAACCGCGCCGCTGCCATCGCGTTACGAATAGGTCCAAGGACCTATCCCGCCCCCCAGCTGAGCTGACTAGTTTGCTACCAGCACGTCATGACCTCGGCCGTTCGTGGCCGACGAAAGGGAGAACCCCGTGAAACGCGCCCGTCCGAACCGAACGCCACAGAGTTTCCTGCCCCTGTTGATGTGCTCGTCGATCGCCTTGGCGATCGGCGCTGGGGCCTGTACCAAGAAGGCCGCGCCGCCTCCTGCGCAGGCTCCCGCCGCGGCGCCGGCCCCGCCCAAGGCGGCGCTCAAGATCGCCTACAGCGACTGGCCCGGCTGGACCGCCTACGAGATCGGCATCCAGAAGGGCTGGTTCAAGGAAGAAGGCGTCGACGTCGAGTTCACCTGGTTCGACTACTTGCCCTCGCTTGACGCTTTCAGCACTGGCAAGGTCGACGCGGTCGCGGTGACCAATGGCGATGCGCTGGTGACCGGCGCCAACGGCGCACGCAGCAAGGCGATCCTCATCAATGACTACAGCAACGGCAACGACCAGATTGTGGCGGCGCCCAACATCAAGACCTTCAAAGACCTCAAGGGCAAGAAGGTCGGGCTCGAGCTGACCCTGGTCGAGCATCTTCTGTTCACCAAGGCGATCGAAAAGTTCGGGATGAAGCCTACCGACGTCACCCTGGTCAACTTCCCCACCAACGAGACGCCGCAGGCCCTCGCTTCCAAGCAGGTCAGTGCGATCGCCGCTTGGTATCCTGTCTCGGGTCAGGCGCGCAAAGCCGTGCCGGGCGCCAAGGCGCTCTTCACCAGCAAGGACGTGCCCGGGCTCATCTACGACACCCTGGCGGTCAACCCGGCCAGCTTGCAGAAGCGGCGTGAGGATTGGGGCAAGGTGGTCAAGGTCTGGTACCGCATTTCGGACTTCGTTCGTGATCCCAAGACGCAGGCCGAGGCGGTCGCCATCATGGCGGCCAAGGCGGGTGTCAGCGCCGAGGAGTACGCGGCCAACGTGCCGGGAACCTACTTCCTCAGCAAGGAAGAGGCGAAGAAGGTCTTCGTGAAGGCTGAAGGGTTCGATTCGCTCTACGGGTCGAGCAAGGTCGCTGACGGCTTCAACGTCGAGAACAAGGTCTACAAGGAGCCGCAGCCGATCGAGGAGTACATCTACGCCGACTTCGTCAACGCTCTCTGATCGGACAGGTGATGCCGGCGCGTTTTTTCACCGTTCGCAAAGAGCTGCCTCCGCGCCGGCGGGCGGCTCTCTGGATCCTGTCCTTCGTGCTGCCACTGCTGGCCTGGTCGGCTGTGAGCTACCTGCCGTTTCTCTGGCATCCGCTGGTCAAGATCACGGCCGTCGGCGACACGGGTGACTTCGAGATGGGGGCGCTGGTCGAGCGCGAGGCGTATAGCGAGCACGTGTACGGCGCTCGCGCCGCAGGCAAGGAGCCCGCCGAGGGCGATCTCGCCAACCCGATCTACCTGCCGGCGCCGCACGAAGTGGCCCGCGCCCTGGTGACTGGGTTCACGACGCCGCCGCGCCTGCCTTCCGAGCCGTGGCTGCACCAGAGCCTCTGGCATAGCCTCAAGGTGATCCTCTGGGGCTTCGTGCTCTCGTCGATGATCGCGATCCCGATTGGGCTTCTCTGCGGAACCTTCCCATCGATTTCGCGCCTGACCGAGCCGTTCTTCGAGTTCTTCCGTTACTTGCCGGCCCCCGCCTTTGGCGCGCTCTGCGTAGCGGTGATGGGCATCTACGACGCGCCGAAGATCGCCATCATCTTCATCGGGACGTTCTTTCAGCAGATCCTGGTCGTCGCCAACACGACTCGCAAGCTCGAGCTCGGCCTCGTCGAAGCCGCACAGACGCTGGGCGCTTCCAACAAGCAGTTGCTGTTCAAGGTCATTGTCCCCGGTGTGATCGTCGATCTCTACACCGACACGCGCATCTTGCTCGGCTGGGCGTGGACCTACCTCATGGTGGCCGAGCTGGTCGGGACGACGACCGGCATCACCTACTTCATCAACCAGCAGGCGCGCTACCGGAACTACCCCAACGTCTGGGCTGGCATCTTCATCATCGGTTTCATTGGAGTCTTTTCCGACATCGTCCTCGGGCGCATCGGACAGCACCTCTTTCCCTGGCAGCCCGCCGCCAGCCGCCTCACGTTCGGGCGCATGCTGCGAGGCCTGCTGCCGACGCGTCCTCAGACGAGCGGTCAGGCGGCGACATGATCGCGACGGAGTTGGTGGCGCCTGCGGTGAGGGCGCGCTTCGATACGATCTATGCGCGGCCCGTGGTTCTCGAGGTTGCGGGACTGACCAAGGAGTTCGAGGGGGAGCACGGAAAGACGACGGCGCTCGAACGCGTTTCGTTCAAGGCGCACCGGCGCGAGCTGCTCTGTGTGATCGGGCCTTCGGGGTGTGGCAAGAGCACGCTGGGGCGGCTGGTGGCTGGGCTCGATGAGGTCACCAGTGGACAGGTGATGGTCGACGGCAAGGTCGTCGATGGTCCGGGTTCGGACCGCGGGATGGTCTTTCAGAACTACACGCTCTTTCCCTGGCGGACGGTCCTCGAGAACGTCATGTTCGGCCTGGAGGTCGCCGGACAGTCGCGCAGCACCGCCGAGACCGAGGCGATGCCCTGGGTCGATATGGTCGGCCTGCGCAAGTTCGCCAATGCCTATCCCCATCAGCTGTCGGGCGGCATGAAGCAGCGGGTGGCGATTGCGCGGGCGCTGGTCAACCGGCCGCGCATCCTGGTGATGGACGAGCCGTTCGGTGCGCTGGATCCGCAGACGCGGGCCGAGATGCAGGCGCACCTCATCGAGATCTGGCGCAACGTCGACGTCACCATCTTGTTCGTGACCCATGATCTCGATGAAGCGATCTATCTTGCCGACCGCATTTTGGTGATGGGTACGAGTCCGGGGCGCCTGCTCGAAGCGGTCGAGGTCCCTCTGCCGCGGCCACGGCAACCGCAGCAGTTCGGCAGTCCCCTGTTCGATGCGACCAAGCGGTATCTGGAGTCGCTGGTTCATCCCCATCCCCCCAAGGCGGTCGAGAAGTTGCCGTTTTGCCGCATGACCCTGGCGGGTGACGACGTCGAATGAGGAGTGTCTAGATGCACGCGAGCGATGAGATCCCTGCAGAGAGGATCCTGTTCACCGAGGAGCTGCCCGGGGGCGCGATGTGGTCGCGCATCTTGCGCCGCCACCAGACCCTGCGGCTCACCGACCTCGAGGGCCGGGCCAACGTCGGGGTGCTGTTCTACAACGCCGACTTGATGCTCGAGCGCTACAACATGCCCGATACGCTCAAGGCGCAGCACACGGCGTTCCTCACCAAGGGGCGGGTGCTCTATTCCGACATGGGCCGCATCCTCTGCTCAGTGACCGAGGACACGGCCGGCTGGCACGACACGATCTGCGGGCATGGAGACGGCGCGCAGCTCGAAGCGCGCTACGGGGCGTCTCGTTATCAAGAGCGGCGCAATGAGTATCACCGCAACGCTCACGACAGCTTCCTGGTCGAGCTCGGCAAGTGGGGGCTCGGTAAGCAGGACCTGGTGCCGAACGTGAACCTTTTCAGCAAGGTGACGGCAGGGGAGGAAGGGCAGCTGAAGTTCGATGCCAGCGGTCGTCAGGCGGGCGCCTTCGTCGATCTGCGCGCCGAGATGAATGTGCTGGTCGTGCTCAACACCTGTCCGCACCCGCTGGATCCGGCGGCGACGTACGCGCCTGGGCGGGTGAAGTTGAGCATCTGGCGGAGCGATCCGCCGGGCGCCGAGGATCTCTGTCGTCGCTCGCGTCCAGAAAATGCACGCGGGTTCGAGAACACCGAGCGGCTCTTCGCCTGAGGTCTGCGATGTCGTCATTTCACGAAAAAGAGAGTCGCCTCGACCCCGAAGACGCCCTGCTGAGCGCGGTGGTGCCGGCGGGGGAGCCGTGGCTCGGCCGAATCTTGCGCGGGCAGACCGTACGCATCGTCGACCTCGAGGGAAACCAGGCGGTCGATACCCTCTTCTTCAACGCCGCGGATCCACGCGAGCGCTACAGCGCTTCCGACACGATCCGGGCGCAGCGCAATCTCTACCTCACCACCGGTACCGAGCTGAAGTCGACCGAGGGGCGCACGCTGCTGACCATCGTGGCAGACACCTGCGGGCGGCACGATACGTTGGGGGGAGCCTGTTCGGCCGAGAGCAATACGGTTCGCTACGGCCATCACGTCAAGTACATGCACAACTGTCGCGACAGCTTCTTGCTGGCGGCGGCAAAGGCGGGGCTCTCGCTGTCGAAGCGGGACCTCACTGCCAACATCAACTTCTTCATGAACGTGCCTGTCACGCCCGATGGCAAGTTGACCTTTGCCGATGGTGTGTCGGCCGGGGGCAAGTACGTCGAGCTGCGCGCGGAGATGGACGTGCTCTGTCTGATCTCGAACTGTCCGCAGCTCAACAATCCCTGCAACGCCTACAACCCGACGCCGGTTCGTGTCCTGGTCTGGGACGCGTCAGCGCGCTGAAGCGAACGGAATCGCCATGTGGAAGAAGGTCCTGGTTGCCAACCGGGGGGAGATCGCCTGTCGAATCATCTCCACCTTGCGGCGGATGGGCATCGGCTCGGTCGCGGTCCATTCGGAAGTCGACGCTCATGCCCGACACGTGCGAATGGCCGACGAGGCGGTCGCGATCGGCGCGGCGCCGGTCGGCGAGAGCTACCTCAAGGGGGATCGAATCGTGGCGGCGGCCCTTGCGACCGGTGCCGAAGCGATCCACCCGGGTTATGGATTGCTGTCGGAGAACGCCGGGTTTGCCAGCGCGTGCGCGGCGGCGGGCATCGCCTTCATCGGGCCCACGCCAGCTCAGATCGAGAAGTTCGGGCTCAAGCATCTGGCGCGGCAGGTGGCGGTCGAGCAGGGTGTTCCGCTGCTGCCCGGGACGGATCTTCTGGCGGACGCCGACGCGGCGGTGGTGGCGGCGGCGCGCATCGGGTATCCGGTCATGCTCAAGAGCACGGCGGGCGGCGGTGGCATCGGCCTGCGTATCTGTCGGGATGAAGCCGGCCTGCGGGAAGCGTTCGAGGTCGTGCAGCGGCTTTCGCGGCAGAACTTCAGCGACGGCGGCGCCTACCTCGAGCGCTACCTCGAGACGGCCCGGCACGTCGAGGTGCAGATCTTCGGTGACGGTCGTCGGGTGCTGGCGGTCGGCGAGCGAGACTGTTCCACGCAGCGGCGCAACCAGAAGGTGATCGAAGAGGCGCCCGCGCCTGGGTTGCGGGCAGAGGTCCGACAGGCGTTGGCTGAGGCGGCGGTCAAGATGGGCCACGCGGTCGGCTACCAGTCGGCCGGCACCGTCGAGTTCGTGGTCGATGCGGCGACACAGGAGTTCTTCTTCCTCGAGGTCAACACGCGCCTGCAAGTCGAGCATGGCGTTACCGAGGCGGTCACCGGGATCGATCTGGTGGAGTGGATGGTGCGGCAGTCGGCGGGCGAGCTGGTGCTGCCGGAAGCGGCGCCGGTGTCGACGGGCGCGGCGATCGAAGTGCGCATCTACGCCGAAGATCCGGCGAAGGATTTTCAGCCGAGCACGGGCAAGCTGTCAGCGGTGCTCTTCCCTGAGGGGGTGCGCGTCGACACCTTCGTCGAGGCAGGCTGGGAGGTGACCCCGCATTACGATCCTCTGCTGGCCAAGATCATCGCCACCGGGCCCGATCGAGCGGCGGCGTTGGCGAAGCTGCGTGCGGCGCTGGCGACGACGGAGCTCCATGGCATCGAGACCAACCTCGCTTATTTGCGAGCACTGAGCGAACACGCGCCCTTCGTGCAGGGTGATGTGGCCACGCGCATGCTGGCTGGCTTTCGCTTCACGCCCACGACGGTCGACGTGATCGACGGGGGCACCCAGACCACTGTGCAAGACTGGCCGGGGCGACGCGGGTTGTGGCCGGTCGGGGTGCCGCCGGCAGGACCGATGGACGATCTCGCGTTCCGGCTCGCTAACCGGATCGTGGGCAACCCGCCGGGGGCTCCAGCGCTGGAGATCACGCTGACTGGGCCCACCCTGCGTTTCAACGTGGCGGCGGTGATTGCTCTTGCCGGTGCCGATATCGTTGCAAAAATCAACGGACAGGTCGTGCCGCGCGAACGCCCGGTGCAAGTGCCGGCTGGTAGCCTTTTGCGCATGGGCGCGGTGAGCGGTAGGGGGGCGCGCGCGACACTGGCGGTGCGCGGGGGCTTCGATGTGCCCGAGCTGCTCGGCAGCCGAGCGACCTTCATGTTGGGCGGCATGGGGGGGCACGCGGGGCGGGCCCTGCGCGCGGCCGACGTCTTGCGACTCGGTGGGACGGCGCCGGTCTCGGATCCGGTGACGCCTGCGACGGCGCTGGTGCCGGACTATCCCGACGTCTGGCAGATCGGTGTGCTCTACGGTCCGCATGGGGCGCCCGACTACTTCACCGCCGGCGACATCGAGACCCTGTTCGCGACCGACTGGCGCGTGCACTACAACAGCGATCGCACGGGCGTGCGCCTGGTGGGGCCGAAGCCGACCTGGGCGCGGCAGGACGGCGGCGACGCGGGGCTGCACCCTTCCAACATTCACGACAACGCCTACGCGGTCGGCACCATCGACTACACCGGCGACATGCCGATTCTGCTCGGCCCCGACGGCCCGAGCCTGGGCGGCTTCGTCTGTCCGGCGACCATCGTGCGCGCCGAGCGCTGGAAGATGGGCCAGCTCAAGGCAGGAGACAAAGTTCGCTTTCGCCGCATCGACGAGATGGAGGCCGAGCGTCTGGCCACGGCGCAAGAGCAGTTGCTTTCGGATCTGGGCAGCGCGAGGGCAACCGGCGGCGCGGGCCGCGTCCTCACGAGCACACCGATGAGTGGCACTGCGATCGTGGGCGCGCCGTCGTCGTCGTCGTCGTCCTTGTCGTCGTCGCCAATCATCGCGGAGCTTGCCGCTGGCAACGGCCGCGAGCGAGTGGTCTACCGACGCGCTGGGGACGAATACCTGCTGGTGGAATATGGGCCTGCACACCTCGATCTCGCGCTCCGTTTTCGAGCGCATGCGCTGATGGAAGCGCTATCGGCGCGCGGTCTGCCCGGGATCATCGAGCTCACGCCGGGGATCCGCTCACTTCAGGTTCACTACGATCCGACGGTGATGCCGCTTTTGCGCCTGCTCGCTGAGCTGCGTGCGCTCGAGGACGGTCTTCCTGCGGTCGACGATCTCGTCGTGCCTTCGCGAATCGTGCACCTGCCGCTGTCGTGGGAGGACCCGGCCACGCTCGAGGCGATCGACAAATACATGCGGGTGGTGCGGGCGGACGCGCCCTGGTGCCCGAGCAACATCGAGTTCATCCGCCGCATCAACGGCCTTGGCAGCGTGGACGACGTTCGTCGCATCGTCTACGACGCGAGCTACTTGGTGCTGGGCCTCGGCGACGTCTACCTCGGCGCCCCGGTGGCGACCCCGGTGGATCCACGGCATCGCCTGGTCACCACCAAGTACAACCCGGCGCGGACCTGGACGCCGGAGAACGCCGTCGGCATCGGCGGCGCCTACATGTGCATCTACGGCATGGAAGGCCCCGGGGGTTATCAGTTCGTTGGGCGCACGGTGCAGGTCTGGAACACGCACCGCCGGACGCCGCCGTTCGCAGAGGGTAAGCCGTGGTTGCTGCGCTTTTTCGACCAGATCCGTTTCTATCCCGTCTCGCACGACGAGCTGATGGCGATGCGTGCGGGCTTTCTGCACGGGCGGGTGCCGATCCGGATTGAACCGACGAGCTTCAGCTTCGGCGACTACCGGCGCTTTCTCGCGGAGAGCTCGGCGTCAATCGACAGCTTCCGCCAGACCCAGCAGGCCGCGTTCCTCGCCGAGCGTGAGCGGTGGGCCGCTGCCGGGCAGCCCGTGACCGCAAACCTGCCCGACGAGCCCGAGCCGGCAGTGGCGCCAATCGAGATCCCAGCCGGGTGTGTCGGAGTGACGAGTCCCGTGGCCGGTAATGTCTGGCGGGTGCTGCTCAAGACGGGCGACGTTGTGGCCGAGGGCGACGTCGTCGCGATCCTCGAAGCGATGAAGACCGAGATCAACGTCACCGCCATGGCGTCGGGGGTCCTGCGCGAGGTTCGTGTCGAGCCGGGTGCGCCGCTGCAACCCGGTCAACTGGTCGCGATCATCGAGGAAGCCGTCTGATCAGTCCGTCTGATCAGTCGCGGCTCGGTGCGGTCAGCGGCTCTGTGCCGACGGTGATTCCGATGAAGACGCTCGCGAGGAAGGCGCCGACGCCGGCGCCCATGCCGGTGAGGAAGTCCGATTGATAGCCGGCTAGCGCCTCGGCAGCGAAGCCGCCAACGAAGGCGGCCATGGCTCCGGCCAGCGCAAAGAGCACGAGGCCAACGAAGCCGCCGCGTCCGCGCAGGAACGCCCAAGAGACCATGCCGAACGTGAGCCCGAGGGGAGCCGAGACGAGTAGCCACATGGAACACCTCCAGCGTGCGCGGCTCGTGCGGGATGGCGACCCCAGCGGTCAGGCACGGCGACGACGCCCATGACAGTGCCCGCCCGTGAGGCGGCGTTTCAGGGCGCTGCGGTTTGCGCCTGCAAGAGAGCCGCGCGGGCCGCCGTCTTGTCACCCAGCGCCAGGTGAACGCGGGCGAGCTGCGCCAAGACAGGGCGTCTATCGTGTGCGCGGCCGAGTGCGCGTTCGAGGGCTGTGCGCGCGGGGCCCGGCTGGCCAGCCTCCAGGAGGGCGCGGCCGTGGAGAAAGTCGAGCAGCCAGAGCTCGGGGTCGTGTCGTTGCGCCTGGTCGATGACGGCGAGCGCCTGGTGGGGGTTGCCGGCAGCGAGGGCGAGCAGGGCCAGACGCACGGCGGGCTCGGCGTAAAACGGATTGACGACGAGTGCGGCCTGGTAGGCGGTCGTCGCGCGGGCGAGGTCGCCGGCCTTTTCAGCTTGAGCCCCGATGCGCGCCTCGGCGGCGCCGCAGCCGAGCTCGGGTTCCTCGTCCATCAGTTCCTGCAGCAACTGCTGCGCCTCGGCGCCGGCGCCGATCTCTTCCAATCGGGTGGCGAGGGCAAGGATCACGCTGGGGGAATCGGGCGCGAGTTGACGGGCGCGCTCGAGTGCTTGCACGCCTTCCTTCGGGTCGGGCAGCGTTGTGCCGAGCTGAAGCCAGGTCCGATAAAAGTCAGGCGCCTGCACAGTGGCGTCGCGGAAACGCCGGACCGCTTCGGTAGGCTGCCTGTCGCGTGCGAGGATGAGGCCGTCATGCAGGTGTCGCCCCGCCTGTGCGCCGTCGAGAATCTCGTAGCGTGAATCGGGGTAGGGCAGCCGCGTTGGCTCCGGCCATGCGGGCGCGGGGGGCGTGTCACCGAGGAGCGCGCGGAAGAGCGCGAGGCGGCGCTGCACGTGATTGCGTTCCAGGCGATCCGCGATCGAGGCGTGGGCGCGGGCGGCCAAGCGCTCGCGGAAGCGACGATCGACGAGCACGTGGTCGAGGGCCTGCCCGAGCTGGTCGAGCGTGCCAAAACGAAGGCCGTTGTCGTCGTGCTTTACGCTGTCGTGATAGGGCGCCAGGTCCGAACAGACGGCGACCACACCATGGGCGGCGAGCTCGAGAAACTTCACGTCCGAGCGGCAGCGATTGAAGTCGGTGGGCAGTAGCGGGCAGATGCCGACGTCCAGACTCTGCAAGAAGTCGTAGTAGCGATCGAGCGGACCGCCGGTAACGAAGCGGAGGCGTTCCTGCGGCAGAGCTTCGAACAGCGGCCAGAGGCTCTCGGGTCCCATCACCGCGAGGCGCACGTGCGGGTGGCGGGTGAGGGTGCGCTGCAGGACCGGTAGCACCCAGATAAGATCTTCACGATGGCCCAGGGATCCGCCCCAGCCGAGCCAGACGGTGTCGGTCTCCGCACGTGGTCGCAGCGGCGGCCGCTCCCAGAGCTGATTGGGCAGGACCACCTGACGTTGGTGGAGATCGGCGAAGCTGCGGCTCAGCTCCGGGACTGTGACCTGGATGGCGTCGGCGTGGGCGGCCAGCTGGGCTGACAGACTGCGCGTAAGCAGGTTTTCCGCGAGGTAGGCGGTGGGATTCCAGCTCTGCGGCGCGCGAAAGTGATCGTTGATCTCGTAAACGGTCGGGCGGCCGGCTTGTCGACGTCGATGCAGGACGGGCAACAGATCGGCGTCCACCACGTCGCACAGGACCAGCACGTCGGCGCTGAGCAGGCGATCATTGACGTCGGCAGAGAGGAGATCGCCGCTGGCGACGCGCACGCCGGGGATCTCGCCGAGGGCGCGGCAAGGCTGCCGCGTGCGGTAGACGTGGTCGCCCTGCGCGCCGCGGTTGGGCGCTTCGATGTGAAGGATCTGCATCAGCCGGCGGCGCTCCCGGCGCGACCGTTGAGCAGGCGCACACCGGCTTTTCGAGCACGAGCCTCGAGGACTTCGTCAGCGCCGGTGGGAAGCAAGACCTTCGCTCCCGAGAGGATTGCGTCCCAGTGGGATGGCGAGGCGGGGGCGGCAAGCACACGGATGTCAGCACTGGCGCTGGCCAGCAGGCGCAGGAAGACGGGAGGAAGCGCGGAAAAAACCCCGGGTGGCGCGACCACGCCGATGGTGATGGGATCGGCGGCGCCGATGCGGTTGCAGAATCCCAGCAGGGGTGTCGCCCAGCGATCGTCACGCAAGCTGGTGTCGTCCCAGGCGGGAGCGACCAGCACGCGCATGGGGCGGGCGCCATGCCAGGGATTCTCGCCGTCGATGTGATGCCCGACCGGACGGGAAGTCGTGAGGTATTGCACGACGGTCGCCTCGTCGCGAAAACGCGCAACGTCGCCCCCCAGCTGCTCCACCAGCGCCGCGGCCCGGTCCAGGTAGGGCGAAGCGTCCGAACGTACGGTGGCGGGTCGGTCTGGCTGCGAGAAGCCACCTTCGCGAAGCAAGAGGCGCAGCTCTTCCAGCGTGTAAAAGCGAAGGTGGGTTCGGTCGAGGATACCGTGATCTTCGTAGCGCCAGCGCCCTTCGACCAGCAGTCGCAGCACGACCGATTCGTGGCGAACGTTGGGGATCGAACAGATCAGCTGCCCACGCGGGCTCAAGTAGCGGTGCAGATGCCGCAACACCGCGGCGGGATCGACGAGGTGCTCGAGCACGTCGGCGCAGGTGATGACGTCGAAGTGGCCGTCGGGGTAGGGCAGGGGAAGGCAGCGCTGCAGGTCCAGCGCGTGCACGGCGCCGAGGCGACCGCGCGCGATGGCCGCCATCTCGGGGACGACCTCGACGCCGACCACTTCCCGCGCGCCCCGAGCCAACATGGCCGCGCCCATCGCCCCCGCGCCGCACCCAACGTCGAGGATCCGTGCGCCCGCCGCCGGCACGAGCTCAACCACCTCGGACCGCTCACTCTCGTAATATCCCGGCACCGGCACCGGTGCAGCCCTCTCGTCAGGACGCATGCTGGCCCGACGATCGGCAGATCGCGCCAAGCACTGAAGAGCCCCACCCATTCCAACCCCTCAGGCCCCGCCGCGTCCCCAAGTCGATCCGCCCGAGTCTGCAACCGTCCTCCGGCAAATCACGTCTTTGCCTCGCCCCGCTTGCGGGGAGAGGTCGCTGGGAGCCGAAGGGTCCCATCGGGTGAGGGGCGCGCGCGACCGAGAGCCGCCTCTCGCTCGAGCAACATCTCCTTGCGCTCAAGCCCCCAACGGTACCCACCCAATTCCCCGTCCGAGCGCACCACCCGATGGCACGGCACGACCACCGCCAGCGGGTTGGC
>JANNNO010000183.1:0-20993 GCA_031398585.1 Myxococcales bacterium | reverse complement strand
ACTCTGGACATGGTCCTGGCGCCGCGCGCACCACTGGTGCGCGACGATCCGGCGATACGCTTCAAACCCATCGCGCACTTGCGACAGATAGTGGTTTCAAGCCGCGGCCATCGATTTGCCGGCCCGCCGTGCGAGCAAAGCTCTGCGCGTAGTAGCCAAGGACGGTTGTTCGCGTCAGCAGGCTGCCGCCGGTGACTCCGTAAGGACCGATGTCGAGCCGGCCGTCGACGGAGCTCCAGTCACCGGGCTCGATCCACCGCGCGAAGCGACCGGGGCGCCCATAACGCGGCAACATGACCAGCTCGGCGCCCAGGCCCAAGCTGGTCTCAGCACGCACGGCCGCAGCGTCGAACGTGCGTTGCTGGTACCCGGCGGTCAGGTGAAACCGATGGGCGACTTCGGTCGTGAAGCCGTAGCGATCGTAGCTTTCGAACGGGATCCGACGCGCGTCGATCCAATCGTTGGCCGACGCGACGGGCGACAGGGCGGCGGCCAGGCCCCGTGACCAGAGGGTGGGGCGGCTGCGCAGGAAGAACTCGCCCAGTTGGTAGAAAGGCTCTCCGATGGCCACACCAGCGACGGTGTTCACGATCAGATCGTTGGCCGCTGGGTGCTCCTTGAATTCGACGACGTACTCCCAGAACGCCGAGCTCGCGAGCGTGGCCGCGGCCGACCCTGCCAACCCGAGGCCATTGCCGCGCGCGACCTGGTAGTGCGCGACGCCGGCGCGCGGGTGGCTGACCGCGTTCGTCTGAAACAAGTTCTGATCGAAGCGGAGCGCCTCGCCCGTGAGCTTGCGACGCCAGCTCGGTCGGTCCCACTGCAGATCCCAGTCACGAGTGTTGAACTCGAGATCGCGCCAATACCAGATCGTCCCGCCGACGAGGATGCCGGTGGTCTCGAGCAGCGCGCGACCGAGGTGAAGGGGACGCTCGGCTCGCGCAGCGAAGGTGGGCAGGTCGAGGGCGAGGTCGAGTTGTGGCGCGGGCGCCTCGGCCCAGGAGCGATCCGCCGGCACGAGGGCCAACGGGAGACTTGCGACGAGACCCGCGATGAGCAAAGCGGCCTGGCTGCCGGCGGCCTTCTTGCGACGCCAGCGGTGTCGAGCGGCATATCGTGGGCGAGTCGAACGCATCCCGTCTTGCTCGGGTGAAGGAGCGAGAGTCGGGCAGCCGCGGAGCCTCCGTCGCTCGCTCGCGCAATTCCCGCGCTCCCCTGCTTCGTCTCAGAGTTGCGGAGGTCCTCCCACTTTGCGGAGCTTGTCGCGAAAGCGCCGCAAATCGCCGGCCAGGTCCTCGATCAGCTGCGCGGAGTAGGTCTTTACGTCAGCGGCGACAGTGGAGGGATCGGGCAGCCGGCGCTCGATGTCCTTCCATTCGTCGCGCAGATCCATCTTCGCCAGGTGAAGGTCCACCCGGATCTGGTCCTTGAGCGTCGCGAGCTCGTCCATTCCACCGCGCAGTCGATCTTCGTTGGTCTTGGGCATGGAGTAGGTCCTCTCTTGACCCGGGTACCTGCAACGAGGGCGCCAGGTCCGTCCCCGCCGCTGGCGGGAGGACTCCGCCGGCCGACCGTCCCGGCAAACGCGCGAGATTTGCGCGGCGACGCGGGGCCCGCGCAGGGCTTACGCAACGCCGGGATGCTCCATCGCGCCACCACAGCACGGGGCTAGAAGCGTCGCTCCAGCCCCACGCCGAGGGTCGGTCCTACGGCCCAGGCGGCCTCGGTACACCACCCCGTGTCGGGGTAGGGACAGCTCGGTCGATCTTGCACCCAGGCGATGCCGAACGAGCCCGAGACGATCCAGGTGCCAGCCCCCCCGTCGCCGACCAGGCGATGCCGCAGGCCCGCGTTCGCGTAGAGCCAGCGATCGGCGCTGGCGCCTCCCTCGGCGAAGAGCCGAACTCGGGTCGAGACGGGCACGTCGAGTGTGCCGAGCAGGTTGGAGATCCCCATCTGCATGAACCCGGTAAAGCGGTTGCGTCGGAGGACGTCGTCGTAGGTGAGCGTGAGCTTGAGGCCATCCAGCGTGCCCAGCCGCAGAAAGGCCGCGATGGACATGCCGTTGCCTCCGTAGTTCTGGATGCGGCTCCCGGCGCCGAGGCCGAGCTCGACGAAGTCGGTACAAAAGCCCGCCCCCAGACGGAGATGACCGATCGAGCCGGGGCCATCCGCCTCGATCGCGAGCGCCAGCGGGGACAGCTCGACAGAAAGACGCAGCGGCAGGCGTGCGAAGTGGTGATCGATCCCGAGATCCGCGATGGCCCCGCCACCTTGTCCGAGCACGCTGATGAAGGGACGAACGGTTGCATGCACCCGCGTGACCCCCTTGGGGGTGCTGGGCGCGAGGACGGCCCTCACCAACGCCAGCGTCGAAGGGGCGGCCGCGTGCGCGTCAGCAACCGGGTGGAGCAAGAAGGCGCCGCTAGAGGCGAGCGCGGCAGCGGCGATCGCCCATCGCGCGGGCGCCGTCACCGTCGCCCGCGTCACCGTCGCCCGCTTCACCGTCGCCCGCTTCACCGTCGCACCTTGACGGCCGCCAGCTCCTGGGCGTGGCGCAACCAGCTGCCGAAGCGCTCCTCGTCGCTGCGCGCATCGACGATCCCGTCGGGCAGGCGATGAGCAGCGAGGGCCGCTTCCACTTCAGGTTGGCTGGTGCGGGCACCCAGGAGGCTGGCAAAGACGCGGCTGTCGAGCGCGACGGGTTCGAGGTCGCGCGGCGGCGCCGCCGGTGCATCGATGAGTGCGGGATCGATGCAGGCCGAAATGTCGGCGGTGGCATCCATCCGCGCGCTCAGAGTCTCGATCCCCCAGCGCGCCCGCAACGTCGCCGCCACCGAGACGTGCTCGAGCGGCGTCGAGACCACCGCGCCTCGCCGCACCGTCGGCCCCACCGCAATCGCGGGCACGCGAAAGCCGAGCTGGCGAAACTCCGGGCGCAGGTCCACCGTCTGACCCGGCACCACGTGATCGTAGTAGCCGCCGTGTTCGTCGAACGTGATCACGATGAGGCTGCGCGACCACTGCGGCCCCTCGGCGACCGCCTTGATGATGCTGGCGATGAAGGCCTCGCACGGCGCCGGGCTGTGCATCGGGTAGGCGTCGTTCACCTTGAAGTCGGGATCGATGAGCGCAAAGTTGGGCAGGTTTCCCGCGCGTGCGTCGCGGAAGAAGTCTTCGATCTTTCCGGGGACCATGGCGCTGTCGCCCGAGAACAGGTGCACGGGGAAAGCGGCGGCGTACCACAGGATGGGGCCGGCGGCGTAGTTGCGGGCGCTCAGGCACCGTTCGGCCATGCGCTCCCAGATGCCGATGGGAGCGTCCCACCCGAAGGGTTTGTTCTCGAATTTTCCGCCCGAGGTCGTCGCGTGCAGGAACGCCCGGTTCGGCCAAGTCTGGCCCATGTAAGAGGCGTGCCATTGATCGAAGACGGTGTACCGATCGGCCAGAGAGTGGAAAAAGGGGAGCTGATCCCGGGTGAGGTAACTCATCACCTCCGCCTGATGAGGCCCCGCGTTCACGCGCACGAAGCCGTCGTTGCGGCCGCCGTTGAAGGTGGCGCGCACCGCACGCCAGCCGTGCTCCGGGTTCATGCTGCCGCGGCCGTCGCCGGGCATCCGTGCCACCCGCACGACGCGGCCCTCGCCATCGAGGTTGCTCTCGTCGCCACGAAGGCCCGCCAAGCGCGGCGCGCCCGGATAGCCGCGATCCATCTTGAGGCCGCCGAGCAGGTGATCGAACGAGCGGTTCTCGAGCATGACGACCACGAAGGTGTCGATGTGAGACAGCAGCGCCCGTGCCTCAGCGTCGCGCGCCGCCGGGTCCGGAACCCCCGGACGATCTGCCCCGCAGACGCGGGGGCCCAGGCTGCACGCGCTGGAGACCAGACCCGTTCCCAGGCCGAGGCCGATCCCGCTGAGGACCTCGCGGCGGCTGATTCCCGTTGATGGGGGAGCTGGCTGGTGCTTCTTCATGAGGGCCTCGGCTCCCGGCGCACAAATCCGCGCGCAAGCGGCGGGCGGCGAATGACCATTGCTTTGGCAACGATCATCCGGCCCGCAGGTCTGTTGTGGTCACCGCACACGCAAAGACAAGGCCTGACGGTGTGGCGAGGCGCCGCTGCCGTGCGGGCGCGTTGATGGCGGTGACGAACGCGAAGAATCTGCGTCGTGAGCCGACCGTGCCGAAAGGTCTGCGCGTCTCGGGTCGGCCCACCTGCGCCGGTGTCGGCGTTTCCTGCGATTCCGCTCCGTGCCGCGTCGGCATCGAAGGTGCAGAGGAGGGATGCGGAGGGACGACATCATGAAGAAGCAAATGTGGATGCAAGGGATCCTGGCGGTGGCGATGATGACCGTGGGGTTCACGACGGGCGTCTCGGCGCAGCCCGCCGCAGGCAGCAAGGTGAACCAACCGGTCGACAAGGCCAGTCGACCCGCGCAGGCCCCGTCCGTCGAGAGCGCTGCGACCGCCGCGAGCAAGAAGGCTGACAGCGCCGGTCACGCCCACGGCGCAGGTCATCCGGGTCCCGGGGCCATGACCGGGGGAGGGATGATGAAGGGCAAGGGCGGCATGAAGGGCGCCGGCATGATGGGCGCCGGCATGATGGGCGCTGATTGCCCCATGATGGCGGGTGGCCCCGACACGAAGATGGAGGTCAAGAAGCTGGCCAAAGGCGTGGCCATCACGATGACCTCGGACGACCCTGCCGCCGTCACCAAGCTGCAGGAGATGGCCGAGCGGATGCAGGTGAAACACCAGGCGCACGCGCACTGAGAACGCGTGAT
Source organism: Myxococcales bacterium (assembly GCA_031398585.1). GTDB lineage: Bacteria > Myxococcota_A > Polyangia > Fen-1088 > Fen-1088 > JANNNO01. The sequence goes on along the minus strand of JANNNO010000183.1, from coordinate 16,209 downwards.
GACCCCGAAAGAAGCCGAAGTGGCCGCGATCGATGCCTACTGGCGAGCGGCCAACTACCTATCGGTCGGCCAGATCTACCTGCTCGACAATCCGCTCTTGCGTGAGCCCCTGCGCATCGAGCACGTCAAACCGCGGTTGCTTGGGCACTGGGGCACGTCGCCGGGCCTCAACTTCATCTACACTCACCTCAACCGCGTCATCAGACGCGACGATCTCGACATGATCTTCGTGACCGGTCCGGGGCACGGCGGGCCGGCCAACGTGGCGAACGCCTATCTCGAGGGCACCTACAGCGAGATTTATCCCGAGATCTCGGAGGACGCGGAGGGGCTGCGCAAGCTCTTCCGTCAGTTCTCGTTTCCCGGGGGCATTCCCAGCCACGCCGCTCCCGAGACGCCCGGATCGATCCACGAAGGGGGCGAGCTCGGTTATGCGCTGTCGCACGCGTACGGCGCTGCCTTCGACAATCCCGACCTCATCGTCGCGTGTGTCGTCGGCGACGGCGAAGCCGAGACCGGACCGCTCGCGGCCGCGTGGCACTCGAACAAGTTCCTCGATCCGGTGGGCGATGGCGCCGTGCTGCCGATCTTGCATTTGAATGGCTACAAGATCGCTAACCCCACGGTCCTCGCGCGAATTGGCCGGGGTGAGCTCGAGAGCTTGATGCGCGGCTATGGCCACACCCCGTACTTCGTCGAGGGTGACGATCCCGCGACGATGCACGTGGCGATGGCGGAGACGCTGGATCGCGCGATCGCCGACATTCGGAAGTGCCAGTCGGCGGCACGTCAGCAGGGCCGGCGCGAGCGCCCCCTCTGGCCGATGATCGTGCTTCGCTCGCCGAAAGGCTGGACCGGCCCCAAGGAGGTCGATGGAAAGCGCACCGAGGGGCACTGGCGGTCGCACCAGGTGCCTCTGTCCGAGCTGGCGGGGCGCCCCGACCACCTCGCGTTGCTCGAGAGCTGGATGAAGAGTTACCGGCCCGAAGAGCTGTTCGACGACCGTGGGCGCCTGCGACCTTCGCTGCGTGCTCTCGCGCCTACCGGCACGCGACGTATGAGCGCCAATCTGCGCGCCAACGGTGGCGTGCTCAAGAAGCCGCTACTGATGCCGGACTTTCGTGAGTTCGCCGTGCCGGTGGCGCAGCCGGGCGGCACGCTGGGTGAGGCGACCCGGACGTCGGGCAAGTTCCTCGAGGCGGTCATGCGGCGCAACCTCGAGGCGCGAAACTTTCGCGTCTTCGGCCCCGACGAGATCACCTCGAACCGTCTCGGCGACGTGCTCAACGTCACCCCGCGGGCCTGGATGGCCGAGGTGGTGCCGGGTGACGACCATCTCGCTCCCGGTGGTCGGGTCATGGAGATCCTCAGCGAGCACACCTGCCAGGGGTGGCTCGAGGGCTATCTGCTCACCGGCCGCCACGGACTCTTCACGACCTATGAGGCCTTCGCCCACATCGTCGATTCGATGTTCAACCAGCACGCCAAGTGGTTGAAGGTGTCGCGCGCGATACCCTGGCGCGCGCCGGTCGCGTCGTTGACGTACCTGCTTTCGTCGCACGTGTGGCGCCAGGATCACAACGGCTTTTCCCACCAGGATCCCGGGTTCATCGACCACGTGGTGAACAAGAAGGCCGAGGTGGTGCGGGTCTACCTGCCGCCTGACGCCAACACGCTGCTGTCCGTGATGGATCACTGCCTGCGCAGCGAGGACTACGTGAACCTCATCATCGCGGGCAAGCAGCCAGCTCTTCAGTACCTCGACATGGACGCGGCGATTCGCCATTGCACCGCAGGCGTCAGCATCTGGGAATGGGCGAGCAATGACAAAGGCGGCGAGCCGGACGTGGTCCTGGCCTGCGCAGGGGACGTGCCGACCCTCGAGACGCTGGCGGCGGCGCATCTGCTACGCGAGTTGCTGCCCACGCTCAAGGTGCGGGTCGTGAACGTCGTCGATCTCATGAAGCTGCAGCCGGAGAGCGATCATCCGCACGGCCTGCCCGATCGCGACTTCGACTCACTCTTCACCACTGACCGCCCTGTCATCTTCGCGTACCACGGATACCCCTGGCTGATTCATCGGCTCACCTACCGGCGAAAGAACCACGGCAATCTCCACGTGCACGGCTACAAGGAAGAGGGCACGACCACCACGCCCTTCGACATGGTCGTGCTGAACGACCTCGACCGCTTTCACCTCGTGATGGACGTGGTCGATCGCGTCCCCGGCCTCGCCGCGCGCGCGGCCTACGTGAAACAGGCCATGCGTGACAAGCTCCTCGAGCACAAGCAGTACATCCGCCAGCACGGGCAGGACATGCCCGAGATTCGCGACTGGGTTTGGACGGCGACGTAAGGCCGCCACTTCATCGATGTCGCCCGGTATGGCCCCTCGCCGATGAACGGCATATCCGACAACACGCTCGACCTTCATCAACTCGTCGGCCTCGCGGTCGCCGCCCTCATTGGCCTCGCGATTGGCATCGAGCGGCAGTGGTCCGGCCACGCGTCGGGACCGCAGGCGCGCTTCGGCGGGATGCGGACGTTCTTCCTGCTCGGCCTGCTCGGCGGGTTGGCGGGCATGTTCCTGCGCCGAGGTTGGCTGCCCCTGACAGCGGTGGTGCTGGGCGCCGGCGCGGTGCTGGTACTCCTGGCCTACGTCAGCACCGCCTCACGTCCGGATGCCGACAGCGACGCCACCACAGAGGTGGCGGCCTTGCTGGTCCTCGTGCTCGCGGTGCTGGCCGCGCAAGGGTACCTGAAGCTCACGGGCGGAATCTGCGCGGTGGTGGTCCTGGTGTTGCGAGAGAAGGCGGCTCTGCACGGCATGGTGGAGCGAATCGGCGAAGGAGAGCTGCGCGCCACCGCGCAATTTGCGGTCATGGCGCTGGTCGTCCTGCCCCTGCTGCCGAGCGGTCCTTTCGGAACTTGGGGTCCTTGGGAGGGCATCCGGCCGCGAGCGCTCTGGGCGGTGGTGCTGCTCTTCTCGGCGTTGAGCTTCGCCGGGTACATCGCACGGCGGATCGCTGGTCCCCGACTGGGCTACCCGATCGCGGGCCTGCTGGGCGGGCTCTTCTCTTCGACGGCCGCCACGTTGCACTTTTCGCGCAAGAGCCGGCGCGAGCCCGAGCTGGCCATCCCGCTGGCGATCGGTGTGCTCGCCGCGTGCACCGTGCTGCTTCCTCGGGTTGCCATCGTCTCGGCGATCCTGAACCCGGCGGTGGCGTTGGCCCTGCTTCCCTACCTGGCGCCCCCCGCGGTGGTGGGCATCTTCCTCGTCGGATGGGGCATGCTGCGCGCAAAGGCGACCGACGGAGACTCGCCCCACTACGAAGAGAAGAGCCCTCTGCGCCTGGTGGTCGCGATCCAGATGGCCCTCGTGCTCCAGGCCACGATCCTCGCCATCACGTTCGTGCGGCATACCTGGGGCTCGCCGGGTGTGCTCGCCTCGGCCGCGGTGCTGGGACTGACCGACGTCGATGCTCTGACTCTGTCGATGAGCACCATGGGCGACGGGCCCGAGATCGCGGCGTTGGGGGCCAAGGCGATCGCCGTGGGCATCTTGGCGAACACGGGGCTCAAGCTCGGCCTGGTTCTCGGGCTCGGAAACTCGGGGTTCCGTCTGCGAGCTGCCAGCGGCCTCCTGGCGATGGCGGTGGCGTCGGCAGTCGCCCTTTGGTGGGCGGGATGAAAATGCTCCCAATTGACTGCCCGTGTTGGTACGAACCTCGCATCCGACGTCATGACCCCTCACTTCAAGGAGCCCTCCATGCGATTCTCCGGCCTTGCTCGCTTTTCCTTCCTGGCGCTTTCACTCACGAGCTGTGTCTACGCGAACGTCAATACGCCGCTTTCCTACCGGGCGCCCACGCCCAACGAGGTGCAGGGGCCGCTGACCGAGACGACGAGCGGCGAGGCTTGCAATCAAGCCATCCTGGGCATGGTCGCCTGGGGCGACGGCGGATATGCCGCCGCGGTCGAGGATGCCAAACGGCGATCGGGCGCCCGTATGCTGGCTGACGTGCGGGCGGACAGCCGCCTTTACAATGTGCTGTTCCTCTACAGCAAGGCGTGCACGAAGGTCACTGGATACGTCGTGCGCTGAGGGCGACATGCGCCGCCTCAGCCTTCTGATTGCTTTCGTCGGCCTGGCCCCGGCCTGCGCCCCGTTCATGGGTCGAACGCGCGATCCGGCGTACATGGGCAACGGCCCGGGAGCCGCGCAGCTGCCAGCTCTGTCGGTTTACCAAAACTCCTCCGGGCCGCTCTCCTACCGGTCGACGCCCGTGGGGACAGGTCCGCTTCGCGAGGTCCGCGGCGAAGCCTGTCAATCGAGCCTCATGTTGCCCGTCGGTCTCTTGTGGGCCGCCGTCGAGTCCGGCAATCCGGCGCGCGCCCCGGGCTTCCTCAGCGCCGGCTGGGGCGAAGGTGGCTACGCCGAAGCGATGTCCGCCGCAATGGCCGACGCGCCCAACAGCCGCCCCGTCGCTGTCCGCGCCGACATGAACACTCGGATCATCCTGGGGGTGTGGCGGCAGCAATGCGTGCGCGTCTTGGCCTCGGTGGTTCCGGTGTCGTGATGACTCACCCCCTGGCCGCTCGGCGATTGACGCCGATGGTGCTGGTGTTGGCTGCGGCGGTGGCCGTGGCCGCCTCGGTGCCCTTCGTCTTCACCGAAGGGCCAGGGCCCTCGATCCACACATCGGTACGCGGCGAGCCGGTGCGGCTGTACGGCCACGGTCCCTATCGACACATGCCCGCGGACGTGGCGGTGCAGGGCCTGGCTCAAGATCTGATCACCTTGGCGGTGGGGGTCCCGTTCCTGCTTGGCGCCTTGTGGTGGGCCCGTCGTGGCTCCCGCGCGGGGCACCTGGCGCTCACCGGCGCCGTCGCCTATCTGTTCGTGCAGTACGTGATGTACCTCGCGATGGGGACCTACAACGAGCTGTTCCTGTTGTGGGTCGTCATCGTCCAGCTCGCGTTCCTGTCGCTCGTGCGGCTGCTCCTCGCTGCCCCCGCGGAGATCTTCGAGGCGCCCGCTCCGCCGACGTACGTTCGGCGAAGTGTCGGCTGGTTCCTGATCACGAACGCCGCGCTCATCGCTTTGCTCTGGGCAAGCGTGATCGTGCCTCCGCTGCTCAGCGGCCGCTTGTACCCACCGGGTCTTGCGCACTTCACGACGATGATCGTGCAAGGGTTCGACCTCGCTCTGTTCTTGCCGCCTTCGGCGCTCGCGGGGGTCTGGTACCTGCGGAGGCGCTCTCCCGGCGCGTTGCTCGCCGGTACCTACGCCGTCTTCCTCGCGCTGCAGATGCTCGCGCTCCTGGCGAAGATCATCTGGATGAGTGCGATCGGCACCAGCGCTGGTCCCGCACTGGTGATCATTCCCGTGCTGCTGGCGGGTGCCGTCGCGGCCGCCGCGTTCACGTTGCGATCTCATGCAGGCGCTCGTCTCACGGAGCCTCCCGCCCGCGTGTCGCCGCGTTCGCGTCCCGGAGTCGTTCAGCCTTCCGTCGCGTCGGCCGGGCTCTGACCGCCAGTTCGCGCCTGACCGTCGAGCCAGGCCGCGGCTTCTTCCGCCAGGACCGTCTCTTCGTCGGTCGAGATCACCCACGCCTCGATCGGGCTCTGTACCTCCGAGATCCGACCCTCGCCTGACACAGCGGCGTTCAGCAGGGGATCGATCGTGAGCCCAAAGCGTTCGAGGCCGCCCAGGATCTGTTGGCGGATCCGGGGCGCGCTCTCGGCGATCCCCCCGCCCAGCAAGACGGCGTCGCATCCGCCGAGGGCCGCGAGGTAGGCGCCGAGGTACTTCCGAGCTCGGTAGCAGAACAGATCGACCGCCAGGCGCGCGTCGTTGTCGTCGCTCGCCAGCAAGACGCGCATGTCTCCGCCTCGTCCCGACAGACCCGCCAGCCCCGCCTTCTCATTGAGCAGGTCGGTGAGGTCAGCGGCCGTCACTCCCTTCTCCGTGAGCAGATAGAGCAGCAGGCCCGGGTCGACGTCCCCCGATCGTGTGCCCATCACGAGCCCTTCGAGCGGGGTGAATCCCATCGACGTGTCCACGGGGCGCCCATCGAGCAGCGCCGCCGCCGACGATCCGTTGCCGAGCTGAAAGGTGACGACCCGCTTGGGGGAGCGCGCGGTCAGCTGGCAGTAGCGCTGCCACATCGAGCGATGAGCGAGCCCATGAAAGCCGAGGCGTCGCAGTCCCCAACGGCGCGCGAGCTCGCTCGGCAGCGCATAGGTCGCCGCCACTGGCGGGAGCCCAGCAAAGAACCCCGAGTCGAACACCGCGAGCTGAGGTTGCCGCGGCCATAGCCCCCGGCAGCGCTGCAGCCACTGCAGCGTCGAGGGGTTGTGCAGGGGCGCCAACGGCGTCATGGCGGCAACGTCGGCTTCGGTCGCAGCATCGAACGCGCGCGTGGCGAAGTGGCCCGCACCCCCGTGGACCACCCGGTGCGCGACGGCGACGACCTCGTCCCGTCGGTCGCCAAGAAACCGGCCGAGACCGTCGAGCAGAACGGCGTCACCAATCCCAGCGCTCACTTCGTGCCGAGACCGGGCGATCACCCTGCCAGCCATTCCATCGGCCTCGGCAAGCCCGAAGCGGACCGACGAGCTGCCCGCATTCACGGTGAGAACGAGCCGCATGGTCAAATCATCCGCCTTCAATCGTGCAAGGTACTCGATGACGGCTTCGCCGAGGGTCATCAACAGCTCCGCGCGGAGATCTCATGATCGATCTCCGCACGACATCCAGGCTGAGTCGCGCGATATGATGCGCGATGTTGAATAGAACGGCTTCTCCTGGTTCGAGGGCGCCGAAACTCTGGAACGAATGATCACCAACGAATTTTCTCGCACGGCTGTCTTCGCTGCCGCCATTGCGACCCTCGCCGCGTGCGCCTCTCTGCCCGGACAGGTCCCGGATCGGCGCGGGCCGCATGCCGCTAGGGCCGGTGGGGCGCAACGAGATGGAATGGCGACAGGCGCTGGCCCCTTCGAAGTCGGCGCGCGGGCCGAGGCTGTTCGCTCGACCGGGTCGATCTTCTCGACGTGGCGAACCATCACCACGCCACACTTCGTGCTCAACACGGACGTTAGCGAGATCAAGATCCTTTCGCTGCTCACCGATCTCACACGTGTGCGCGAGGGGCTGTCGCGGGTGCTGAACGTCGATCCTGGGCCGCTGGAGATCGATCTTCATGGCAACGAGCAGGAGTTCATCGGTCGGTATGGCCTCAACAACGGCCTGTACGTCCAGCGCGGCACTCCGGCCCGGGACGTCTTCGTTTCCTACGACCTGAGAGAAACTTCACTGCTTGACGAGATCCTCGCGCAAGCGATCGCCCGGCAGCTCGTCACGAGCAAACATCCTGTCCTACCCGGTTGGTTGGTCGATGGGCTGGTCGACCACCTCGGGAGCGTCCAGCTCGGGAGCGACCGACTCGACTATGGCGGGCCGCCACGTGTGCTTGCGCTCGACAAGCAAGGCACTGACGTCGCGCCGCTGTCGGAGCTTATCGCATCGGACATGCCTGGAGGTCTCGAGATACCCGCTCGCACGATTCGCGCGACCGCCTGGGCGCTGGTCGGTTACTTGATGGACGCGGAAATCTGGGGACCGAATGCTCAGGATCGCTTCCTCGCCTGGCTCGCCCTCGTGGCGCGTGCCCAGAAGCGACCGACGGACGTCGTGCGTGCGCTCAACGACCTCTATCCGGAACGCTCGATGTCCGACCTCGACGCCGAGATCGCCAGTCACGCGAGCCTCCGCGCCAGGATCCGGAAGTTTCCGCACACCGTTGCCGTCTCGGGCGCCGCAGAAGTGACCGCCAGGGTTCGGTCGTCGCATCTACCCGATGATCCACGGCTGCGCAGCACCTCCAACAGCACGAGCGGTCCGTCGGCCGCCTCGACGACGGTCTTCGGTTCTCCAGCGCCTCGTTGGCGTCATCAGTTCCGACTGGACTTCGAGTTCCTCGCCCCCAAGGAGTCCGTGGGCTTCACCTACGGTTTGGGCCTTCTGCCGCGGCATGCGCTCGATCTCGAGCTCGGCTTTGGGCCCTTCGGCTACTTCGCGTCCCCGCGATATCGCTTCACGATCCTCCGTCTGCACAGGCTGTTCGTCGACGTCGGCGTCGGGCTCTTTCACGCCGTGAAGAGCGAATCACTCGGTTTGACTGCCGAGCCTCTCGCGCCTGACGAACGCGCACTGAGTGATGCGACTTCGTTTCGTCACACCGCCGCGCTCGGTGAGATCGCCATCGGCATTCACGTCGCCAAGGGCGCCTTCCTGCGAATCGCCACGACCGTCCTTGCCAGAGTGGCCACCGACTTCACCCGCTTTTGCGCCGACCCTCGCTACCGCAAGAACGACGCCTGCCGCAAGGACAGCTACTTCCCACCGGTCTCGGGCCTCGCGCAGGAATCGCAGGTGATCATGCTGCGGGGCGGGATCGGATACGCCTTTTGAGTCCGCGCTGCCCGTAGCCGAAAATAGTTCCGGCACTTGTACGGCGACGCGCTCCGAACCTCCTGAGCGCGCACGGCACCGGGATGTCCCGGGACGTCGGCTGGCGCGCGGTCTCCCTGTCCGTTCTCCCGGAGGTTTTCGATGAAGCGACGTTCCTTTGCTTACGTGATGATTCCCGCGGCATTGGCCGCGTCCAGCTTGACCGGCTGTGGGCTCGAACCGGGCACCGAAGATGATGTCGATGTCAGCGACAGCGATCTGTTCGCGCCTCATGAGACCCGCGTCCGCTTTTGGACCGGGGGCGTGGTGAACATCTGCAGCCATCGGCAGCCGCAGATCGCTACCGTGGGGCAACAGATGGACCTGCCGCGTGCACGCGGTCTCGTCGCCGATGCGCTGAACAGCAGCTGGGCGGCCGCGGCCAAGATCCGCTTCGACTGGAACTGCCGGGGAACCGACAAGGTCTACCTGCGGCTGCACGCGGGTTACTCTTTCGGCGCCATCGGCGGTGCGGCGGGGCTCGGCGCGATGCCGGACAACACGGTCAACATCACCTACTGCTCGCCCAACTCCTCGGGTAGCAACTGCGGCGGTGATCACGAGGAGCAGTTCCGCTCGGTCGTCATCCACGAGTTCGGTCACGTCCTCGGTTTTCTCCACGAGCACCAGCGCCCCGATACGCCCTTGCACGTCCAGAGCTGGTGCGACGATGCCAAGGTGGCCGCGCGACGGGACAACCCCGACAACAACGGCTTCGTCGGCGCCGGTCGCTACCTCAGCCGCACTTACGATCACGGGTCGATCATGAACTACTGCCGCGACCAGGATGGCAATCGCCAGGTCGACAAGCCCTGGGACAGCATCGTCGATCGGCTATCGCCCGCCGATCGCATGGGTGCCGCTGCCGTTTACGGCGCGCGCTGATCGAGTCATCGCTTGCACGCCGGGGCGCTGTCGATTCGGCGGAGCCCCCGTGCAGCTGCTCCAGATCGACCGCGCTACTTTTTCACATCGCCGAAGATGTTCAGGCACTCGCGCTTTGGCTACGCCGCATGACGTGTCAATCCACATGAACGAAAGCTGCCTTCGTTTTGCGTTTGGTCCAGCTGGCTGGTTGGCCAATTGGGCGTCCGTTCGCCCGGTTCGGGCGTTTGACGGCGGGCGCAAGGGCAAAAGACAGGCGAGTCTCGAGGAATCAGATAATCTGACTGCATGAGCTCGCGAACCATCAGCGCCACAGACGCGGCGCGAAACTTCGCCGATGTCGTGAATCGGGTTCGCTACCGCGGCGAGGAGTTCGTCATCGAGAAGGGTGGCGAGGCTGTCGCGCGCCTGAGTCCCATCGGTGTACCGCGGGCAGCCGGGACGGTCGGTGACCTCATGCGGTTGGTCGAGGCACTGGGCGGCGATTCGGGATTTGCCGACCAGCTCGATGAAATCATTGCTCGAGACAACCAAATCCTGGGGCCTGAGACGCCGTGGGAACGCTGATCGACTCAAGCGTAATCGTGGCCATCGAACGCGGCGTCGTTGCGATCGAACGTCTGATGGACGAACCGCTCGTTATCGCGGCCATCACCGCTTCCGAGCTGCTTCAAGGGGTCCACGCCGCCGATGCCGCTCGTAGGGCGCGGCGGGAGGCCTTCGTCGAAGGGGTGCTCGCCAGCGCTCGGGTCTTGTCGTTCGACGTCGTCGTCGCGCGCGTTCACGCCCGGGTGCGCGCCGAGCTTGCCGCCAAAGGCCAGCTCATCGGTGCGCTCGACCTCATGATCGGAGCCACCGCGCTGGCGCACGGCCTTGCTGTCGCCACCCATAACGTTCGCGAGTTCGAGCGCATTCCTGGGCTCGCGCTCGTGCGCGTCTGAGCGGCCGCCGCCAAAGCGCGTAGGTCTGTCACCGGTTGCCGATCCCTGTCCGTCGCTACTTTTTCACGTCGCCGAAGATGTTCAGGCACTCGTCGATCCAGGGGTCGCGGGCGATGGTGTCCCGCCACCTGGTCAGCCGAGAATCGTTCCGGCCGCTGGGCGAAGCGACGGTGGGTTCGCCACCCTCGAGAGGGAGCACGGTGAAGCGGGCGGGGGCTTTGTCGAAGTCGGGGGTCGCCGCCGCGATCTCGGCGCGATCTTGCTCCCGCTTCTTGATGAACACCGCCTCTTCGAGCGACACCCGGGTGTCCGTCTTGCGCGCCTTCATCAGCTCCGTTCGCCGCGTGATGCTGGCGAACGCTGGATCCTTCGCGACCCGCGCCGCGCTCCGATCTCTGAGGGTTTTGACGTCCCAGGCGGCTGGCCAGTCATCGTGTTTGGCCGGCGAGATCTTCGACGAGGGGAGCGCGTGTTCCAGCTTGCGCTCGCCCGCATCGACGAAGCCGGCCGGATCGGGCAGCACGATGTCGGGTGTGACGCCTTCGCGCTGGGTGGAAGCGCCATCGACCCGGAAGAACTGCTGGATGGTCAACTTGAACATCCCCAGACTGAGCTTGCCCCCTGTGGCCCGATCGAGGTCGATCACGGTCTGGACCGTGCCTTTGCCGAAGGTCGGGCCCGTCCCCACGACGATCGCCCTGCGGTAGTCCTGCAAGGCGCCCGCGAGGATCTCCGACGCCGAGGCGCTGAACCGGTCGACCAGGACGATGACCGGGCCGTCGAAATCGACGCCCGCGCGGTCATCGGTGAGGACCTGCCGATGACCTTTGCTGTCTTGAACCTGCACGACCGGCCCCTTGTCGATGAACGCGCCGGTCATCTCGATGGCCTCGCCGAGCAGACCGCCTCCGTTGCTGCGCACGTCGATCACGACGCCCGCGACCTGCTTCTTTCGGAGCTCGCCCAGCAGCCGGCGGACATCCTTGGCCGAGGTCCGAGGGCTGCCGGGCCCACCGTAAAAGCCCGGCAGATGCAGGTAGGCGTAGGCGGGCAGTCCATGCTTGTTGATGACCGCGGCTCGCGCGTAGGTCTCTTCCACGACCACGATGTCACGCGTGATCGCAACGATCTCCTCGAGCCCCGTGGGTTTGCGGACCCGCAGCGTGACGACGGTGCCTTTGCGTCCCCGGATCATCGTCACCGCTTCGTCGATGCGCATGTTCAGCAAGTCGACGGTTTCTTTTCCATCGGCCGTGACCGACAGGATCACGTCGCCTGGTTCCAGCTCACCCTGGCGCCAGGCGGCGCCGCCCGGGACGATCTCGAGTATCTCGATGTAGTCGTCCTTTTCACGCAGGACCGCGCCGATGCCCTCCAGGGAGCCGCGCATCTGGATATCGAAGTTCGCCCTGTCCGCGGGCGGCAGATAGTTGGTGTGCGGGTCGATCGACGTCGTGATGGCGTTGATCAGCTCGGCCGCCGCGGCGATCGGTCCCGGGTGAGACATCCGGGTGAACCGCGCCCGGTAGGTCTTGGCGAGATCCGCCCGCGCCTTGGTCTGGCGGGCCTCCCGCGTCTTGGGGATCTGGGAAAGCGGGGTGGTGCTCCGCTCGTCATCGTCGAGTCGCTTGGGCGTCGCGGGCGTTTCTCTCGGCCGTCCCAGCGCCGCCGTAGGCGGATGAGGGGCCGTCGTCGCTGGCTTGGTTCCCGTCGCTGGCTTGGTTGCCGAGGTCGTCGTCGCTTTGGTTGCTGGCTTGGCTCCCGACTTGCTCGCCCGATTGGCGGTCGCGAGCCGCTCTTCCATCTGCGCCACGCGTTCCAGCACCTCGAATTCGAGCCGGCGCCGCCAACGATCTTTGAGCTCCGCTTCGGTCGCAGCGATCGAGGTCTTGTCGGGATCGAGCTCCAGCTCCTCCGGGTTCGAGAGATCGAAGGGCGAGGCGAGCAGCTCCGCGACCCATGCCTGCACGGCGGAGATGCGCTGAAGGAGGATTCGCGCGCCCTCGTGCCCCAGGTCCAGCGCCCCCGCTCTGAGCTGATCGTCGATGCGGTCCGCGTACTTGCCGAGGGCGTCGCGATCGGCTTTCAGCAGGAACATCTTGCCGCTGTCGAGCTGATCCAGGTAGGTCGCGAAGGCGACGCGGGACAAACGGTCGTCGACTCGCTTGCGCGCGAGGTGCTCCTCTTCGAGCAGCTCCAGCGTGGCCTTCGCCAGCAACGGCTCGCGGAGGTCACGCCCGGGCGCCTGGGCGCCGGCCGCGGTCGGATCGGCCGCCGCGGCCTGGGCGTGGCCGGGCCAGCGTGGTCCGTCCGAGCAGGCCAGGAACAGGAGGGATGAGCAGAGCAGGGCGTTGCGGCGCAGCACCCCTGGAATCTAGTCCGCCCGGCCCGCTGCCGCAGCGGAGATTTCTTGCCCGGCCTCTTAGCGGTCGAGAAGAGTGCCTCTCTGTGTCCCGTTCACCCTGGCCGGCGGTGGCCTCGAACCCCGAACTGAAGACGAGGTCGATGTCGGCGTAGAGTGCTTGCGCCCCCGGGTTGTGCCGGCTAGGGCTGCCACCAGTTGCCGGTGACGATCAGCATGCCGAGGAGGTTGGCGCTGTCGGCGCCGACGCTGGTGGCGGGCGCGGTGGACATGCGCTTCCAGATGCTGTCGAGCCAGGCCTGGTTGGCCGCGTCGAAGATGGCGATGGCGCCGAAGGGGGCCACGAAGGACATCGTGCCGGCGGTTCCGATGGCGGCGCCGTTGGTGCGGTAGCCGTCGACGATCTTGGTCGCGTCGCCGCCGGTGGTCATCTTGATCCAGTTGGTGATCTTGGTCAGAGCCGCCTTCGAACGCATGTCGCCGCTGCCGATGTAGTCGGTCGCGAGCCACAGCGGGATGAGGCCGCCGCCGCCGTAGTAGTGAGCATCGTTCGCGTCGCCGAGCAGACGTCCACCGGGCGGGTTCATGCCGCCGATCAGGTACTGCGGCAAAAGGCCGGTCATCGGGCTCAGGCGCGTCTGCACGTCGGCGATCTTGGCCTGAACCGCTTCGATCGCCTGCATCCAGTACATGTCGCCGCTGGCCTTGAGGTAGGCGCGGAAGTAGCCGAGCATGAAATAGTTGGGACGCGCAACGGTCGTCCACATGCCTTCGTTGGGGAGCGACGCCCAGTCACCAAGGCCCGTCACCTTCTGCGGGTTCATGTCGTAAAGCTTGATCGCCTCGGCGGTCTTCTTCGCCTCATCGAGGTAGTTGACCTTGCCGGCGGAGCCCCACTGCTTGTCCGCCACGGTCAGCGCATACGCAAACGGCATGTCGCCAGAAGGGCTCGAGCTGCCCTCTTCGCTGTTGAATTTCATGCAGTTGGGCCCCACCGAATAGCTCAGCAGATATTGGTTGCCCGGGCGCGGGCCGATGCCGTGTTTGCTCGGAACGCTGACGCTCAGGGGGCTGGGAAATTTGCGCGCCACCGCGAACATGCCGTCGAAGATCGTCTGCGCCTGCGGATCGTGGCCGGCCATCATCGCGACGATGACCATGCCGTTGGCGAGGGCCGAGGAGCCGGTCGTCCCGGTTGCGGTCTTGACGACGTAGCCGTCACACGCCTGCACGACATACGCCGCCTTCCACTTGTCGTAGGCCGCCTTGACGACGGCGTCGAGCTCGGCCTGCGTGCCGGTCGGCTTGATGCTGCCATCGGGATACTTCTGCGGACGCGCGCCGAAGTTGTGGCCGCTGGCGACGGGACCGCCCGTTTCGGCAGCTCCGCCCGTCTCGCCGCTGTTGCCCGCTTGCCCGCCCGCGTCCCCATTGGTACCGGCGGCGTTGCCGCCTGCGCCGGCGGTGCCTCCCGAATTGCCGCCGGCCGCGTTGCCGCCTGCGCCCGTGCCGCCCGTGTTGCTCGCGCCCGCGCCGCCGCTGGCCGTGGCGCTGCCGCCGGAGCCGCCGGTGCGACCCGCGCCCCCACTGCCCCCGCTGGCCTTGCCACCCGTGCCGCCCGCAGGCGCGATGGGTGGCGAGCTCGGCGATTTTTCCGCACAGGCGGCGAACGACAAGAGAGCGAGTAGGGCGAGCTTCCTCATGCGCGGGAGACTACTACTCCTGCCGCAAACGTTTCCGCGGAAAAGGGCGCTCGGCGCTGGCGTGGGTTCAACGCATTCCGCGTCGTCGAAACTCTGACCCGTTCTCTCCTGGTCGGGCCACTGCTCGACCTTTTCTGCGGCGGAACTGCGGCGAGGAAGAGCCCGGGGCGAGGCGCCTGGACGCCAGCGGGCGGGGCTTAGAATCCGGCCTTTTCCAGCAGGGGCCAGCGCAGATCGACGTATTTCTTGATCGCCTCTTTGCGCTCGTCGGGGTCGTCGTACTGGACGTTGCGTTTGTCGACCTTGACGTGGGGGCCGACGATGGCCCACAGCGCATCGACGCGAGCCTTGATCTTGTCGGCCGCCATCACGCCGGTGCGCAGCCGCCTGACGGCATCCTTGTAATAGGCGAGCCCTTCGGGCGTGCCGGTCAGCTTGTCGATGATGATGTCGCGGTACTGCGGATTGAACTCGTCGGTGCAACCGGGCTTGGGGATCGGCCGCAGCGGATCCGGATGGTGGACCTTGTACTCGATGAAGGTGTCGTCGGCGCCGAGGATGGTGAGGCGCATCTTGCCGGTGGCGGTGTCGCGGTAGAGGCGGTAGTTCGCGCCTGCGACCGAGAAGCCGTCCTGGTCGCCCGCCAGCGCCGTATCGATCGCGATCTGATCGACCCACTCACGCAAGTCGATGACCGGCGCCGCCTTGCTCATGAACTCCGCCGCGGGCACGTTGACCGCGGTGCAGAGCGCGGCGAGATCTTCTCCCATGCCGACCATCGGGTTGAAGTCGCGCACGTACGAGCCGACGATGTTGCCGCAACCATCGGGTGGCATCACGAGTCCCACGCATCCGTCGGCTTCGTAGGCGGGGCCGTCGTCGTTGCCGGTGTGCTCCTGGACGAAGTTCTTCGTGTATGCCTCCTCGACGAAATAAAGGCCGTAGTCCTCGCCGTTGACGAACAGCTTCGTGTACGTCGAGCGCGGCGCCATCAACTTCGCCTCGCGCATGGCCTCGTAGACGAGTGCCTGGCGAAGCCCTGTGATGTCCTGACCGTTGTTCTTGATGCGCATCCGGGTCAGGCCGCGCAGCCGCTGCCCGGGCACGTTGCGATTGATGTCGATGCTGAGGTTCGGCTTTTCCTTCTGCTGGATGCGGCTGCCAAAGCCGAAGGTGTGAAAGGCAACGTTCTTGAGCACGACCCCGTCGATGGTGAAGTCAGCCGCGAACCAGCGCTTCTCGGTGCGCAGCCCGTAGAACCTGTGGTCGGCCAGGTAGGCGGCCCACATCGCCGGATCGATGGTGATGTCGATGCGATGGACCTGCTCGGTCTTGAAGAATGCTGCCGCCCCGCTGGCGGGCGTGTCCATGTCGACGGGACGCGTGTCGAGGGCGGGTGGGGCCCGTGCGTCGGGTGCTGGACCCGGCGCGGGCATCGTCGCTGCCGCATCGGTTGCCGATGGTGGCGCCGGCGGCGCAACGTTTGGGTCGGACGGATCGGCGGCGCCCGCGTCGCTCTCTTCCGTCGGCGCGGGCGACGATGGCGGAATCACTCCGGAGTCGAGCCGTGGTGTCACCTCCGGTTCGGTGACGGCGGGTTCGGGGAGCGAGGCGCCGGCTGCATCGATCCCATCGACGGCGGTATCCCCGCCGCCGCCGTCGGGCCGGCGGTCGCTGGCCGGTGCCACGCCGCCCGGGTCGCCCCCTGCGCATCCCGCCAGTCCGACCGCGACAACCAGGATACAAATTCGTGTCACGTGTGACACGGTGGACATCGAGGCGCACGTCGACCAGTACGCC
>JANNNO010000081.1:0-3103 GCA_031398585.1 Myxococcales bacterium | reverse complement strand
CCCACCACGCCGACGACGCCGACGACGCCCACGACGCCCACGACGCCCACGACGCCCACCACGCCCACCACGCCGACGACGCCCACCACGCCGACGACGCCGACGACGCCCACGACGCCCACGACGCCCACGACGCCCACCACACCGACGCCCACTCCTACCCCGACCCCTACCCCGCCGCCGATCGTGGGGCCGGGGCTTTGTGGGGGGGACGCTTGTCCTGCGGTTTCGATCCTGCTGGCTTCGTGCCAGGCCGTGGGGACATGTACTGCGCAGCCAGCGGCGGGAGCTTCACGCGCCTGCTACGCAAACGGCGTGAAGGTCAACGTCGCGCCCGGCGCTGGTGCCAACGGTGTGGCCATGAGAGTCACGCGGCCTGACGGATCAACCCCCTGCTACGGCATCGACCTCGGCATCCGAGGCGCGGACGGCGGCCGCGGCGTGGTCTTCCGCGACGGCGGCGGACTCGAGATCGCGCGCGGCTTCGTTCAGCCCAACGGCGCCGTCTCGGTCGAATGCGATACCGGCCGCACCACCGTCATGGAAGGCAGCTGCATTCCTCCTGTGGTTCCGTCGGCCTGCACGCCGGGCCTCTGCCGCTGAACGCGATCGGGATCGGGATCGGAGGGCCGCGAGGCTCTTCGATCCCGGTAGCATTGCCGGGCCGCCCGGCGGCGCCCGCGATCAAGGACGGCCGGCGGCGAGCCGCTGGATCTCAGCGGCCGACAGGGCGCGGTTCCAGACGCGAACCTCGTCAATCAACCCATCGAAGTCGTAGTTCTCGTTGCCACCGTTCGCGTGACGGCCGATGACGAAGTCGCTGTAGCGGGGGTAGGTGATGTTCGGCAAGGCTGCCTCGCAGTTGGCACCCGTGCCTCCGTCCGTCAGTCCGTCGAAATAGATGCGCATCCGGCTGGGCGAGATGACGCCCGCGAGGTGGTGCCAGGAGCCATCGTAGGCTTTCCCACCGTCCACCGTCATGCGGCACTGCTTGTGACCGCCGCTTCCGGTGTATTTGGCGATCTCCACCTGGTCGTTCAGGATGCGCAAGTTGTAGCTGTCGGCACCACTGACCAATTCCGAACCGCCCAAATCGAGCGAGTTCGTGCGGTACCACACAGCCACGGTCAACTCGGTTGTCGGCTTCAACGCTGCTGGCAGAGGCGCGATCTGGATTGTGTGGCGCTGCGCGCGCGAGAACGACCGGCTCGCCGCGTTCGGGAACATCACCGGCGGCACGATGGCCGACGTCAGCGGCGCACCAGAGGAACCGGTGTACGTCCCGTGCAAGCCGCTGGCGCTTGCGTCGAATGCCAGCCCGCCGCTGGTCTCGTCGAGCTTCCAATGCAAGACAGGCCCCGGAAGGGGAACGCAAGCTCCCCCGCTGCAGGTCGCACCCGGCGCGCAGCTGGCATCCGACGAGCAGGTCGTCCCGCAACGAGAGCCAACGCACGCGTAACTTCCGCAATCCTTGGCCGCGATCGGCGTGCAGCTGCCCGCCCCATTGCAGGTGTTGCTGCTCTCGGTGAAATTGGAGCAGGTGCTGGCGCCACAAGCGGTGCCGAGTGGCCGACGGCAGACCCCGGCGCCGTTGCAGGTGCCGTCGTTGCCGCAAGGGTTGCCGGGTTCGGTCGCACAGACGTTGCGAGGATCCTGGCCGGCCGGCACGGCCTTGCACGTCCCGACTGAACCCGCGAGGTTGCACGCCGAGCAGAGCTCCGTGCACTGGCTCGCGCAGCAAACGCGATCGGCGCAATGGCCGCTGCCACATTGGCTGGCCGTGTCACATGCGACACCGACGCCGAGCTTGGCGCGACAGACGCCGCCGCCACAATAGAAGCCGGTCTGGCAGTTGGCGTCCGCGCTACATGAGGCCGCGCAGGATGCCCCCTGGCAGACCGCGCCGCCGGGACAGAGGCGCGACGACGAGACGAGGCACATGCCGTTGGCGTCGCAGACACCGGCGGCCGTCTCGGTCGATCCAACGCAGGTGGCAGCCTTACACTCGGTTCCCACTTTGTAGCGCGCACAGGCGCCTGCGCCATCGCATGTACCGTTGCCGCCGCAGCTGCTGACGACATCCTCGGCACATTCCCGTGCGGGATCCTCGCCCATGAGAATGGGGCTGCAGGTCCCCTCGCGGCCGCTCACATTGCATGCGAGGCAAAGGCCCGTGCACCTGGTGGTGCAGCAGACGCCATCGATGCAGTAGCCACTGTCGCATTCGCCGTCAGCCGCGCAGGTCGCACCGACGGCGAACCGGCCCGAATCGGTCCCCGCCTCGGGCTCGCCGCCATCGTCTCCGCCGTCGTCCGCGCCGATCTCGGCCATTGGCAGGTCGGGGCTGGCGAGATCGTGCGCATCGACGCCACTGGTGGTGTCGCGCCCACCATCGACCCGGACGCGGGCGGGACGGGACAGATCTACGCAGCCGCTCCATAAACAGCTAACGAGTACTGATACGACCGTCAGCCCTGAAAGGGGGCGCAGGCGCGTGCTCCCGGACGAAACCACGGCCTATGATCTCGGCTTTGCTGCGGCCCGACCTGAGCCACCGACGCACCCACAAGGCCCCACGCGGAGTGATGCCAGCAAAAAGCCGGCAATTTGGCTACTTACCTCATGCTTGTTGTTTTCTATCTTACTTATCGTAAGCTATAAAAAAATTGCCGCCCTGGAGGCCAAGTCCCCTGCGGCGCCCTGCGAAGGTCCATCCACATGCATGCCAATCGCCGTCGGCACGTTCGCGTGCCGCTTCGAGCCCACGCGATGCTCTTCGATCGTGAGCACTGCTTGGGCAGACACGACGTCGTCAACCTGGCCGCAGGCGGCCTGTTGCTCAGCGGTCCGGCAGACCTGGCTGCTGGCAAGAGGCTCACGGCGATCCTCGAATTGCCGGGCCAGCGGGCGCTGCGTGCCGAAGCCGTTGTCGCGCGACAGGAGTCGGGGCCGACGCTGGCGCTCGCCTTCACGCGGCTTTCGCCTTCAGCCGAAGATGCCATTCAGAGCGCGATCGTCGACGTGCTCGAGCGGGCGCGCGCCGCCCAGGTGTTGATCGCCACGCCCACACCAGGGCCAGGGCTGGCGATTGCGCGCGCGCTGA
>JANNNO010000087.1:0-2400 GCA_031398585.1 Myxococcales bacterium | reverse complement strand
CGCCACCCCGCGTGTGGCGCCCACCGCCATCTTGGTCAGCAGGGTAAGCATTCCTGCCTCGGTCACACCGAGCCCGCCTGGCAAAAACGACACGGCGCCCGCAATGGTCATGGCGGCATAGATGAAGGTGGCGGCGGGAAGCTCGACCGCGGCGCCGGGAAAGCCGCGCACGATGAGCCAAAAGGCGACGCACTCGCACGCCCAACTCGCCGCGGACAGGAGGCAAGCCAGGGCCAGGGGCCCCGGGCGCAAGAGGGCCGCCGCGCTTTCGTAGAACTCACCGAGCTTGTCCGAGCGGCGGCCGAGACCGGGTAGGCGGGCCACCAGCGTGATCGCAAAGCGCGCCAGGGGTTCGATCGAGATCACCAGCAAGGCCCCGGCGATGAGCCCCGCGGCAATGATCAGGAAGGTCCGATCGACATCGAACGTAAAGGCACCGAAGGCCGCCAGGACCAGCAGGCCGGCGAGATCGGTGAGGCGCTCGGCGATCACGATGGGGGCCGTACGCGCTGCCGGGATGCCGCGCGATTCGCGCAGGAGCAGCGCTTTGACCGCTTCGCCGAGCTTGCCCGGCGTCACGGTCAGAGCAAAGCCGCTGAGGAAGACCAGGAAGCTCTCGCCCGCTGGCACCTCGAGCCCAAGCACCCGCAGGTAGTACTGCCAGCGGACGAAGCGGATGAGGTAGTTCGCGAAGGCCAGCCCGAGCGCGGCCGCAAAGGCCGACCAGGCAAAATCCCCCAGCGCGGCCGCGACCTGTCGGGCGTCTGCCCAGACCGAGAAGCCGACGTAGACCGCGACACCCGCGGCAACGCCGACCAGCACCCGGCCGAGCAGCCGCTTCACGCTTCGACGCCGGAGTCGCGCAGCTTCTCGACCCGTTTGCGCTCGTTGTGATCGAGCACGCGCTTGCGCAGACGGATCGCCTTGGGCGTCACTTCCACCAGCTCATCGGCATTGATGAACTCGAGCGCCGCTTCCAGGGACAGGTCCTTGGGGGGCGTCAGGAAGAGCTTCTCGTCAGCCGCCGTGGTGCGGATGTTGGTCAGCTTCTTGGCCTTCGACGGGTTGACGATGAGGTCGTTGTCGCGTGAGTGAATGCCGATGATCTGGCCGCCGTAGACGCGCTCGCCGGGCCCCAGGAACATCGCTCCGCGCTCCTGCAGATAGAAGAGACCGTAGGTGTTGGTCTCGCCCACGTCCTGCACGATCAGCACGCCGTTGGCGCGCGACCGGATGGCGCCCGCATAGGCACCGTAGTGGTCGAAGTTGTGGTGCATGAGCCCCGTGCCGCGCGTGTCGGTGAGGAACTGCGACCGGTAGCCGATGAGTCCGCGCGCCGGGCAGATGTATTCGAGGCGGGTGCGGCCACCGCCGGCGGGCTGCATGTCCTTCATGCGCCCGCCACGACGACCCATCTCCTCGATGACTGCGCCGGCAAAGGCCTCGTCGAGATCGATGACGACCTCTTCGTACGGCTCGAGGCGCTCGCCTTCGGGGCCCTCTTTGAAGATGACCTGCGGCTGCGACACCGTCAGCTCGTAACCTTCGCGCCGCATGGTCTCGATGAGCACCGAGAGGTGCAGCTCGCCACGGCCAAGCACGTCGAAGGTGTCGGGCGACTCGGTCTCGTTCACCCGGAGCGCGACGTTCGACTTGGTCTCTTTGAAGAGTCGATCACGCAGGTTGCGCGAGGTCACGAACTTGCCTTCGGTGCCGCAGAACGGCCCGTTGTTCGCGATGAACTGCATCTTCACCGTCGGCTCTTCGATCTCGAGCAGCGGGAAGGTGTGCGAGCGCACCGGATCGGTGATGGAATCGCCGACGCCCAAGTCCTGCATGCCCGTGATGGCGCAGATGTCGCCTGCGGCGGCCTCGCCGAGCTCGAAGCGCTTCAACGCCTGGTAGCCGAGGATCTTGGCGATGCGGAACTCTTCCCGCTTGCCGTCGCGATGAATGCAAACGGTCCGGTCGCCCATCTTCACGCTGCCCGACTGAACGCGGCCGATGCCGACGAAGCCGAGGTAGTCGTCGTAGTCGAGCGTCGTGACCTGCATCGCGAACGCGGCGGTTGGATCGACCGCGGGCGGCGGGACCTTCTCGACCACGAGGTCGAGCAGCGGCCCCAGATCCTTGCGTTCGTCGGTGAGGTTCTTGACCGCAAAGCCTTCGCGACCCGAGGCGTAGACCACCGGGAAGTCGAGCTGCTCGTCGGTCGCGCCGAGCGCACAGAAGAGGTCGAAGGTGTCGTTGACGGCGCCCTCTGGGTCACACCCGGGGCGGTCGATCTTGTTGACCACCAGGACCGGCTTGAGCCCCAAGGCGAGCGCCTTGCGGGTCACGAAGCGCGTCTGCGGCATCGGACCCTCGAAGGCGTCTACCAGGAGCAACACCGAGTCGACC
>JANNNO010000043.1:0-9133 GCA_031398585.1 Myxococcales bacterium | reverse complement strand
GAGGTCGTGCTCGCCTTGCCCCGTCACCACCGCCTGGCCCGCCGCCGAAGGTTGACCCTCGCCGATCTACGTGAAGAGGGCTTCGTCTGGTTCCCGCGATCCTGCAGCCCGCGCTACTACGACCTCGTCGCCGCCGCCTGCCGCGCGCGCGGTCTCTCGATGAACGTGGTCCAGGAGGCTTCCAACGACGCCACGGTGATCAGTCTGGTGGCGGGCGGCATGGGCGTTACCTTCGCGGTCGGCGCCTGGAAGTACGTCAAACCGCCCAGTGTGGTGCTCCGCCGTTTGCCCGACCTCGGCCTGCGCCTGCGCGTCTCGGCGATCTGGCGCGCCGACCGCGAGTCGCCGGCGGTCCGGTCCTTCCTCGCGGTCGTCGCCGAACACGTCACTTCGTCTGCGTCGGCCCGAAGCTCATGAACGTCGATCCCTCGCGCTGGCTCTCGTAGTCCAGCTTGGCCCAGTTGGGGTCGCGGGCGGCGCCCATCACGCGCGCCTCGTCGACCACGCCGTCCCACTCGCGCTTGCCCATCAGCGACTGCGTCTGCTGCCCGATACCGAACGGGTGCGGGCTGTTCCGCTTGCCGTTGCCGGTCGCGGCCTCGCGCACGCCGTTGATGTACAGGGTGAGGTTGGCGGGGGTGATGACCAGCATGAAGTGGAACCACTTCTCAGTGGCAATGTTCGCCTTGCTGATGGCGCAGTTGTGCCAGGTGACGTTGCCGGGGCCCTTGGTGCAGGCCTCCCAGACGTTGCGCAGGCTGAAGCGCTGGAAGGTCCACGAGGTGTCACCCTTCGAGAAGACCGTCTCGTAGCCGCCGATGGTCGAATGCCCGGGGAAGCTGGCCGCCTTGGCCCAGATGCTGACCGTGATCGGCTTGTCGCTGACGTTGTAAGCGGTCTCGACCTTGGGCCCGTCGACCCGCACCCACTGGCCTTTCCAGTCGGCCTTCGAGTTGGCCAGGCGCGTGCCCTTGCCGATGCGACCGTCGACCCGCGAACCCGGCGCCAGCTTGACGCCCGTGCCGTGCGCTTCGTATCCGCTCGAGTCGCGATAGCCGCCGGGCATCTCGTTGCCCTCTTCGTTGAGGTGCCAGACACCCATGAATCCATCGGCGACGTCGAAGACCGCTTTGGGGTTGCTGGCGCTGCCCGCTTCCGGATTGCCCCAGTGCATGACGAACGACTGCGCGTTGTCGTTGCCTTTGACCTCGTCGAGCTTCACCCAGATCGAAGCCGTCTTGGCGTCCTTGTCCCAGCTCTCGACGTTGTAGGGCAGAAGCGCGCCGTCCATTTTCGAAAAGCGGATGTCTTCGCCCTTATCCTTGGCCTGAGCGAAATCGAAGTTCTGTGCGTTGAGGATCACGGCCACCGGGTACTTGGTGACCGCCCCCATGACACCCGCACCTGCGGTCGTCGTGTCGAGCTTGATGATCTTGGAGTGCTTGTGTTTGGTGAGATCCGTCGCCGCTGGCGTCGCCGGCTGTTCCGGATCCGGCGCGCTGCCCCCGCCGGCTCCCGCTGCGGGTGGCGTGCCTGGACCGGCGTCGGGCTGGCCGCTCGCCCCTCCCGCGGCGCCCCCCTCGCCCCCGCCGCTGCCCGGGTTGGCGCCGCCGCTGCCCGGGTTGGCGCCGCCGCTGCCGGGCGCTCCGCCCGAGCTGGTGCCCCCCGCGGTACCCCCGGTATTGGCCGAATTTCCCCCGCCGCTTCCGCCGGAGGCCGACCCGCTGGTCTGACCCCCGCTGCCGCCTTTGCTACCGGCGGGCGACCCCCCAGGGCTTTCGTCCGCGGGATCCAGTGCGGGCTGACACCCGAGCAGACCGACCGAGGATCCCGCCAGGGATCCGAAAAGGATGAGGAGAAGGGAGGTCCCACGAAAACGTTTCATGTGTGGCTTTCTGGTGGCCTGTGCCCGTCGCCGCTGCTCAGGGACACGGCCTCTCGCCGCATTGTCGCCCTGCGAAGGCCCGCACGGCCAGGGCTTCCCCCCCTCGATTGGCTATGGCTCGCCCCGGGACCCGCCCTCGTGGTAATCGGGACACCCCGTCATGACGCCCATCCACTGCTCACGTCGAACCGTTCTCGGTCTGTCGGCGACGCTCTCGTTCGCCGTGCTCGAAGCGCGCCGCGCGCAGGCCGCGCAGGGCAAGAAGCCCGTCCCGATCGGGCTCGAGATGTATTCGCTCAAAGACGACGAGCGAAAGGACATGCTGGGTACGCTCCGGCTGGTCAAGGAGATGGGCTACGACGGCGTCGAGTTCTGGGCGCCCTACCTCGAATGGTCGCGCGAGCAGCTGCGCGACATCCGACAGGCGCTCGATGACCTTGGGCTCAAGTGCTTCTCGACTCACAACCGCAATCACTACTTCGAGCCCGAGCGCCTCGGCCGCGCCATCGAGTACAACGTCATGCTCGGCAGTCGCCACCTGGTGATGGCCCACCCCGGCCCCGTCGATGGTGTGGACGGCTGGAAGCGCGTGGCCGAGATTCTGACCCGCGGGCATCAGCAGGCCAAGAAGGCCGGCTTGCGCGGCGGCTATCACAACCACGGCATGGAGTGGAAGCCGACCCTCGACGGCGGCAAGCGCCCCATCGACATCCTGGTGCCAGGAACGCCGCGCGACTTCGGCTTTCAGCTCGACACCGCCACCTGTCTAGCCGCCGGCGGCAATCCCGAGGCTTTCATTCGCGCCACGCCCGGCCGGGTAAAGTCCTTCCACCTCAAGGATTGGTCGAACGATCCGCAGAAGGGCTACAAGGTCCTGTTCGGCGAGGGGATCGGCGAGTGGAAGAAGATCATCGACGCCGCCGAAGGGGTGGGCGGCGTCGAGTTCTACCTCATCGAGCAAGAAGGCAGTCGCTTTCCCCCGCTCGAGACGGTCAAGCGGTGCCTCGATAACTACCGCGCTCTGCGCGCGGCGTGAAGGGGACGCTAAGGCGCGATCTTCAGATCGAGCGCGCTGCCGAGGCTCTGCAGCGGCACGTACTTGAAGTTGGTGTTGGCGCGCGGCTCGCCGTCACCGTCGTTGACGATGGGGGTGTTGTCGCCGTCGTGCACGACGAGCAGCCCGTGCGGGAACTTCGGTCCCAGCGGCAGGTTGACCACCGCGGCCCCGTCGCACGATTGCGCGCCATCGATGCTGGGTGAGGCCGCGACCGTGAAACGTCCCACCTTGCGATTGTCTCCCGTGCGATCGAACACGGTGAACGTGCTGTCCCCCTGGCTCGACGCCAATAGGTAGCCCGTATCGCCGGGCCCGTAGAGCACAGTGAGCCCTTCGGCGTCGGCCGTGAGATACTGACCACCCACGCCCGGGTCACGGCTCCAGTCGAGCGTGCATGCGTACTCTTCTTCCTCTTCGTCGAAGGTCCGCGTGTAGGGCACGCCGAACTCGCGCACCTTTTCGAACAGCTGCGGCCGCGTGCCGAGACGGAACAGCGGCCAGCGCCAGACGCCGATCTGTTCTTGCGCCATGTAGAGCACGCCCTCGCGGTGATCGACCACCATGCCTTCGACCTGCGACTCCTGCCCGTCGTCGTCCTGGCAAGCGCTCCAGCTGCCACCGCCTGGCAAGGTGAACCGGTTGGGCAACGTCAGCACGTCCCAGCGGCCGTAGCTGACCGTGCCGTCCCGCCGCGGAATCAGATAGAGCGACGCCACCTTGGTGCGGCTGCGCTGGCTGACGAAAGCGAAAGAAGCGAGCCCGCGACCGATGCTGGTCACAGCAACTCCATACGCCGTCGTCTGTCCGTTGACCTCGGCCTGGCTGCGCGAAAAGACGAAGGGAACATCGGCCGCGGTGACATCACGCAGGGGCGGCGAACCCGCGGCCGCCGCGACAGGATCGATGACATAGAACCGGAGTTGGTCGCGCCCGCGATCGGTCACCACCGCGAGATCGACGGCTCGCCCCCGCAGCACGAAGCCCTGCAGCAGATCGACGTTGTTGAACCGTCCGGCGGCGTCGTCTTCGCCCGGCGCCGGTGGCGGCGTGATGGCCTGCAGCTCCTTGCCGTCGAGATCGTAGACCGAAAGACCCGCGTTCTTCTTCGTGGCAATCACGAGGCTCTTGTCCGGCTGCGAGGGATGCACCCAGATCGCCGGATCGTCAGCGTCGGCATCGCCGCCCGCCTCGTCGTCGAAGAGCGGCGGCGTCTCCGCGGTCGCCAGTACCGGCCGCGGCTGCAGGAACACGCGCTGCCAGGAAAAGACGTCGCGCGCACGGGGATCGATCTCGAGCCGCAACCATTCGCTGGCAGTCTCGCCCTCGACCACCAGACGGGTAACGTTCGGCGCGATGACCGTGCCGTGAATTGGCTCGGCCGCGGCGAACGGCTTGTTCACCAGATAGCGGTGCGAATCGCCCTGCACCAGCAGCACCGGGCGCGAAAAGCTCGCCGCGCGCTCGGCCAGCCGCCGCACGATGGTCGTGAAGCCATCCAGCGGGCCCGCCGTATAGGTATCGGCCTGCATGAAGATCGCGACGGCCTGGGCGCTCTCGTTCCGGGCGCGATCGAAGGTGCGGTCAATCCAGGCCAGGGCGGCGTTGGTGCGAGCCTCGACCTCGGCCAATCGCCGTGCGGGATCGTCGACCAACGTGTCGGTGGCGTCGTCGCCGAACCAGACCGCGCGGCCATTGTTGCTGCCGACGGCATGGACCAGCGAGAAGACCACGCGCGACTGGGTCCAGAGTTGATTTTCGACGAAGGGCGCGCCGCCGGGAGTCGCGGACTGCGCCAGGACGTGACGCTTGCGCAGTCCGAGCGATTCGCCCGGGACCGGGTAGAAGATCTCGCGCAGCTTGTTCAGCCGCTCGATCGGGTCGTATTTGCCCGCCGCGGCCCTGTGGCAGTCGGTCCACTCGTTGTCGCCGGGGGTGAGCACGATCGGATCGGCGAAGGTGTCGAAGTACGATCGGATCTGGCTGAAGTACCCGTCGTCGCAGCGGCTGCTTCCGTTCTTGATGTCACCCACGTGCACGATCTGGCTGACCCGGGGATCGTCGTTGATGTGAGCGACCAGCTTGGGAAAGTCGACGACCTGGGGCGCCCCGTAGGGCGTGTCGCCGATGAGGGCGAACGTGAGCGGCCTCCAGGAACGCGCGTCCACGTCATCACGGCTGGGCGTCGCCTGTGCGGGCGTGGCGACCAAGGCCAAAAGCGGCAACGCCAGCAGGCGGCGCACAGCCAAATCAGACAGCGTCGAGCCGGACGCCCGAACCCCAAACAGACGGGAACGCACCATGAAGGCCTCGCTTTCTAGACGAGCGCCATCCATATCGTCCTGCCCGCAGCGGTAGGGTCACAAGGCCGCCAGCACTTGGTGGCAGCTCGGTCTCAACTCGGCAGCAGCGACCGCCGCCGGCGAGGACCTCGCTTCACTTTTCGACGATGGCGCTGACGCTGCGACCTTCGTGAATACGCAAGATGGCGTCGGCGAAGAGCTTCGCAGTCGACAACACCTTCAGCTTCGGTAGCTGCTTGGCCTTGTCCGGTGGCACCGGGATTGTGTCGGTCACCACCAGCTCGTCGAGCTCGGCGGCCCGCAGGCGCTCCACGGCCGGTCCCGAGAGGACCGCGTGGGTGACCCCGACCCGCACCCGCTTGGCGCCGAAGTCCCGCAGGATGCGCGCGGCCTCCTGGATGCTCCCGCCAGTCGCGATCTCGTCGTCGAAGATGATCGCGTCCTTGCCCTTCACGTCACCGATGAGCGCGGTGCTGACCGCCTTTTCCGAATCGTCGACCCGCCGCTTGTCGATGATCGCCATCGGCAATTGCAAGCGCTTGGCGAAGTGCCCCGCGATCTTGCCCGCGCCCGCGTCGGTGGCCACGATGACCGTGTTGCCCAGGCCCGGCCGCTGGAAATGGCGCTTGAGAATCGGGGTTGCCAGCAGCTGATCGGCTGGCTTGCGAAAAAAGCCGAGGATCTGCGGAGCGTGCAATGTCATGGTCAGCACGCGATCGGCGCCCGAGGTCTCGAGCAGGTCGGCCATCAGGCGCGCCGTGATCGAGATGCGTGCCTCGTCCTTCTTGTCGCTGCGAGCGTAGGGAAAGTAGGGCAGGACCGCGGTGATGCGCGCGGCGGAGGCGAACTTGAGCGCGTCGATCAGGATGAGCAGCTCGACGATGTTGTCGGACAGCGGAGGCGCCGAGGTCTGGATCACGAAGACGTCGCAGCCGCGAACGTTCTCTTCGATCTTGAGCTTGATGTTCTCGTTCGAGAAACGAGTCACGACCCGCTTGCCGAGAGGGACACCAGCGTGTTTAGCGATGGCAGCGGCCAGGGCGGGATGACTGCTGCCCGCAAAGATCTTCAGACCCGACGAACGGCTCACGCGCGCCGATCTAACACGGCGGGATCTGTCCGCGCGGTCCACACTCGGGGTTTTTTGGGGCGCGAACCGCAGCCCGACGTACCGACGCTTGAGCGCTGCACGCCGGCGTGGCAAAAGGGCGCAATGGCCACCGTACTCGTCACCGGCTCCAACCGGGGCATAGGGCTCGCACTTTGCCGCCGCTACCTTCGTCGCGGCGACTCGATCGTCGCCGTCTGCCGCCAGTCCTCGCCCGAGCTAGACGGGCTCGGTGTACGGGTGGAAGCCGGCGTCGACGTCACCTCCGATTCTGCCGTGGGCGCCCTGGCTGACCGTCTCACGGGTACCGAGCTCGACGTGCTCGTCCTCAATGCGGGCATCCTCCGCTCCGACGAGCTCGAGACGCTCAACTTCGACGACGTGCGCGAGCAGTTCGAGGTCAATGCCCTGGCTCCGGTCCGCATCGCGAAGGCCCTACATTCGCTGATCCGATCCGGTGGCAAGCTGGCGGCCATCACCAGCCGTATGGGTTCGATCTCCGACAACGGCTCGGGTGGCTACTATGGGTACCGGATGTCGAAGGCGGCCCTCAATGCCGCCGCGGTCTCCCTGGCGCGCGACCTGCGCCTGCGCGGCATCGCGGTCGGCATCCTGCATCCCGGGTTCGTCAGGACCGACATGACCAACGGGCAGGGCAACATCAGCGCCGACGATTCCGCACGGCTCCTAGTCGATCGGATCGAGGGGCTCTCCATGGAGACGACGGGAACCTTCTGGCACGCCAGCGGAGAGGTCTTGCCTTGGTAGACGCCGCCGCGCCGCCCTTCGCCACGCCGCCCGCCGCGGTCACGCCCCAGACCGCGCCGGTCTTACCGGCCATCGACAAGGCCGCGGTCATCGGCGACGAACTGCGGCTGCCCGCTGCTTTCGTCAGCAAGGTGCTCGGCCTCATCGGCGAAGGCGCGACGGTGCCCTTCATGGCCCGCTACCGCAAGGAGGTTTCGGGCGGCATGGACGAGGTCCAGCTCCAGGCGATTAAGGACCGCGCCGAGGAGCTGGGCGAGCTGGAATCGCGTCGCAAGACCGTACTCGAGTCCATCGCCAGTCAGGGCAAGCTGACCGACGCGCTCACCAAGAGAATCGCCGGCACGCTCTCCAAGACCGAGCTCGAGGACCTCTACCTTCCCTACAAGCCCAAGCGACGGACGCGGGCGATGATCGCGCGCGAGCGGGGGCTCGAGCCCCTCGCCGATCGGCTCTGGGCGCAGGACGAAAGCCTCGCCGAGGGATCGCGCGACGCCGCGGCTGCTGCCTTCGTGTCGGCGGAAAAGGAAGTCCCCGA
Source organism: Myxococcales bacterium (assembly GCA_031398585.1). GTDB lineage: Bacteria > Myxococcota_A > Polyangia > Fen-1088 > Fen-1088 > JANNNO01. The sequence goes on along the minus strand of JANNNO010000043.1, from coordinate 1,480 downwards.
TGTCGAGGCGGCGTGGGCCGGTGCGCGCGACATCGTCGCCGAACGCATCGCCGAGACCGCGGATGCGCGCGCGATGTTGCGCCAGCTGGCGCTGTCCGATGGCGTGATGAAGTCGCAGCAGGTCGGAGAGGGCAACGAGCCCGAACGGCTCAAGTTCAAGGACTACTTCGAATTCGACGAGCCGGCGGCGAAGCTGCCTTCGCATCGGATCTTGGCGCTGCGCCGGGGAGAAAAAGAGGGCTTCTTGCGCCTCGAGCTCACCGCCGATCGCGACGCGGCGATCGATCGCTTGCGCGGCCTCTTCGTCAAACCGGGTCGTGTGGCGCTGGCGAAAGACTTCGACGCCGCCCTGGTCGATGCTCACGATCGTTTGCTGCGCACCTCGATCGAGCTCGACGTGCGCCTGGCTCTGAAAGACCGCGCCGATCTCGAAGCGATTCGCGTGTTCGGCGAGAACCTGCGGCATCTGCTGCTGGCCTCGCCTCTCGGTGGCAAACGCGTGCTGGCCCTCGATCCCGGCTTTCGCACCGGCTGCAAGGTCGTCGTGCTCGACGAGACGGGCAAGCTGCTGGAGAACGGCGTGGTCTATCCCCACGAACCGCAGCGGCAGACCGAGGCCACCCGACGTGAGCTGGCGACGCTGGCGGTCCGGCATCGCATCGAAGCGGTCGCCATCGGCAACGGGACGGCCGGTCGCGAGACCGAATCGCTGGTACGAGCGATGAAGACCGACGGCCTCTTGCCGGCTACCGCCACGATCGTCTCGGTCAACGAGAGCGGGGCCTCGGTCTACTCGGCCTCCGAGATCGCGCGCGAGGAGTTCCCGGATCAGGACATCACCGTGCGAGGCGCGGTCTCGATCGGGCGTCGCTTGCAGGATCCCCTCGCCGAACTCGTGAAGATCGATCCCAAGTCGATCGGCGTCGGGCAGTACCAGCACGACGTGAACCAGGCGCTGCTCGGCAAGGCGCTCGATTCCGTGGTCGAGTCGTGCGTGAACGCGGTCGGCGTCGAGGTGAACACGGCCTCGGCCAAGCTGCTGGCCTACGTCTCGGGCATCGGGCCGACGCTGGCCAAGAACATCGTCGAGCATCGCGCTGCCAACGGGCCCTTTCGATCCCGGCGCGACCTTCGCAACGTCGCGCGCCTGGGGCCCAAGGCCTTCGAACAGGCCGCGGGCTTCCTTCGCGTTCGGGCGGCCGAAAATCCCCTCGACGCCAGCGCCGTGCATCCCGAGAGCTACGACGTGGTCGAGAAGATGGCGGGAGATCTGGGCGTTCCGGTGGCCCGCCTCGTCGGGAACACCGAGCTGGTCCGCCGCATCGACATCAAGAAGTACGTCGATGGCGCCCGGGGTGAGCCGACCCTACGCGACATCGTGGGCGAGCTCGAGAAACCCGGCCGCGACCCACGGCAGAGCTTCGAGGAGACCAAGTTTCGCGAAGACGTTACGGAGATTGCCCATCTGCAAGAAGACATG
>JANNNO010000042.1:0-3380 GCA_031398585.1 Myxococcales bacterium | reverse complement strand
AAGCAGCCCCGGCCCGCGGGCCCGCGGCTCTCCATCCTGACCAACGCGGGCGGGCCAGCCGTGCTCGCCACGGACGCGCTCTTGCTCGGTGGAGGCCAGCTGGCCGCATTGGGCGCCGAGACGAAAGCGCGGCTCGATCAGTTGTTGCCTGCGCACTGGAGCCACGGCAACCCGATCGACATCCTGGGTGACGCCAGTCCCGAGCGATATGCGCAGGCCCTCGAGATCGTCGCGCGGGATCCCGCGAGCGACGGTCTGCTCGTCATCCTCACGCCCCAGGCGATGACCGAGCCGACCAAGACCGCCGAGGCGTTGCGGCCCTACGCGAACCTGGCTGGCAAACCCGTGCTGGCAAGCTGGATGGGCGGGCCCGACATCCAGGCGGGCGAGGCCGTGCTCAACCGGGCCGGCATTCCGACCTTCGCCTATCCCGACACGGCGGTGCAGGCGTTCCTGCACATGTGGCGATACACCGACAACCTGCGGGCGCTCTTCGAGACCCCGCGCCTGGCGCCGCCCGGCCGTCGCCCGGCAGAGCGACAGGCCGCGCACACGCTCATCCGTGAGGCCCGCGCCGCTGGTCGGACGTTGCTCGACGAAGCAGAGTCAAAAACGTTGCTCGCAGCCTATGGGATCCCGACCGTGCCGACCACCGTGGCTGCCACGAGCGCCGACGCCGTCGCGGCGGCCAACGACTTTGGCTATCCGGTCGTACTCAAGCTGCACTCGCGGACGATCACACACAAGAGCGACGTGGGGGGCGTGAAGCTCGATCTCGCGGACGCGCGTGCGGTCGGTGAAGCCTTCGACGAGATCGAGCGCGTCGTCACCGAGCGGGCGGGGCGCGGGGCGTTTCTCGGGGTCACGGTGCAGCCGATGATCGCGCGCGATGGCTACGAGCTCATCGTTGGCAGCAGCCTCGATCCGCAGTTCGGTCCGGTTCTGCTCTTCGGCGCGGGCGGCACTCTGGTCGAGGTTTGGAAGGATCGCGCGCTCGGACTGCCGCCGCTGACCACCACGCTCGCGCACCAGATGATCGAGCGCACGATGATCGCCAAGGCCCTGCGGGGGGTTCGGGGGCAGCCGCCCGTCGATCGCGAGGCGCTCGCGCAACTGCTCGTGGATGTCAGCCAGCTCGTGGTGGAGCAGCCTGCGATCCGGGAGCTCGACATCAATCCCCTCCTGGTTTCATCGAAGCGGCTCCTCGCCCTCGACGCCCGGGTGGTGCTCCACGCGGGCGACGTCGCTGACGACGCCTTGCCGCGCCCGGCGATCCGGCCGTACCCCAGCCAATACATCGGCCACTGGATCGCCAACGATGGCACCGAGCTCATGTTGAGGCCGATCGCACCCGAAGACGAGCCGCTGCTCGCGCGTTTTCACGAGACGCTGTCCGAGCGGAGCGTGTACCTGCGCTACCTCGCACACTTGCAGCTCAATCAGCGCGTGGCCCACCAGCGCCTCTCCCGTCTGTGCTTCATCGACTACGGCCGCGACATGGCGCTGGTCGCCGAGGGCACCGACGGCACCGGCGCAAAGCGCTTGCTGGCGGTAGGCCGCCTCGGTCGGACCGGCCCGCGTGCGGCCGAATTCGCGTTGCTCGTCTCCGACGCGTTTCAAGGCCGCGGCCTCGGCAGCGAGCTGCTGCGGCGGCTGGTCGACATCGGACGGACAGAAGGCCTGCAGCGGATCACCGCGGACATCTCCCCCGGGAATGCCGTCATGCAGGCGGTTTGCCGCAAGCTCGGGTTTCGGCTCAGCGGGGCTCCTTCGGACCCGACTGTCGAGGCCTCGATCGATCTTTAGGTCGTGGCATGGCTCGTCCGCGCGCGGCGGTCAGCCACTTTGCGCTAGGATGAGCCTCGGACCTGCCGGTATGGAAAGCGCCTCTCGCAGCCGCCTGTTGCTCGAATTTGCGCGACTCGTGGCCGAGGCGACCGCTCCGGATGAGTTGCTGGCTCTCCTTGCCGCGACTTGCGTCGACCGCGCGGTCGGGGCGGCGGCGGCGGCGGTGCTGAGGGTGCAAGCCGACGGGCAGGTTCGCGTTGTCGTGGGCCGTGGGCTACCAGCCCATCTCGAGGGCTGGACCCAGGAGCTCGAGGCCCTCGACAGTGAGCTCGGGCAACAGCTGCGCAAGGACTGGGGCGATGGAGCACGGTCGGTCCGCACGTTCGCGCTGGTCTCGGGCCGCGACATCTTCGGCGCGCTGGTCATTTTCTCGGAGGACGGTGGAGCCATCGCAGCGGAGCAGGAGACGCTGGCGGCGGGCCTGGCGGATCTGGTGGCCGTTGCCATGGACAAGGCCGCGCGACACAGCGCCCTGGCCGAGTCGTATGCGCATCTGCGGGCGTCGCGCGAGGCGCTGGCCAAGACCGAGAAGCTCCGCGCACTCGGCGAGATGGCGGCGGGGATCTCGCACGATCTAAAGAACATCTTGAACCCGCTCGGGTTGCAGCTCGAGTTGCTTCGTCGTCGCATCGGCAAGGATCCCGAGGCGGCTTTGCGCGTCGTCGCGAACATGGAAGAGGCGATCCGATCGGGGGTCGACGTCGTCGAACGGCTGCGGTCGTTTTCGCGCCAGAGACCCGAAGCCGAGGCGGAGGTGGTCGATCTCAACGCCGCGCTCGACACCGCCAGTGAGCTGTGCCGGTCGCGCCTTGGCCCATCCTTGCCGGTGCAGCTTCAGCTCGAGCCTGGCGAGCCGCCCCTCGTGCTCGCGCGGATCTCCGAACTCGTGACCGCCGTCGTGAACCTGATCTTCAATGCTTTCGACGCTCTTGCGACCATTGGTGGTGGCACGATCGCGCTGCGCACCGGGGCAGCGGGGGGAGGCGGCTGGATCGAAGTCGCCGACACGGGCCCCGGCATGCCGGAAGAGGTGGAAAAACGCGTGTTCGAGCCGTTCTTCACCACCAAGGAGCACGGCACCGGCCTCGGCCTCGCCATGGTCTACGCGTTCGTGAACCGACACGGGGGCAAAGTCTCTCTCGAGACCAAGCTGGGGCAGGGCACGCGCTTCCGACTCTGGTTCCCCGGGGCGATCGCGGGTTCCTGAGCGGGTTCAATCCGTCAAGGAACGTTGGTCGGTGGCTTGCCCGATCCAGGAGCGATCGCCTGCACGTTGGACTTGGGCGCGCTCTCGTACTCGTGCAGCTTGTACTGAATCTTTCGCACGCTGATGCCGAGGATCTCGGCGGCCAGGCTGGTCGAGCCGCCCTGGCTCTCGAGCGTCTTGGTGATCGCGTAGTGTTCGATCTCGTCCAGGGTGGAGCCCGGTATCCTGACGCCCGCCGGCCCCAGCGGGGGTGACACGTGTTGCGGCAGCTCCGCCGGCGTGACCCGGCTACCGTTGCAAAGCACAACGGATCTCTCGATGGTGT
>JANNNO010000518.1:0-3693 GCA_031398585.1 Myxococcales bacterium | reverse complement strand
GACATCGAGTGGCATGTCGCCCAGTACGCGGGACAACAAAGTCATGCGAGCCGAATCTTCGCGGTGCGCGCCCTGGCGCTGGGAGCGTGATGCCGCGACGGCGGCCCGGCGCGACGACCGCTGCCCCGGAGGCGGGGGAGTCAGACGTCGGGCCGAGTCAGTCCCGGCGAAGGCGGCTGTGATCGCGGCGGGGGGTCAAACCAGCGCGGCGCGGTTGGCCTTGGCCCAGGCACGCAAGTTGGTGGGCGCGATGTCGTAGGTGCGTGCGGAACCCGCGATGTCCGCGTTGTAGCCGACCTTGTCGAACCACTCGAGCATGATCGCGTACTCGGCGCTGAAGGCGCGCACCTGTTCGATGGGTTGCTGCTCGAAGGCGATGGGTTTTCCGAGCACCTCGCTGAGCACCGCGGCCGCCTGAGGCCCGGTCACCGCATCGCCGGCCAGCTCGATCTCCTTGCCCGCCATCTCGGCGTGGCGGAGGAAGGCGCGCGCGCCGTATTTGCCGATGTCGTCCACCGCGACCATCTGCAGCGGGCGGTCAGGGGGCAGGGCGATTACTAACTTGCCTTGCGGCAACCCGAAGGCCGGCGTCGCCAAGTTCTCCATGAAGAAGACCGGACGCAGGATGACGTGCGAGGGGAACTTCTGCGCGCGCACGGTTTCTTCGACTCTCCACTTGTTGTCGAAGTGCGGGATGCCTGTCTTGCGCTCCGCTGAGCCGACGGAGGTATAGACGTAGTGCTGGATGCCCGCCTTGCGTGCCAGCTCGGCTACCAGCTTGCCTTGTTTCTCTTCCTTCTCGACGCCCGCTTCCCAGGTGTTTTGCACGGCGAACAGACCCCACGCCCCTTGCATCGCCTTGGTCATGGACGCCGGGTCCTCGAAGTCGCCCGCCACCACCTCGGCGCCCTGGCTGGCCAGCGCCCGCGCGGCATCGCTGTCCGGCTTGCGCGTAACTGCCCGGACGCGCGCGCCTTGCGCCAGCAACTCCCGGGCGACGGCGCCGCCTTGTTTCCCCGTCGCACCCGTAACCAGGATGATGTCGCGCTTTGGATCCACGGTAGAACCTCCCAAGTGAAGAGACCGAAGTGAAGAGACCGAAGTGAAGAGACGACCGAATCATGTAGGCGGAACCCGCGCCGTCAAGTGACGCCCGCGCGAGCGTGCTACACACGGCCACGCCATGAACTGTCGTCTGGGCTGTGGAGCGTGTTGCATAGCCCCTTCGATCTCGTCGGCGATCCCGGGGATGCCCGACGGAAAGGCGGCGGGGATGAGATGTGTGCAGCTCACCGATGACAATCGTTGCCGCCTCTTCGGCATGAAGGAGCGCCCCGCCGTCTGCGTGAACCTGCGCCCGTCGCCGTCGATGTGCGGACAGAGTGATGAAGAGGCGTTCGTCGGGCTGACCCGCTTGGAACGCGCGACCCGGCCGTGAGCTTGGGTGGGGCGCGGCCCGCCAGGCGACCGTCCGGTCGATGATGTCCTTGCCTGCCGCGCCCGACAGAGCAGGACTTTCCCGCCGGGGCGCCCGAGCGCTTACGAAGAGGACGGGCAGCTGGCACGGCGCTGGCACTGCCCGCCGCCATGAATGAAGTTCGACTGCGCTTCGATCGCGGGACCGTTTTGCTGGAAGGGCTTGCCGAGGGCACCCATCTGGTCATGAATCCCGGCGTTCTCTGGGATCCTCGCGTCGGTGCGCACCGGGCCCCCGCGCGCGTCTTGTATGGGTTGGCGGGCGAGCTGCGGCGCCAAGGTGTCCTTCAAGCGGACGGGCCACCCCTGCCGAAACTCGCGCCGCCTACCGGATTTCGCCCGCCCGAGCTGCGTCCCTACCAGGAGGCGGCGCTCGCGTCTTGGCGTCTTCGCGGTCGGCGCGGCGTCGTCGTGCTTCCTACCGGCAGCGGCAAGACCCGCGTAGCGATCGCAGCCATCGCCGCCACGCGCACGCCGGCGCTCTGCCTCGTGCCGACGCGCGCCCTGCTGGCCCAGTGGTCGCGCGCGATCGCCGAACATCATGGCGGCCCCATCGCGTGCTTTGGCGACGGCGAGCATCAGGTGGCATCGATAACGGTTGCCACCTATGCGAGCGCCTACCGCAACATGGCCCGGCTTGGCGATCACTTCGGTCTGCTCATCGTCGACGAGGTCCATCACTTCGGCGGCGGCCTTCACGACGATGCGCTCGAGATGTCGATTGCGCCGCTGCGCCTTGGCCTCACCGCCACACCTCCGCCACCAGGCCCGCGGCGAGATGGGATTGCGGCGCTGGTCGGGCCCGTCGTCTTCGAGCTGGGCATCGGGGATCTGGCAGGTGATCACCTGGCGCCGTTCGACCGCCTGGTCATGCGCATGACGCTCGACCGCGATGAGCGCCGCGAATACGAAGCGCTCACGACGGTCTATCGGCGAGCGGCGAGCGCTTATGCCGGCAATCACCTCGGCAGGACGTGGAAGGACTTCCTGCGGGAAGCCGCGCGCACCGACGAGGGCCGTCTGGGAATTGCAGCCTGGCGGCGGGCCGGACGCCTGCTGGCCTTTCCTCGTTGCAAGCAGCAAGCGTTGGCGCTGGTGCTGCAACGTCATCGCCAGCAAAAGACATTGGTCTTCGTCGCCGACAACGAGACCGCCTACGCGGTGGCGCGTGAGCACCTCATCATGCCGCTGACCTGTGACATCGGGCGCACCGAGCGGATCGACGTGCTGGCGCGCTTCCGCAGCGGCGAGCTGCGCGCGTTGGTCTCTGCGCAGGTCTTGAACGAAGGCCTCGATGTGCCCGACGCCGAAGTCGGGATCATCGTCGCGGGGCGGATGGGCCAGCGCGAACACGTGCAGCGCGTGGGCCGGCTCCTCCGCCCGGCCCCAGGCAAACGGGCGCTGGTCTATGAATTCGTCATCGATCGAACCAGCGAGGTGGCACAGGCCGCCAGGAGGGCCGTAGGTCTTGCTTCGCGACGCCGAACTGCCGCTTAGGCTCATCGAACGCCGCGCGTACCTGGATCTGCTGGGGCCGCAGGATGAACCGTGGTTGCGCGTGATGCTGGCCGAGATGGCGCGCTTCGAAGGCCGCCGTGCCTCGGAGCTCTGGCAACGCCTCGCCGAGCCACTGCCCTGCGAAGCCCCCTACTTCAAGCGCCGCGCTGCCACCCGCGCCTTGTGGCGAATCTGGCGACGGGAACGCAAATCTGCCGTGGTGCCTGCGCGGGCGAGGGGAGAACTATTCAGCCTGGCCGCCGCTGCAAAGGCGTTCGATCGGCAGAGCCTGATTGAGCTGGCGGCGACGCGGCTGCAGGTGAGCCCGGCGGCGGTTGACGAGTCCTTGTTCGCCGACTTGCCCGGCGAGCGCATCGTGAGGGCACCCGAGAGCGTCCCGACCGCGACCGAGGCCGCGCTTCACACCAACCTCGCCATCGCGCAATCGGTTCTCATGCGGGCCGCAAGCGTCGAGCTGCGAATCGAGGGCGCCGTCCGACCCATCGTCAGGCTCGCCAAGTTTCGCGGCCTGCTCTGCAACGTCATCGAGGGCGGGGGTGACGCTGCCAGCTTGGGGGCGATCGCCACGCGGGCGGTGACAGTGCCGAGGCCGGCGACGGAGATGGAGAGCGGGGCGGCGGTGAAGCGGGAGATCGCGAGGGACGCGAGGGACGCGAGGGACGCGAGGGACGCGAGTGGCGTGAGTGACGCGAGGGCAGA
>JANNNO010000510.1:0-8172 GCA_031398585.1 Myxococcales bacterium | reverse complement strand
GGCCCCCGCGCCCCCCGCCGCCGCCGGCTCGGGCCGCGGCGACGCTTTTTCAGCTAGACTTCTAGGGTCGATGGCGGAGCGGTCGTGAGGACGAAGATCGGCTTTACCGGAAGCGAGGATCCCCTCCTCGCGCCGGGTCCGGTGCGACCCTCGCCGACCGTCCTGGGACGAGCCGCCCCGAACCCGTTGCCGCCGGGGGCCACGCCGCCCAGACTCCCGCCCGACCTGGCCGCCCCGTCGCCCCGTCGCCCGGCGAGCCCCGCCCCGCCGCAGGCGGTTGCCGGAGGTTCGTCGGGTAAGAGCAACTTTCCCGCCCGCGCCGGCTTCTGGGGCCGCCGTGACAGCCAGGGCGATCTCGTGCCGCTGACCGACCCCGGTCTCGTCGGCCTCCGCGACGAACATCGAGTCGTGCGCCGCCAGCACCGCCTACAAAACGGCGCCGTCGTGCTCGGCTCCGCTGCGCTCGCCTTTGCGCTGGTCTTTCTGCTCATCGAGCGGCCCCGAATGCCCGCGACCCAGACACCGCCGCCGGTCATGGCGGCGCCCTCACTCTCGCCGCCACCGGTCCCCGCTTCCATCACCCCGACGTCAGTCGCCCCACCGCTTGCCACCCCGCCCCGGATCGCCCGCGAAACTGCCGCGGGCAGAGCCACCAAGGCCAGCAAGCCCAAACGCGCACGCCGGGCCTCGCCTCCCCCCGCCGAGGACGAAATCCTCCTGCCAAGGTAGCAAGCACGATAGCAAGCAAGGCCCCCACGGCGGCCGCGACCTTCTCCGTCGTACACGTGGGCCCGCCGCTTCGAAGTGGTGAGCCTCTCGCCCATCCGCTAACCTGCGGCAGCCCGTGCCGCTCCCCTCGTCCTCCTCTCGCGCTCCGCGTCCCCCCAGCGCGCGGATCGCCCGGCCAGGCCCCCGCGCGCACCTGCTGACGGCGGCCGCGCTCCTGCTGTCGTTCGCCTCGCCTTTCGGCTCGCTCTCCGCGTCCGCCAGCCCCATCGACGATCCCCACGTCGGCGGCATCGGATTTTCCGGCCCGACCTCCGACGATCTGTCGGCCCTCTACTGGAACCCCGCCGCCCTCGGCCTCGGTGTCGGTCGCCGGATCACCGTCGCCGCCACCGGGCACCTCGGATCGATCACAGGGTCTCGCGCCCCGATCGATCCGGTGACAGGGCAGCCCGGCGGCAGTCGCGTCTTCCCGAGTGTTCGCGGCCGAACTGACCTCTTGCCCCGATCCTTTCCGCTTGGCCCCGGCGGCTTTCTCGCGCTGGCGAGCAACATCGGCCACCGAGTCACCTTCGCCGGCGGCGTCTACACCCCCTTCGCCCAGCGCAGCGAGTTCCCAGCGGCAAACGACGGCAGCCAACCCTTGCGTTATCAGGCGGTCTCGACCGAGATGTCGACCGTCGCTCTGTCACCGGCCATTTCGGTCTTGCTCGGTGCCGGCGTGCGCGTCGGGCTGGCGCCCGCGTTCCTGCTCACCCGCGGTCGCATCGTCGTCGACAGAGACACGGGCAGCCCCAGCGGCAGCACGGGGGCCGCGCGCATGTGCGGCGCGACTCCTTGCGGTGCCGAACACGAAGCCGCCGCCGCCCGCTACGTCATCGAATCGGACACCGGCTTTTTCGACCGCGCGTTCTCCTTCACGCTTGCCGTCGGCGTGCACCTCAACCGCCCACTCTGGTCGGTGGGCCTCTCCTTCACCAGCAAGCCCCTTGGCACCCGCGACGGCATCGAGTGGGAAGGCCGCCAAAGCCGCATCGAGCTGCCCGAGCGACTGCGGGCGTCCACCACGCTCTGTCCGACGGCGCTCGACCCTTGCGTGTCGACCCGGGTCGTCCTGCGCCTGCCAACGCAATTGACAGTGGGCGTGGAGCGACACCTGACCCCACGCTGGGACGTGGCGCTCATCGTGCGGTGGCTGGACCTGTCGATTCACGATCAGATTGCGATTCGCGCCATCGGTCCCGCCGGCGGCTCGCTCCGCAACGCCGGCCTGCCCGAAGAGCTGCTCCTCCATCGCGGCATGCAGGACGTGCTCGACGTGCGCCTGCGCTCGCTGTTCCGGCTGGGCGATCGCATCGACATCGCGATCTCCTTGCGTGGTGAGACCGCTTCGGTCCCCGACGAGGCCGTCACCGCCGCCGCCCCCGGAGGCCGCGTCATCGAGCCGTCACTCGCGCTTCGCCTACGTGTCTCGCCCCTCATCACTTTGAGCGCCGGGTACGCGCTCACGTTCATGCCGACGGTGAACGCGAATCCATCGGTCTTCGATCCTGGCGCCGCGGCGACTTGTGAAGCCGCGGGCGGCGATCTCGACTCCGAAGCCTGCCAGAGACGTCAGCGCGGGCAAGCTGGCCCCTCGGCCGCGGGTCGCTACGGAGCGCTCACGCACGGCTTTGGCCTCTCCACCGCTCTGATTTGGTAGAACCGCGCTCCATGCGGACCAAGTCCTGCCTCGCCGCGCTGTCGCTGGTCGGGGTTTCGTGCGCCAGTTTGACTGCCCCCTCGGGGGGTGGCTCTAGAGCGGGTTCACGGCCGGCCGGTAGCGGCGCGCCCGTGCTCGTCAGCGAATCGTCGCTGGGCCCACTCCTCGTGCGCAAATGGCGCCTCTCCAACGGTCTCGAGGTGATCCTCTTGCCCGACGGCGCATCGACCAGCGTGGCTTTCATGACCTGGTTCAGGGTCGGCTCGCGCCACGAGGATGCCGCTGCGGGCGAGACCGGCCTTGCGCATCTCTTCGAACATCTGATGTTCACGCAGACGACTTCGGCGACGGCGCCGGGCGAATTCGATCGTCACATGGAAGCGGCGGGCGCCAACACCAACGCGATGACCTACTACGACTTCACCGCGTACATCGACGAGGTGCCGCCCGAGGCGCTGCCGATCGCCGTCCGCATGGAGTCCGATCGCATGGTCAACCTCGCGCTCAGCGACGAACAGGTAGCGACCGAGCGGGACGTGGTCGCCGAAGAGCGCCTCGGCGCCGTCGAGGACAGCGTCGATGGGACCATCGACGAGCTGCTGTACGGCCAGTCGTTCAAGCAGCACCCTTACCGTCATCCAGTCATCGGTCACATGGCAGACATCAAGGCGGTCACGCGCGACAAGGCGACCCGCTTTTACCGGACGTTCTACGCACCCAACAATGCCGTCGTGGTGGCCGCCGGTCGTTTCGACGCCGACAAGCTGCTCGAGGAGATCGTCCGTCACTACGGTGACATCCCCGCTTCCGAGCTACCCAAGGAAGAGACGGCGCCCGAACGCGCACCGGCCACCATGGTCCGCAAAGAGCTCACCCGCCCGGTGCCCGCGGATCGGCTGGCGCTTGGCTTCCCGGGCCCCGCCCTCGGCGCCAGCGATCGACCCGCCTTCGAAGTGCTCGACGAGATCCTGACCGGCGGGCCGTCGGCGCGCCTTTATCGTCGACTGGTCAGCGAAGCCCAGATCGCATCGTCGGTCGATGGCGGCGCCGCCTCGACGCGCGACCCGTCCCTTTACACGATCTGGGTCCAGCTGCGCCGCGGGCATACCGCCGAAGAGGCCGAGGCGATCATCGACGAGGAGCTTCGCACGCTGGCCCGGACCGCGGTCACCGATGCCGATCTCGACAAGGCGAAGAACCGCATCGAGACCGCATTCTGGCGGGTGCTGGCATCGAGCGAGGGCAAAGCGAGCCAGCTCGGGGAATTCGACGTCGTCACCGGCGACTACCGACGCCTCTTTCAGCGCGCCGACGAGATTCGCCAAGTGAGCGCCGATGACGTGCGCCGCGCGGCCGACGACTACTTCAGCGGCGCCCGCGCCGTCATTGTCGCTCGTCCCAAGACAGACACCGCAGACAAACGCCGGGCCCCACGGCCAGGCCGTCGCTGATGCACGATCATGCACCGCCACAGCCACATGCCGCTCACCGACGATCGCTCCGCGCGAGATCACCGCTTGCCGCGGCTCTCGTGGCCACTCTGGGAGCTGTGCTCATGACGATCCCCGCTTCCGCTGGCGCGCGCCGGGCCCCGGGGCCGGCCGGATCGCTGGTCATCGTGGAAGAGACGCGCGGCCTGCCCATCGTCTCGCTCATCGTCGCCGCGCGGACGGGAGCGGCATCCGACCCGCGTGGCAAGGAAGGGCTCGCTTCGTTCGCAGCAGAGCTGGCACGACGGGGCGCGGGCGGCCGCACGCGCGCCGCGATCGACGACGCCCTGGATCGACTGGGGGCATCGCTCGACGTCGACGTCGAGTCCGACTCGGTTCGTCTGACGGGCCAGGTTCTTCGCCGCAATCTCGAGGCCTTTCTCGACATCCTTGCCGACGTGCTGCTGGCGCCCGATTTCTCCGAGCTCCAGCTTGCCCGCACCCGGGACGAGTTGCTGGCGCAGATGGAAGAGGCGCGCAACGACGATCGGACGTTGTGCGGGCGTTTCTTCGACCGCCGCCTCTATGGCGATCACCCCTACGGCCACCCACCCGAAGGGACGATGAAGAGTCTTCCGCGCATCAAGCGCGACGATCTCATCGAGCAGCACCAGCGGACTTTCGTCGGCGCCAACCTGGTCTTCGCGGCCTCGGGTGGCATCACCCTGGAAGAGCTGACGACGGCCCTCACTGGGCGCCTATCGCAATTACGCCCCAGCCCCGCCCCCGTGCCGCCCGCGCTGCCGGCACCGACCCGTCCCGAAGGCTGGCGCATTCAGCTGGTCGACAAGCCGGATCGTCAGCAGACGCAGATCATGTTCGGCCACCCGGCCCTCGGCGCCGATCATCCGGACCGCCTGGCATTGCATCTGGCGATCGCGAGCTTCGGGGGCCGCGGCATGAACGCCACGCTGATGGACGAGGTCCGCAGCAAACGCGGCCTGGCCTACGGCGCCTACATGAGCCTCACCACCCGCCGTGGCCCGGGCGCTCTGCGCGGCTGGGTCTACACCGCCCGCGGCCGCACCGTCACGACGCTCAAGCTGGTGATGCGGCTCTATCGCAAGCTGCAAAAAGAAGGCATCTCGTCCGAACGCCTCGCCTTCTTCCAGAACTTCCTCGCCGGCTCGTACGCCGCCGATCTCGACGATCCCGTGCGACGCCTCGAGGCGCGGGTCACCGCCGAAATCGCCGGGCTGCCACCCGACGAGATCGATACACTGCCCGTACGCCTGCGCGCGCTCACTCAGGCCGACGTGGCAGGGGCCATCGCGCGACACCTGGACCCGGATCGGCTCACCATCACAATGGTCGCCACCGCCGAAACGCTGTTGCCGCTGCTGGTGAAATCGAAGATCGAAGAGGGCGCGATCGACGTCGTGCCCTTCGACGGCGATTGACACGCGCTGCCAGTCGCCGGACTACGCCAGCGCCTGCAAGGCGGCCTTCGGATCGTTGGTGATGAGGCCATCGACGCCTGCGGCGGCCAGCTCCCGCAGCCGCCCGGGATCATCGACGGTCCAGGTGTTCACGAGGTAACCGCTCGCCTTCCACTGCCGAACGAGGTCAGGCCGGCAGAGCGATTCATGCGGATGCACGGCGATCGGCGCCAAGAGCGGGAGCAACAGCGCCTTGCCGAGCGCGAAGGCGCCGTCGTTGTCGATCAAGAGGGCCGCCGGAACGTCAGGCCGATGCCGCATCCAGAGGCCGACGGCACGCGGGTCGAAGGAGGAGACGAGGACGCGATCTCCGGCGCCGGCGGCATCGATCGCATGGCCGACTCCTCGCACCAGCGCCTCTAACGTCGGGTCAAAAGTGCCCGCACTCTTGAGCTCGACGTTGACGAGCAGGCGCGGGCCACACGCCGCCAGCGCCTCGCTCAGGGTGGGAATGTTGCCGCCAGCAGACAGGCGTACGGCCGCCAGCTGTCTGCGGCTCAGGTCCCAGACACGTTCGGGCCGCCCGGCCAGTCGCTGCAGATCGTCGTCGTGAAAAACGACCACCTCGCCGCTGCCGCAGGTGAGTACATCGAGCTCGACCCCGTCGGCCCCATCGGCAGCCGCCCGCGCGAACGCCGCCGTCGTGTTCTCCACCTCGTGCGCGCTGGCACCGCGGTGAGCGATCACGAGAGGCCGATTGCGTCCCACGGGCCGCCATTCTGGACGCCCCGTGGCTGCCGGATGTCCCACGTCCCCCAATCGCTCCCGGTCCCCCGGACGATCTCCGTCCCCTGGACGATCTCCCCCTGCACGATCCCCTCCCCTTGCCATCGACTCACCATAGCGCCGTGCCAGGGCGGGCGATAGACTTGCTCCATGCCTCCCTCGAACGCGGGACTCGGAGCGGGCCCCGCCGCCCCGTTTGGCTCCGCGAGTTCGCTCGGTCTGACCTCGGCTGCCATCGGTATCGCATTGCTGGCCACGCTGGGCGGCTGCGCGCACCGGTCCCGCCCCGAGGCCCTGAGCGAAGCCTCCCGCCGGCTCGGGCGCGAGGCCGCCCAGGTCGGTGCGATCAAGTTCGAAGAGGATTACATCGAGGCGAAACAGGTTTTCCGCGCGCTGCCACTGGTCGCCCCGGAGCGCGCCGGGCTCCGCGCGCGCCTGCTCACTTACCTGCTGAGTCCCCTGGCGCCGTTGAGCACCGACGCCTCTCGCCGCAAGAGCGACCCCATCAGTGACGACGATCTCGATCGGCTGGTCGCTTCCTTCCGCGACGCTCTCGACCTCTATCATCCGCTGGAGCTCTGGCAGGAAAAGGGGACCGGCGTGCCGGCCGGCGAAAAGACCCTACTTGCCCACGCCGCCCGCCTGATGGTGTCGCTCTTCTCCCCGCGCGGGGGCGAGGTCGAAGTGGCAACCGCGCTGCTCGTGCTCGCCACGCTCGAACCCGACAACCGGGCGCACGCCGATCAGCTGGGTGAGCTGCTGCCTTGGCTCGAGACCGGCGCCCAGCTGTCGATCGCAGGTGGTGGTCCCAAGGAGATCCCTTCGGTAACAGATGCCCTCGAGAGTGCCGCCAGCGTCTGGCCGGCGCCTTCGGTCGTGGAGAAGCTCGACCGCGCGTACCTCAAGCGGCAAGACCGCATCGCCACCATTCTCCGTCGTCCCTTGGGAGCGCCGCCCTCACGGCCGGCAGTCGGCGAGTTGCTGCTCGACGGGGACAACGTGCAGAACACCGCCATGAATCTCGCCGGGCTCTACTTGCGCGCGGGCCAGCTGCTTCGCGCGCCGGCCGCCCTGGCCAAGGCGGCCGGCAAGCCCGGCGACGATCCCGAGCTACGCAAGCTGGTGGACAAGGCGGCCGCCAAGAACGCCAGTCGAGACGATCTGGTCTCCCTGGCGCGGCGGTTCCTGCCGGTTCACGAGCTGTTCGGGGGCACTTCGAAGGATCGGGTCGACTTCATCGCCGCCTCGGAACTGCTCAACTCGGCGACCGGCCGCTTTCCCGAGGACACGGAGGTCCGCCTGCTCGCTTCGCGGGTCGCCTTCGTGACCCAGGATCTCTACCTGTCGCTGCGCTACCTCGAGGAGGCCGAGCCGCTGCTGGTCAAACGAGGGGCCAGTCGTGACGAGCGCGTCACCTTGGCCACGGAGCTGGCCGAACGGTCTTTCGTGAAGTTGCAACAACAGCTCAAGGACGTCGAGGATCTAGGGCCGGCGACCGCGGAGGCCGACCGCTTGCGACGACGCTTCGCCGAGGACGAACGCCGCTTCGAGGGCGGCGAGATCAAGAGCCGCAGGGCCGAGGTCGACTTCGAGCTGGCGCGTGGCCTCCTCAATGCCGGCGAAGTCGATCGCGCCGAGACCTTGCTCAAGGGGCTGGTCGAAAACCCGGCGCTCCGATCCGAAGTCACCCTCGAGCTGGCCAAGCTCATCCTCAAGCGATCGGATCCGCGCCCGGCAGTCGATCTGCTCGAACGTGCGATCAGCGCTTCGGACGATACCGGGGGCAACGACACCATCGGGTCGGTCGAGACCGAGGCGAAGCTCGCGTACGCGCTTGGCAACGCGCTCGAGCTGGCGGGAAACCTGGAAGGCGCGCGCAAGGCCTGGCGACAATCCTTGCAGGGTTGGGAACGGCTGCGCCTCGAGTACCTGCAGCGCAAAAATCCCGGCGCCGCCGCGGAGCCGACCATGGAGGCAGGCAAGCTGCTCTACACCCTCGGGCGACAGGCCGACGGCCTGACTAAGCTGAGCGAGGCCATCGATCAGAACGAGAATCGCGACCAGAGTTACATCGACGCCCTGTCGTTCC
>JANNNO010000502.1:0-7907 GCA_031398585.1 Myxococcales bacterium | reverse complement strand
CGAGCCCCCGCCCTGGGGAGCCGACGCTCAGCTCAAGCACGTCGGGGCGCCGGTGCAACGAATCGACGCCGTCCTCAAGGTCACCGGCCGCGCCAAGTACACCTACGATCAGCACCCCAAGGGCATGCTCTGGGGCCGCATCCTGCATTCACCGTGGGGCTCGGCGACGATCAAGGCGCTCGACGTGGCCGCCGCGAAGAAGCTGCCGGGCGTGCGCGCGGTGCACGTCTTCAAGGAAGCGGGGCGCCCGCTGCTCTATCACGGCGACGAGGTCCTCGCGATCGCGGCCGACACGCAGGAAGAGGCGGAAGACGCCATCCGCGCGGTGAAGATCGAATACGAACGCGGCCCGGTGGCGACGTCCATCGCGGCGGGGTTGAGCTCGGACGCGCCCGCCGTCTTCAAGGACGAAAAGAACGTCGTGCTGGGCAAGCCCCAGGGCGACAAGGACAAGGCCGCCGCCGCGATGAAGACGGCTGACAAGATCGTAGAAGGTGTCTACGAGACGCAGGTGCAGACGCACTCGGCCCTCGAGACCCACGGCGCGATGGCGGTCTGGAAGCCCGACGGCAAGCTGGACCTCTTCGTATCGTCGCAGGCCAACTTCGGCATCAAGGGCGAGGCGGTCGAGTTCGCCAAGCTCACCGACGACAAGGTCAACGTCATCGCCGAGATGGTCGGTGGTGGCTTCGGCGGCAAGTTCAACCTGTCGGCCTGTGGTCAGGCGGCGATCGCGCTGGCCAAGCTGGCCAAGCGTCCGGTCAAGGTGATGCTCGACCGCGTGGGTGAGCACACGACCGGTGGCAACCGCCCCTCGTCGTTGCAGAAGGTCCGCGCCGGCATCAAGAAGGACGGCAAGATCGTGGCCTACGAGGTGGAAGCCTGGGGCTCGGGCGGCGTCACCCCGCGCGGCAACGGCGTCGCCAACCCGGTCATCTACGACGTCGGCGAGAAGTACAAACAAGAGGCGACGGTCTTCACCCACGGCGGGCCCGCGGTCGCGATGCGGTCGCCCTCCTGGCCGCAGGGTGTGTTCGCGCTCGAAGGCATGCTCGACGAATGCGCGCACGCGCTCGGCATGGACCCGCTCGCGTTCCGCAAGAAGAACACCACCGACGAGGTCTACCTCGCGCAGTGGGACATGGGCGCCAAGATGATCGGCTGGGATCGTCGGCAAAAGACCCCGGGCGCTGGCAGCGGCAGCAAACGCCGCGGCCTCGGCATGGCGTCGTCGATGTGGCGGAACATGGGCGGCAAGAGCGGCATCGTCGACTGCGCGATTCACCGCGACGGCACGGTCGAGGTTCGCAACGGCGCCCAGGACATCGGCACCGGCACGCGCACCTTGCTGGCCGTGATCGCGGCCGAGGAGATCGGCCTCAAGCCGACCGAAATCCAGGTCTCGCTCGGGCAGACCAAGTGGCCCAAGGGGCCCGCTTCGGGCGGATCCACCACGGCGCCCACGCTGGGGCCCGTCTGCCGGCGCGCGGTTTACCAGGCCAAGATGCAGCTGCTGGCGCTGGCGGCGGCCAAGCTCGGCGTCCCGGTGGAAGAGCTGCGCAGCGAGGACGGTCTCATCGCCGGCCGCGGTCAGCGCATGACCTTTGCCGAGGCGTGCAAGCTGATCAAGACCGGCAAGATCGAGGTCCGCGCCGAACGGCAGGACAACTACGAGTCGTACATGAAGCAGGTCCACGGCGTGCAATTCGCCGAGGTCGAGGTCGACGTCGAGACCGGCTACATCAAGCCGATCAAGATCGTCACCATCCAGGACGCGGGCCGCGTGATCGACAAGCTGCTGTTCGAAAGCCAGCTGCTGGGCGGCGCGATCCAGGGCTTGTCGTACGCGCTGCACGAGAACCGCGTGCTCGATGCGCGCTACGGCGTGCAGATGAACCCGGATCTCATGATGTACAAGATCGCGGGGCCGATGGAGATGCCGGAGATCGTTCCGGTCGCCTTCGACATCGCGAACGCCGGCAACAACTGCGGCATGATGGGCGTGGGCGAGCCCCCGAACATCCCGACGGCGGCGGCCCTGGCCAACGCGGTCTTCAACGCGACGGGCGTGCGCATGCGCACCATCCCGATGACGCCCGACCGGGTGCTGACGGCGCTGAACGCGGCGCGCGGCAAGAGCAAGACCGCGACCATCTGACCTTCTGACGGAGACACCCCATGCGAAACTTCGCGTACGTACTTCCCGAGACGGTCGAGCAAGCGTCGACCGAAGCCAAGGTCGAGGGCGCCGTGCTCAAGGCCGGCGGCGTCGACCTTCTGGACATGATGAAGGCCCGGCTGATCTCGCCCGAACGACTGGTGAACCTGTCGTCGGTGCGCCACCCCGGCATGCGTGAGATCGCCGTGCGTGAGGACGGCGTGCACATCGGCGCTCTCGTCACGCTCGCGCAACTCGGCGCTTCGACTGACCTGCCCGCGGTGTTGACCGAAGCCTCCGGGCAGGCCGCGACGCCGCAGATCCGGAACATGGCCACGGTGGGCGGCAACCTCGCGCAGCGGGTGCGCTGCTGGTGGTTCCGCAGCGCCACCTTTCCCTGCGCGCGCAAGGAAGGCAGCCAGTGCTACGCGCAGAAGACGGAGAACAAGTACCACGCGGTCTTCGACAACAGCGACTGTGCGGCGGTCGCGCCGTCGAGCCTCGCCTCGCCACTGGTCACGTTGGACGCGGTCGTGGTGACCACCAAGCGGCGCATCCCGATCGAGCAATTCTTCGTGCCGACCACGGTCGACATCACGAAGGAACACGTGCTCGAGCCAGGTGAGATCATCACCGAGATCTTCGTACCCAAGGCGAGCCAGGGGTGGAAGAACGCGTACCGAGAGATCGGTGAGCGGGAATCGCAGGACTGGCAGCTTCTGTCGGCCTCCGTCGCGCTCGAGATGAACGGCAACACGGTCAAGGCGGCGCGCATCGCGCTTGGCGCCGTGGCGGTGGTGCCTTATCGAGTGAAGGCGGTGGAAGATGCGCTGGCGGGCAAGCCGGTGACGGTCGCCACGGCGACCCAGGCAGCGGAGCTGGCGTTTGCCAAGGCCAAGCCCTTCGCGGAGAACGCGTACAAGGTGCCGCTCGGCAAGACGGTTTTGAAGCGGGCCATCCTCGCGGCGGCCGGTATCGCAGAAGGAGCGTGATCGTCATGTCGAAGGCCAACTCGCAGAGCCCCGCCAACGAAGTTCCGGGTCGCAGCGCCCACGTGCCGATCGTTCAGGATGGTCTTTGCCGCAAGATCCGCAGCAAGGGCATGATCGTGAATATCGACGAGAGCCCGGAGAACAAGTCGACCCGCGCGGCCTATCTCAAGATCGATCCGCACGCCCTCGATTGGGACGGCACCGTCTGGTGGTGCGCCAAGACCTCGAAGACCATCGGCCCCGATGACCGGCCTTGCGACACCGGTCGCTGCGTGTCAGGTCGTCGCTGCTTCGAAGGCGAAGACCGCCTGGTTTGACAACAGGGAAGCGGCACGGTGGGTGACGGCGAGGGCGACGACGCGGGTCTGGACGAGAGTCAACTCGCGCCCGGGCTGCTGCTCGCCGCACCCAACCTGCGCGATCCCAACTTCAACAAGACCGTCGTGTTGCTCGGGCGGCACGACGACGATGGCGCGCTCGGCTGGGTGATCAACGGGCGTGAGCTTGGGCCGACGATCGAGCTGTTCAAGACCTCGGGGCTCTTCGATGACGATACGCCGTTCCCCGCCGGGCCCTCATTCGAGCGGTTGGCCTCCATCGGTGGTCCGGTGGCGCCGGCCACGGGCTGGTTGATCTTTCGTCCTGGTCCGACCGAGGTGGCGGGCCAGATGGATCTCGGGCCCCATCTGGCGGTGACGGGCGAGGCGAGCGCGTTCGCCGAGTTCATCGCCCCGGGCTCGGAGTTCGAGTTTCGCCTGCTGCTCGGCTGTGCCGGCTGGGCGCCGGGCCAGCTGGAGGCCGAGATCAGTGAAGGGGCCTGGATGCCGGCGGACCTCGACGTCGACCTGTTTTTCGAGCTCGACGGGGATCGGGCCTGGGACGAGGCCTACCGGCGTGCCATCGGCGCGGCCCCAGCGGCATTCAGCGGTCGGCCGGCCAAGGCCTGAGCGCAGCTTGGCGGGCAGATCGCGGTGAAGCGTGTACAGCCTGGTGGGGCGCTGGGGCTCGGCAGCACGCGGCGGGCGGCGCTCGCGCTGATGGCTTCCTCTCTTGGGTGCCGCCCGACGACCCCCTTCGACCAGAAAGTCGATCTCACGTTTGAACACGCGCGCGGCTTGCCCCGCCTGACCAGCCTCTCCATCTGGCGCGACGGGCGGCTCGTGCGGCAGCAGCACCAGCACGGTCTTGCTGGACCCGAAGCGCCGACCAACGGCAAGTCGGTCTCGAAGAGTTTGCTCGGCCTGCTGGTCGGTGTGGCGCTCGACAAGGGTGCCATCGCCTCGCTCGACGATGCCCTCGGGCGCTATCTGCCACGCACCTTCGGACCGACGACGGCGTTCGCCCACCTGACCGTGCGCCACCTGCTGACCATGACCGCCGACCTGCCGATGGCAGCGGGGCCCAGCTATCCCGCCCTGGCTTCCAGTGCCAACTGGCTCGAATTCCTGACCACGCGCGGGCGGGTCGGCGTGCTGGGACAGCACCGCTATACCACCGGCGACACGCACGTGCTCGGCATCGTGCTGGCGTACGCCGTCGGCAGCGATCTGTTGACGTTTGCGAAGCAGCACTTCTTGGGGCCGCTTGGCATCGACGACATTCAATGGCCGACGGATCCGCAGGGATACCACCGCGGCGGCAACGACATGTTCCTCTGCACCCGCGATCTGGGCCGCATCGGGCAGATGCTGCTCGACGGTGGCGTCTGGCAAGGACGGCAGATCCTCTCGCGCGAGTACGTCGAGGCGGCGACGCGAAAGCAGGTCGACCTGCAAGAGGATCAGGATCCCAAAGGCGGCCTGCGCCTCGATGGCTACGGCTATCTCTGGTGGACGCTCGAGCTCGCCGGACATCGTGCCTACGCGGCCTGGGGCTACGGGCGGCAATATCTCATCGTCGTGCCTGCCACGCGCACGGTCATCGTGTTGACCAGCCAGACCGAAGGCACCATTCCACCCGAACATCATCGCCAGGTGGTGGCGCTGATCGATCCGATGCTCGCGTCGGCGCTGGCGACGCTGAAGCCGGCGTGAGCGCGCCCCCCCGCGTTGCCGCCGATCTGGAGGCCCGCTACCAGAGCATCGTCGCCAAGCGCGGCGCACCCGGCGATCTCTGCTCCCGCGATCGCGCCGCCATCGCCCGAACCGCAAGTCTGGCAAACTGCGGGTGCGATGAAACAGATCCTGGTCTACGGCGACTCGCTCACCTGGGGCATCGTGCCCAATACGCGTCAGCGCCTGCCGCATGCCGAGCGTTGGGCGGGGGTGATGGAGCGCGTGTTGCTCGATGCCGGGCAGCCCGTTCGTGTGCTCGAGGATGCCCTCAATGGCCGCCGGACCGTCTGGGACGATCCCTTCAAGCCCGGGCGCAACGGCCTGGTCGGCCTCGAGCAGCGCATCGAATGCCACTCGCCGCTGGCGCTTGTCGTGCTGATGTTGGGGACCAACGACTTTCAGGCCACGCATGACAACAATGCATGGCTATCGGGGCAGGGCGTGGCGGCTCTCGTGCACGCCATCCGCCGCGCGCCGATCGAGCCCGGGATGCCAGTGCCTGCCATCCTGATCATCGCGCCGCCGCCCGCGCAGCCCGCACGGGGCGACATGGCGGGCAAGTTCGCGGGCGCTCACGAACGCTGCAACGGCATCGCCTCCGCCTATCAGCAGGTCGCCGCCGGGCTCGGCTGCGCCTTCTTCGATGCTGGCGGTGTGGTCGAGGTCAGCGCGGCTGATGGCGTCCACCTCGACCAGCAGGGGCACGAGCGGCTCGGCCGCGCCCTGGCGCCGGTCGTGCAGCGCCTCATCGCCACGTGAGGAACGTGACCGCCCGGTGAGATCTCCGTGATCCGCCCGGCCGCCCTGGTCGTATTCGGCGCCATGGAAGATCGTCGCCGTATTCTGGTCCATGCCTTCGCCATCCTGACCCTCGCTTTTGCGCTCGGCCTGGTCGCGGGGCCGCTCGGGCAGCAGGGCCATGCTCATGCCCGGCTCTGGCTCGGGGCTCACATCACCGGCATCACGATCGGCACGCTGTTGATCGGGGTCGGGTTGGTGCGGCCCCACCTGCACCTAGGCGCGATGGCCTCGCGGGTGTTCTTCCTCGCGGCCGTGGGCGGTAACTGGGTCGGGATGCTCGTCCTCGGCATTTACGCGTCGGCGATCGGCGCTGGTACGCCGATCGTGACGCCGAATCTCCCGCCGCCGCACGGGGTGCACGCGGCCGTCATCGTCAGCGCGCTCGTCGTGGTAACGGTGACGACCTTCGTGATGTGTGGGCTCGCGCTCTGGGGGCTGCGCAAGAGCGCAGCGGGTGGCAGCCTCAGCCCGTCGGCGTAGTCGCTCTGGGCGAACCCGCCACCCGTGGGTGTTTGCCTCAGTAGCGGTAGCGGCCGCCGATGCGGAAGAGCATCGGGTTCATCGTCGTGCGCGTGGCGCCGAAGGCCGAGCCGTTTTCGTTGATCACACCGGTTGCCGTGCGCAGGTTCAGGATGTTGAGCACGTCGAGGTAGACCTCGGCGTCCTGCCCGGTGATGGGCTTCAGGTTGGCGCTCACCTTCATGTTGAGCCGCTGAATGTCGGGCAGACGTAGATCGCGATCGTCGTACGGATTGTTGACGTCGAGGCCCGGATCGCTGCCCTGCCGCGAGCGGTACTCCTCGAAGCGGCCGGTGACCTGGTTGCGGAAGAGGCGGTTGTAAGGCGCGCCCGACGCATAACTATAGGTCGATCCCAACGACAGCCAGGGCAGGATGGAATAGGTCACCGCGCCGCGGATGTCGTGGCGATGGTCGTCCTGCAGGTAGCCATAGAGGTAGACGTCGCGGCCGGGGATGTCGCCGAAGAAGTTGTTGTCGCCACCGTTGTCGACGTTGCCGATCAGACGCGACCACGTGTAGCCCATCTGGATGCGCATGCGGCCTTCGCGCTTGCGGATGACGGCGGTCACGCCCGTGTATTTGCGCTCGGCACGGTCGGAGGTCCCGAGATCCTGGATCTGCTCGGGGCGGCCGTTGCGGTAGTTGCCGTTGAACGCCAGCTGCGTGCCGGAGTGGTTCCAGATTCGGTTGGTCTCCTGCAGCTCGTAAGGGTGAGTGAACTTGCGGTAGACCAGATCGCCCGACAACGACAGGCCGGTCGCGATTTCCCGTTCCGCGCCGACCGTGTACTCCCACATGCGCGGCAGCCGAATCGCAGACTTGCACGGCTTGCCGGCGGCGTCGTAGCCCTCGGGTCCACAAGGCAGCCCGAAGGTCGATTTGGCCGCCCCGCCGCGGTATTCGCATTCGCGGCTGTAGGTCTCGCTGGCGGCGTCCCAGCGGCAGTCGCGCGAGACTTGCTCGCCGAGCGCGTAGCGCGACACGCGGACGGCATCCGCGTCGACGTAGTTGGCGAAGCTGCCGCGTAAGACCGTGCGTCCGTCCTGGGTGGCATCCCAGACCACCGACAGATGCGGCGTCAGCGCGGCCAGCCTCAATGCGCCCTTGCCAGCGTTGGTCTGGCTGATGGCGTTGGTCAAGGCCAGGCCGCCGTTGACCGTCACGTAGCGCCCGACCTTGACCGAATCGGTCAGCGAGTGGACCAGGAGAGTGCCCGTGGCGCCGCGAATGTAATAACCGTGGCGCGCGCCCACGTCGATGCGGGGATCGTTGGCGAAGTACTCGACCTCGCGGTCGGGGGCCGTACCGTTGAAGAACAATTTCCGATCCCCGGGCACGCCCTGGTAGGTCGTCTCGCGCTTGACGTAGTAGCGCGACACGA
>JANNNO010000485.1:0-27471 GCA_031398585.1 Myxococcales bacterium | reverse complement strand
TCGGCTGCGCGAAGAAGGGATCCATGACAGCGGTCGAGGCATCCGGGATGAAAACAATGTCGGATTCATTGATGGCCTTCCATCCGCGGATCGAGCTGCCGTCGAAACCGAACCCTTCGGAGAAAGACTACTCCTCGAGCTTGGCGATCGGCATCGTCGTGTGCTGCCAGATTCCCAGCAGATCGACGAACTTGAAGTCCACGAACTTGGCGCCGTTCTTCCCGGCGTACTTCAGAACCTCGGCTGGTGTCATACGAATCCCCCCTTCGGAACAGGTCTCGCTATGACGACAGCCGCGGGCGCTTAGAGGGCGTCCTCGCCACGCTCGCCGGTACGGATCCGAATCACCTCTTCGATCGGCGTGACGAAGATCTTGCCGTCGCCAATGTGGCCGGTCCGGGCCACGGAGAGGAGGGCTTCTACCACGTCCTTGGCCATCTCGTCCTTTACGACGATCTGCACCATGACCTTGGGCACGAAGTCGACCACGTAGGCCGAACCGCGGTAGACCTCTTTCTTGCCGCCGGTCCGCCCGAACCCTTTGACCTCGGTCACCGTCATGCCCTGCACCCCGATTTCCCGGAGGCGGTCCTTGACGTCATCCAACTTGAAAGGCTTGATGACTGCTTCAATTTTCTTCATGTGGCACCCTGACGCAAGAGCCTAGTCACCATATGTTTCCAGAGCATTTCCGAATCGTAAATTCGTTGTTCCAAGGCCCCGGGAATGCGGAAACCAGTGTGTCTGGGGGGATTTGGCGACATGTGAGTGGTATGCGGTCGGCGTTGTTGGCCGTTCCACTCGGGAGAACCTCGGCGACGAGTAAATTCCGAAAACTACAGGCATCCTGGCAAGCGACGGGGTGCGTAGAAAACCTACGCATTTTGTTGCAGCTCCCCTTTAGCTGTGTTACTAGCCGAGCATTCGGGGCTAGTTGAGGGCACGTATGGACTTCATGTTCGAAGACGAGGCCGATGAAGTCGGTTCTGATGTCGAGGCCTACTGTCCAAAGTGCAAGGCGGACACTACGCACGTCGTCATCTCGAAGTACGAGGAAGAAATTCGGCGTGTGCAATGCAACCCCTGTGGGGATGTGCACTCGTACCGCAAACCTCGTGGCGAGACCGAGGACGACGTTCCCGAGCCGGTGTCGGCTCGCAAACGGGCGGCGATCAAGAAACTGAACTGGGAAGAGTTCTTCGCGAAGAAGAGCCAGAACGACGCGAAACCATACGAGTTTCGCGAGCGTTACCGGGAGAACTTGATCGTTCGCCATCCCAAGTTCGGCGTAGGGTTCGTCTCCGAGGTGGTCTCCGACAGCAAGGTCGAGATCACCTTCCAGGACGCCCGTCGCATCCTCGTGCACAATCGGCGCGACATCCCCGGGCTGCCCCTGGCAGCCGAGGGAGACGGTGTTCCGACGCCGCCCAAGTCCGCGACCAGCGCCAAGGACACCGCGAAGGCGGAAAAGGCAGCCGCCAAGGCCGACAAGGCTGCCGCGAAAGCCGACAAGGCTGGCGCCAAGACCGACAAGCCCGCTGACAAAGAGGTCAAAGAGCCTGTCGTCGAGGCGAAGTCCGCCAAGGCAGCCGCCAAGGCAGACGCCGCCGCCAAGGCAGACAAGGTGGTCGCCCCTCCCGTCGGAAAAGCCGAGAAGGCGGTTCCTGCTGGCAAGGCTGACAAAGCGGCGACTTCCGCGGTCGACAAGACCCCGGCCAAAGAGAGCACCGCTCACAAGGCTGATCCCAAGGCCGATAAGGACGCGAAGCCCGCGCGCAAGGTCGTGGCCGGTGGCAAGGCCGGCGATGCCAAGGCGACCGGCAAGGGCAAGCCCGATCTCAAGGCCAAGCCCACTGCGAAGCCGGCTGCCAAGGCGAGCGCCAAGCCTGTGAAGGCAGCGGCCAAGGCCGCGGCCCCCCGCGGTGGCAAGACGGCCGCTCGTCCGGCCGCCAAGAAGCCCGCGCCGGCTCCCAAGAAGAAGCCCGGCAAGAAGCGCTGAGCTTCGGGCGACTCGCCTTTCTCCGACCGGCCGCCGGTTGCCTTTCTCGGAAGGTGGCCGGCGGGGAAGTGCGACTGGGCTGTCGATGGGCTTCGGCGAGGCCCCTGACTCAGCGAAGCAGCAGCACGTAGATGTCGTAAAACGCGTGCGTGTAGACCGCGACGGCGAGGCCGCGGAACCAGAAGAGCAGCCCGAAGAAGACGCCAGCCAGCGCGCGGAACGTGAAGACGTCGAGGCTCAGCGGATCGCCGAGCGGCGGGATGTGATGGACGGCGGAGAACGCGAAGGAAGAGATCGCGAAGGCCGCCACGACTGCAACCAGCCGTCGCCAGGTAAAGACCCTTTCGAAGAGCGCCGTCAGTCCGCCGAGCAGCCCTAGGCGAAACACGATCTCCTCGTAGACGCCCGCCCCGAGGGACATCACGAAGCGAGAGACGACCCCCTGCCCTTCGATACCCGCCGCCATTTCGCGCGCCGCCATTTCGCGACCCATGGCCAGCTCTGGCGAGATGCCAAGCACCTTCGTCATGACGAGGAAGATGAGCGAGCCCATGCTGAGCGCGTAGATCGTGCTCTCCAGCAAGATCGGCAAGACCACCCGCGGGTGGAAACGCTGGTGCTTTTTTAGCAGCAGGATCGCGATACCGAACCCCGCGAAGACGGTACCGACGAAGAGCAGGTACTCCGAGCGCGACAGGCCGAAGGTGCCGAAGAGCAGGGCCGAGACGAAGTCGACGCCGTTGAGCAGCGGGTACGTGACGAGCACGCCCAGCTGATAGACCACCAGCAGCGGGAAGATGAGGATGAGGTTCGACAGCAGGTTGCGATTGCTGTCGACGCTGTTGCTGATCGATCGTCTCGGAAGGGCGGTCATCGACGTTTGCGTGGCGAGGGGGGGTGAGCCTTGAGGTCGGAAATCGTCGCCAGCGCCTCTTTGGGACCGACGACACAAACGACCTCTTTACGAGGGTCCCAGTATTTCTGAGCCACGCGCTGCAGATCCGCAACCTGCACCCGTTCGAGGCGCTCCCGATATTCGCGATAAGCGGACCAGCCGAGACCGTATGCCTCGTGCAATGCGAGAGTGGCCGCCAGAGCGCTGCGCCGCTGCAGGCCAATCGCATGGCCTCCGGTGAGATGGCGACGAACGTTCACGAGCTCCGTTGCGCGAATTCCTTCTCGGCAGATACGGGAGAGCTCGGCGCGGACATGGGTCAGCACCGTAGCGATCCGTGTGGGACCCGAAGCGGCGTGCACCGCGAAATACCCGGGATCGAGTCCCTCCATCGAGAACGCCCCGATGTTGTAGACCAGGCCTCGCTTCTCCCGGATCTCGGAAAAGAGGCGACCGCCCTGCCCCGAAAGGATCTGAGCGAGCATCTCGAGTGCAAAGCGATCAGGGTCGCGCAAGGTCACGCCGGGAAACCCGAGCACCAGGTGAGCCTGCTCCCGCTCGAGCGGCACCATCGCGAGGCGTCCGCCGTCGAGGCGTGACAGCGTCGGATCGGGTGCAGGAGGCGCAGCGCGGCCGCTCTTGCCCGGCAGCAGATCGGTTAGCCGTCGGGCCAGCGCCGCGGGGTCGACGTCACCGACCGCAGCGATGGTGACGCGCTCGGGATGATAGCGGTCGCGAAAAAAACGCCGCACGCGCGCGCGCGACAGCGAGCTCAATGCGCGGGCATTTCCGATCGGGTCGAGCGCATAGGGGTGTTCGCCGTAGAGGGTCCGTTCGAACAGACGAAAGGCGACCGTGGCGACGTCGTCTTGTTGCTGGCGAAGCGCCTCGTGCGCCTGGCGTCGTTCGTGATCGAGCTCGCGATCCGGAAACGTCGAATGCGCGAGGCATTCGGCGAACAGCTCCAACCCCGGTTCGAGGTGCTTGGTGAGGAATTCGGCCTCGAGGCCGAGGCTATTGCGGCCCGCGTGCCCGGACAGCGACCCCGCCATGCCCTCTACCTGCCGCGCGATGGCTTCAGCGTCGTGATTCTCCGTGCCTCGGGTCAACAGCGACGCAATCAAACTCGAAGCCCCATTGGACGAGGCGTCTTCGTAGCGCAGGCCGCCTACCCAGGCAGCCCGCAGGGCGACCATCGGCAAGGACGCATCACGCAGCACGAGGAGCTGGGTGCCCGAGGCGAGCCTCGTCACGGTGACGTCCGGCGCGTGCCCCGCGCGTGCTTGCTTGGCGGATCCACGTGCCCGCGCCGGTTGCGCAGGTTCGACGCCTTTGCCTCGGCCCGCCTCGTCGGATTCGCGAAAACGCAGGGCGACCCGCCGCAAGTCGCGACTGATGGTTACATCACGACCGGCAAATGGCTTGGGGGTGCTCTCGGCGCGAATGGGCGCCCCGCCCTCCAGCTGTGCAAAGACCGTGAGCGCGCGTGGATCGAGGTAGGCGCGGGCAACCCTCAAGACCTCGCTGGCCGAGACCGCCCCCAGCCGTTCGAGGTACCTCGTCTCGAAGCGCGCGTCGCCAACGGTGCTCGCGAAGAATCCCAGCTTTCGCGCCATACCCTGTGTCGACTCGCGATCGAAGACCCGCTGGCTCTCGAGCAGCGTGCGGCTACGGGCCAGCTCTTCGGATGAGATCTCGTGATCGCAGACCCGCTCCAGCTCGTCGAGCAGCGCGCGCAGCGCCCGCCCAGCGGCACGTGGCTTTCCCGAGACCAGCGAACCGGTAACCACGAAGAGGCCGGGATCACGGCCGGTGAAGAGATAGGCCGAGGCGCCGTGGAGCAACTCGCGTCCACGCACCAACGCCAGATGAAGGCGCGAGCTCTCGCCCTGGCCGAGTGCGACTGCGAGAAGATCGAGAGCCACGATGTCGTCGTCGTCGACACGCGTGCCACGAAATGCCAGGAGGAGCTGGCTCTCCTTGACGTCACGCCGGACGGCAATCACGCGGCATCGCCGCTGCACTGGCTGAGCGATGCGCGCCAGCGGCGCCTGACCTGGACGCATGCGGCCGAATGCCCGTTCGATCTGGCGGCGCACGGCGATCGGATCGAAATCACCGGTCACCACCAGCGTGAGATTTCGCGCGCCGTAGTTGCGGCGGTAAAAACGCACGAGATCGGCGCGGGTCAGCGCCGCTACGGTCGCGACCTGTCCGATCACGGCGCGGCCATAAGGATGAACGTCGTAGACGGCCGCGAAGAGATCGGTCCCCGCCATGCGGTCCGGATCGTCGAAGCCCTGCCCCACCTCTTCGAGAACGACCTGACGCTCGCGCGAAAACTCCGTCGCGTCGAACCGCGAATTTTGCAGGACGTCGGCGATCACGTCGATGCCGAGCGCAATCGCGGATCGTGGCAACACCACGTGGACCGCGGTCTCGTCGTGGCTCGTCCAGGCGTTGATCTCGCCGCCCGCCGCCTCGACCTCCCGTGCCACTTGCCCCACGCCGCGCCGAGCGGTCCCCTTGAAGAGCATGTGCTCGACGACGTGCGCGATGCCAGCGAGGCTCTGCGGCTCGTCACCGGCACCGGCACGGATCCAGGCCTGTACGGCCACGACGGGGCTCAGGCGGCTCTCTTCGAAGACAACGGAGGTCCCGTTGGAGAGGCGGAAGGTGACGGGACCATCGGGAAGCTGATTCGGGGAGGGGATCTCGATCTTGCGCGACGGCGCGCGCCAAGATGAACTCGGATGACTCGGCTGACGCTGCATTCGTGTCCTGGTGCTCGAGAAAAGAAACGTTCGAGAGTAGCACGCCGCGGCCGGGGCCTTCAGCGCGTCGGGCCGACCCGCCTCGTGACGATGGCCGCCGCCCGTGCTAGTCAGATCTCGCGTGGCCGGAAAGCCGACCTGTCCCATTTGCAAACGCGTTCAGACCGCGACCGAGGAGTCGTGGCCGCATCGTCCGTTCTGTTCGCAACGATGCCGTACCGTGGATCTCGGCAGCTGGCTGTCGGGCGATTACCGGATCAGTCGCCCGCTCCATGACGAAGATCTCGACAGAGATCTAGACGAGGGGCTCGACGAAGGGCTCGGAATCCGTGGCATCGACGAGGAGAAAACGGCCAAGCGCAACTGAGGCACGCGTCGGCCATTCCGATGCGTTTTCTTGTTGTGCGCACCGGCGTGCGTGTTAAGTTTCGCGGCCCCTACCGCAGGGGACCTGAAAATTCAGACATCGGGGCGTGGCGCAGCCTGGTAGCGCGTTCGGTTCGGGACCGAAAGGCCGGAGGTTCAAATCCTCTCGCCCCGACAAGTTGACTCTCAGCGAGGTGGCGCGCGTCGCGCCCGACCCGCTTCCCCAGCCGCCCTTATCGCCGCAATGGCGTCGCGATAACTGGGGGCTCCGAAAACGGCGTTGCCCGCGATGAGAACGGTGGCACCCGCTTCGGTCACGAGAGGCGCTGTCTCGACGCCGATACCGCCATCGACGGCGATCTCGACCGAAAGCTTCCGTCGCGCGATCTCGTCGGAGAGCTGTCGCATCTTGGGCAGGACGTTGCGAATGAACGCTTGGCCACCGAAGCCCGGATTGACGGACATGATGAGGACCGAATCGATGTCGTCGAGGATGACGTCGAGCACACCGACGGGCGTATGCGGGTTGATTGAAACGCCCGCGCGTTTGCCGGTCGCTTTGATCTGCTGAATCGTTCGGTGCAGGTGAACGCAAGTCTCTTCGTGCACCCAGAGCGTGTCCGCGCCGGCCTTGGCGTAGTCTTCGATGTAGCGCTCGGGCTCGACGATCATCAAGTGAACATCGAGCGGCGTACGCGCGGTCTTCTTGATGGCGCGCAGAACCACCGGACCGAGCGTCAGGTTGGGCACGAAGCGGCCGTCCATGACGTCGACGTGCATGCGATCGCCGCCAGCGTCTTCAGCGGCCTTGACCTCCTCGGCCAGCCTTCCGAAGTCCGCCGATAGCAATGACGGTGCGATCTCGATCTTCACAGCGCGACTATACCTTTCCGACCGCGAAGGTGCCGTTGGCGATCGCCCTGCCCGCCAGCACGGCCGCCGCCGGTAGACGCTTGCGCCCAGCGAATTGCAATTCCGCGAACGCCACGACGCCGTCACCGCAGGCAATGCGGAGTCCGTGCGGGGAGAGCCCCAGAACTTCTCCGATCTGCCCCTTGCCCTTGCCCTTGCCCTCTTCGACTCGAGGGCCAAAGAGCTTGCAGGCCTCGCCATCCAGCGTCGCCGTGGCTCCGGGCCAGGGATCCACGCCGCGCGCCTGCGCCGAAACCAGGCGGGCGGTACGTCGGAAATCGAGCAGGCCGTCTTCCTTGGTCAGCAGCGGGGCGAGAGTCGCCCGCGCGTGATCCTGTACCTCTTCCGTGATCGTGCCGGCGGCGATGGCGGGCAACGTCCTGACCATCAAATCAGCTCCCGCGGTGGCGAGGCGCGCAGCCAAGCTTCCTGCGGTGTCGTCGTCGGCGATTGCGGTCTCGTACCTCGCCAGCACGGGGCCGGTGTCGAGGCCCTCTTCCATTCTCATGATGCACAGACCGGTCTTCGCCTCCCCATCGATGATCGACCACTGAATGGGAGCGGCGCCACGGTACTTCGGTAACAACGAGCCGTGTACGTTGAAGGGCCCGAGGCGAGGCACCGCAAGCACCGCCGGGGGCAGGATGCGACCGTAAGCGACGACCACGAAGGCGTCAGGGGCATGGGATGCCAGCTCGGCCGCGAACGCGGGATCCCGAACCTTGAGTGGCTGCGAGGTCGGCAAGCCGAGCTCGAGGGCGGCTTGTTTCACCGCCGGCGGCGTCAGAGCGCGTCCCCGACCCGCCGGGCGGTCGGGTTGGCTGACGACCAACGTGACTTCGTGCTCCGCGGCGATCTGCCGTAGCGTCGGCACGGCGAACTCGGGCGACCCGAAGAAGACGATGCGCATGGAGGTTTACTCGACTCTCTTGGGCTCGACCCTCGCAGGAAGGTGAGCGCGATACGCCGCACGCAGATCGTCGTCGCCCAGCACGCGTCGGGCCTCGCTGAGGACGGATTCGATGAGCGCCCTGTCGCGACCCGACGAGAGCGCGACATCGACGACGAGCTCGTCAGTCGATAACGCGCGGTCTAGACGGGCAACCGCAGCCATCACCTCGCGCTGGGACGCTTCGCGATCGACCCCGAGAAACGCGAACAGGTCGCCCTGGCTGGCCAGGGCCGCGAGGGCACGTAGGTCCTGTAGCTGGACCGCAGGTGTATCGGCCGAAGCGGGCGCGGTCGCCGCTTCGCCATCAGCCTCGATCGCCAAAGCGCCGAAGCAGTAAAGGACGAAAGCCCCCCGCAGGAGAGCTTCTCGGTGCTTGGTCTGGCCGCCAACGACTTCATCGAGCCGGCGGTACCCATCGAAAAGCCGCACCGCCGATCGAACCGTGGGATCCTCGGCGGCAGCGGCAACGAGATCGTCGAGCCAGGGCAACTGGCGCAGTCTGAGGCGGTTGTGGCCCTGAGTCAGTTTGGCGGCGATGGGAGACAGTCCTGGACGCCGGAGCAGGAGCTCGGCCACGAGAGCAGCGGGATGTCGGAGGCTGTGGACGCGGCGGCCGCGAGGAGGCCGAGGCGCGCGAAGCTGGTAGGTGCCGCCAGAGGCTACTGCTTGAAAGAACCACCTTTCGACATCGGCGGCATGAGCGATCGCGCGCTCGCCAAGACTGGCGAAAGCGGGAGCGACGTCGATGGGTCTGCCTGCCTCGAAGTGGATCACGTGCGCAGCCGGTGGAGAGGCGGCAGTCGTGATCACGAGATCTCCCGAAAAGCCGCGTTCGAAAGCCTGCCCAACCACCAGCGCTAGGTCGGTGTCCGCGAAAGGTCGAGGCGGGTCGTCGGTCGGTGTGACGACGGCATCGCCAATCAGCAGATCGTCGATCTGTCCGAGCAGAGCCGCAAAGGGTCCGTCGTCGAAGGGAGGCGAGAACGCCATCGGTTCCATCAAAGCACGCTCAAGGGGTCGACGTCGATGCTCACCCAGACACCCGGCGCGGCACCGGCCGCAGCCGCCTTTTGCGCGCAGATCGACAGGGCAACCCGATCCTCGCTGGAGAGCCAGACCTGCCAGCGGGTCTGGCCACGCAGCAGCGCGATCGGGGCTTCCGCGGGACCTCGGATCCGGACCTCGTTGCCGCCGATGGCCCGACCGCGATCCGCGACCCTCGCCGCGCTGGCAGCGACCGCGTCCGGATCCGGCCCCTCGAGGCGCAGAGCCACCAAGCGGCCGAACGGCGGATAGCCCGCCTCCTTGCGCCGCGCGAGCTCGTTGATGACGAAGCCTTCGTAATCGTGGCTCGGCAGTGCCGCGATGGCTGGATGCTCGGGGTTGTAGGTCTGGATGATCACGCGCCCTGGGCGTTCCGCGCGCCCGGCACGTCCTGCGACCTGCTCGAGCAACTGAAACGTCCGCTCGGCAGCTCGGAAGTCGGGCAGGTTCATCCCCTGGTCTGGCAACAGAACGCCAACCAGCGTGACGCCGGCGAAATCGTGGCCTTTCGTCACCATCTGGGTGCCCACCAGAATGTCCACGCGCCCCTCGTGCACCTCGGCCAGGGCCGCCTCGAGGGCGCCTTGTCGACCGACGCCGGCGGTATCGCGGTCGAGACGCGCCACACGGGCATCAGGTAGGTACTCGCGAACGACGCTCTCCACGCGTTCGGTCCCTGTTCCAAGCTGCTCGAGCCGAGGCAGGCGGCAGGCCGGGCAGCTGTGGGGCAGACGCAGAGTCGTTCCGCAATAGTGGCAAGCAAGCTCTTGCTGCGCGCGATGAAACGTCAGCGCAACCGCACATTGGTGGCAGCGAAGACTCTGGCCGCAGGCGCGACAGAGAACCAACGGCGCGAAGCCGCGGCGATTGAGGAACAGAATGACCTGCTCACCGCGGGCGACCGTCTCTTTGACGGCATCGAGCAGACGCCGCGAGAAGAGACCATCGGCCATGGGAGGCTCGCGGCGCAGATCCACGAGGTCGACCGGCGGCAATGGTCGAGCGGCTGCCGCGGGATTGGCGCGCAAGGGAAGGCTGAGTCGCTGGTATCGTCCCAGCTGCGCTTGGCGGTAGGACTCGAGCGAAGGCGTTGCCGAGCCGAGCACGGCGACCGCGTTGGCCCGCTGTGCTCGCACCAGGGCCAGGTCGCGGCCATTGTAGCGAAGGCCCTCTTCCTGTTTGAACGAAGGATCGTGCTCCTCGTCGACGACGACCACGCCGAGGTCGGGCACCGGCGCAAAAACCGCCGAACGTGCGCCGAGCGCGATGCCGACTTCGCCCGCACGCAATCGGCGCCAAGCCGCTCGTCGCTCGGCGGGGGCGAGGCCGCTGTGCAAAACCGCAACATCGTCGCCGAAACGCGCACGGAAGCGCGAGGCCAGCTGCGGGGTCAGCGCAATCTCGGGCACCAGGACGAGCGCGCCGCGACCGCGCCCGCGTACGGCCTCGATGAGGCGCAGGTAGACCTCGGTCTTGCCCGACCCCGTCACACCGTGGAGCAGGAACGCACGAAATCCCTCGGTAGCCGCCATGGTCGCCACCGCCTCGGCCTGTTGCGGGTTCAAGACGGGCGGTGTTGCGACCGGCGCGGTGCTCTCACGAAACAGGGAGCTCGAACGCTTCTCCAGCCGAACCAGGCCGGCCTTCGCGAGCGCCTGCCCGGCGATGCGCTCGCGTGGCGACAATCCGCTGAGCCTGAGCTCGCCCCCGGCGGTGACGATGGCGTCCCAGACGGTCTGGCGCGCTTGCTGGCGTGGCCCAAAAACTGGCGGGACCGACGCCACCTTCACGGCCCAGATCTCCTGGCGTCCGAGCGAGCGGGCGGTCACCTCGTCGCCGACTTCGACCCACCCGCGGTCGATGAGATCGGTGAGTCGTCTCTCTTCGACCGTGCCGCGCAGGGCGCGCAGCCCGACGCCCCGTTGGCTCGACAACCGTCCGAGCAAAGTGCGGTCGACCTGGTCGAGCGCCAGGCCGGCGAGGCCAGCTTTGCCCTGCTCGAGCCGCTTACGAAACGAGCGTCCGTCCTCGGTCAAGCGTGCCCGTCGCTGAGCAGCGGCTCGCTCGCCCTGGGGCAGGGCCGCTCTGAGCACCTCTCCCAGCGGGGCAAGATAGTAGGCAGCCGCCCAGCGCCCGAGAGCCAGTACCTCCGCGTCGAGGGCCGGCTCGTCCTCGAGCACCTCTTCGATGTCGCGCACCTCGGGCGGACCGTCGCTCGGGTGCCCGACCACGAACCCGATGATGCGCCGGGATCCGAGCGGCACGACGACTTGAGCTCCGACGGCGACCCTGGTGTCCCGCCGCGGATCTCGATAGGTGTAGACGGCAAACGGCGGCAAGGCCAACGCCACCTCGAGAAGAGTCCCTTCGCTTCCCGGATCAGACATCGAAGAAACCCCGCCCGTCATGCGCTGTCTTCGCACCGGCCAAGGTGTTCGGGCACACAGCCGATGCGATGACGAGGGCCTTCGAGGCAGTCCCCAGCAAGAAATGCCGTCTCAGCCTCGACGCCAACTGCCCCGAGGAGCATCGCTCGTGATGGCCGGCTGAGCCAGGTCAACGCGGCCTCCCTGGGCCGCTGGGCCTTGGCCTGGTTGCGAGGTGCCGGGAGCCACCGGCGCCGCGGACGGCGAGGGCTGGCCATAGACCACCCGCAGGATCTCCGCGATGGCTTCGTAGAGGGCTTCGGGGACCTCGTCGCCCTCCTCGACGTCGCGCAAGGCCCGAGCCAGGCCGACGTCGCGAAAGATCGGTACACCGGCTTCTCTGGCCGCCTGTTTGATCTTCTCGGCAAGAATCCGTTCGCCTTTGGCGAGCACGATGGGAGCCGCATCGGCGTCCTTGTCATAGCGGATGGCGACCGCAATGTGTGTCGGGTTCACGACGACGAAATCGGCTTTCTTCACGTCATTCACCATCCGTTGTTCCAGCAGCTCCTTGTGGAACTGCTTTCGCTCGTGTTTGTGCTGCGGATCGCCTTCCGAATCCTTATGCTCGCGTTTGATCTCGTCGTGCGACATCCGGAGGCCTTTGAGGTGGCTGTGCCGCTGCCAGAGCAGGTCGGCGCCCCCTACGATGGCGACCACCAGAATGATGCGCATGCAGACCCGGTCGGTGCCATAGCCAAGCACCACGGCGATGCTCATCGGTGAAGCGCCGGTCAAGTTGTTCAGCGCGCCGAGTAGAGGCTCGATGGCCGCGTAAGCGACGGCGCCGGCGAGGGTCACCTTGACGAAGCCCTTCACCACTTCGGCGACGGTCGAGAGGCTAAAGAGCTTCTTGAAGTTCGGCATGATCCGTTGCGGATCGATCTTCAAGGCCTCGACGGAAAAGAGACCGCCGGTCTGCATGAAACCGAGGAAGAGACCCGTCAGCAGTGCCGCTCCGAGCGGTGCTTTCAAGACATCAATCATGGCGGTCATCCCGCGCACCATGTGCATGCTGGCCGAGCCGGGTTGACTCGCTAGGATCATGCTCTCTCTGAAATAGCCGATGAGCCGTGCCATCCAGCTCTCGGCGGTGAGGCTGAGCGTGACGAAGCAAGCGATGAAGACGGCCCCGCCGTTGAGATCGCGGCTGACGGCGACTTGACCCTTGCGTCGCGCCTCCTCCTTCTTGCGATCTGTAGGTTCCTCGGTTTTGTCCCCATCGTCAGCCACGCGCCGCCTCCCCTCTCACCGCCAGACGATGAAGGCCCGCTCGACCAGGGTCACCCACCCGCGAAATCCGTCGAGCAGAGCCGCCTGAATCGCGCCCAGACCGATCAGCACGATCCCGACCCCTGCCAGCCCCTTGAGCGGCATGCCGAGGAAGTAGACGGGGATCTGCTGCGCCATGCGGGCGATCGCCCCAAGGATCACGTCGGCCAACAGCAGCGCAACCACGGCCGGCGCAGCCAAAGCCAGACTCGACTCGAAGAGCTGGGCCGACGTCAACAGCGCCAGTCGCGCGGCAGCGCCGAAGCTGGCGGGCGTCGTCGTCAACACCAAAGGCACCGCCTCGTAGCTGCGGGCCAGCGCCATCGATACGAAGCCGACTCCGCCGATTTCGAGAAAGATGACCGTGGTCATCAGGAGGTAGATGTCTCCGAGGGGGCTCGACCGCCCCTCCGTGACCGGCGAGATCACCTCGGCCATGTTGGCCCCGCGCAAGGTGTCCACCAGGCGCCCCGCGGACTCGGCGGCACGGAAGATGGAGGAGCCGACGAAGCCGACGGTGAAACCCACGGCTGATTCCCGCGCCATGAGCAGGATCCAGAACATCATGCCCGCCTGATCCGGCATCGCGGGCATGATCTGCGGCAAGCAAAGAACCGCCAATGCGAGACCGAGCCCCATTCGCGCCTGGGCCGGCACGTTCTGTCCGCCGAAGGCCGGGATGAGCCACGCGATGGGCACCGCCCGGGTGGAACCGACGCCGAGCGCCCAGAGCCACTTCTCGAGGTCCGCTGGCAGCCAGGACCAGAGCATGCGCTACCGGATGCTGGGCATTGCCGCGAGCGCGGCCTGCATGAAACGAAGGAGCTGCGCGCCGAGCAGCGGACCCATCGCGATGATGACGACGACGACGACCACGAGCTTGGGAACGAAGGAGACCGTCTGGTCCTGGATCTGTGTGGCAGCCTGAAAAATGCCGACCACGAAGCCGACAGCGAGGCTGGCCAGGAGCGGAGGCGCTGAAAGGATCAGCACCAGAATGAGCCCTTCATGGATCGACCGCAGGACGATCTCGATGCCCGCGCCACTAGACATAGCTCTCGACCAGGCCGCGCAGCAGCAGTTGCCAACCGTCGGCGAGCACGAACAGCAAGAGCTTGAATGGCAATGAAACCGTGGTCGGCGAGAGCATGTGCATGCCGAGGGCTAGCAGAAGGTTCGCAATCACCATATCCACGACGAGAAACGGCACGAAAAGGAGAAAGCCGATCTCGAACGCGCGCCGAAGCTCGGAGGTGAGGAAGGCAGGCACGACGATGAGCATATCTCGGTCGGTGATACCGACCCGCTCGGCGGGCGTACGCATGCGAAGAGCCAGTGTGTAGAACAGATATCGATCTTTGGGCGCGCTGTGTTTGAGGAGAAAGTCCCGCAGGGGTTCTTTGGCCCGCAAGGCAGCGGCCTCCATCGCAGCTACGGCTTCGCCACTGACCAGCGACGCGCCCGCCCCGCGACCCAATACCGGTTCGATGGCCTTGTAGATGCGCTCACCGGTGGGCGCCATGACGTAAAGGCTGAGAAGCAGGGCCAGCCCCGTGACGACCTGATTGGGCGGGATCTGCGGCGTGCCGATGGCGCCCTTCAAGATCGAAAGCACCACCGCGATGCGGACAAAGCTTGTCACCAGGAGCAACGCGAACGGCACCAGCGAGAGGGCCGCCATCGCGAAGATCATCACGAGTGGCCGCGAGGTCACCCCGATGCTCTCGCTGGCGCTGGCACCGCGGGCGGCAAGGGAAAGCAGAATCAAGAGAGGGCTCCTCGCAAACGAAGTTCGTAGGGGTCGAAGGCGGACATCAGGCGCCCTCGCCGTCGACCAGTGGACGCACCGACAGCGGCTCGGTCCTGGATGACGCCGACGAGGACAAGGGGAGCGTCGTGACCAGCGCCCCAGTCGCGACCGGGGACGCCGCCTTCACCGGTGACGAAAAACCCGGCTCGTCGTCCTGGCCCTGCTCACGAACGGGGCCCTTCGGCGATTGCGAGCCTGGGGCCGAAAGTCGCGACATCGCCCGCCCGAGGATCTCCGCGAAACGTTTGGTGGCGGGCTCCCAAGCGAGGGGCTGCGGCTTGGGGAGCTGGCGCTGCACGACATCGCGATCGAGTTCCGCGATGAGCGACAGTGACTGATCCCCGCTCCCGATGAGAAAGCAGCGCTCCCCTGCCTCGACCACGAAGACACTGTGTTTCGGATCGAGGTTTTGGCGCGCCACCACCCGCAAGGGGCCATGGCCGCCCGCTGCACGCGGATTTCGCCGCGACAGCCAACGCAAACCGAAGTACGCGACCAGGCAGACGACGCCCAGCGAGACGAATGACCACGCTATCGAACTGCCGATGCTGGGATAGTCCGCCGGAGTCCCCAACGATCCGCCCCAGGTGGGAAGTGGCGGCAGAGGCGGGACCGCGGGGCTGGGCAGGCCGTCAGCAGATGGGGGGGCAGCGGCGTAGGGCGCCGCTGGCGGGATGGCTTCGGTCTGACCGGCACCGGCGGTCTTGACGGCCTCACCGCCGCTCGCGGACCCGGTCGCCGACATTGCCGACGGGGGTGTCGAAGGCACTTTCGGCATCGCTGCCTCATACCACCGCGGGGGCGATTCGTGTCAATCAATTGCGCCTCGCGCTCCGCCCTACCGGGACGCAAAAAAGGCCCCGTGACGTCGGCCACGGAGCCTTTCGTAGCGAGAGACGAGTGTCTCTACTCGTCCTTGGCCTTGGCGGCCTTCTTGGCCTTCGGCTTGGCCGCGGCCTCGCCCTCGGCCTTGGGTGCCTTGCTCTTGCTGGCCTTCGCTTCGGCCTTGGCGGGCGCCTCGGTCTTGGCAGCGGCCTTCTTCTTGGTCCCCTTGGCAGGAGCTTCCTCGGTATCGACGATCGGCTTTTCGCGACCGCCGGTACCATCGGGGATCAGCTCGAGCAGTGACATCGGCGCCGCATCGCCTGCGCGCTGCCCGATCTTGACGATGCGGGTATAGCCACCGCGGCGGGCGAGGTAACGCGGCCCGATCTCGTCGAACAGCTTCACGATGGCGCTGCGATCACGGACGATCCGGCGAGCCATGCGAATGGCATGGACGACACGGGCGCTCTCCTCGGGAGTGCGCTTGTCCGCCGGCTTGGTCAACACGTCACCCAGCCGTCGAGCCCAGGTTATCGTCCGCTCGGCGATCCGGCGGGTCTCCTTGGCCTTTGCGTCGGTGGTGCGAATCCGCTCGTAGGTGAACAAAGACGCCACGAGGTTCGAGAACAGCGACTTCCGGTGCGCAGAAGTCCGCGAAAGATGAAGGCCAGCTCGTTGATGTCGCATTGAAAATCTTCGTTCGTCCCAGGCTCGAAGAAATCACCAGAAAGCCAGCCCCAGGAATCCCAGCTTTCCGCATCACCTCGACCCGGAGTCGAAGCCCCCGACGGTTCGTCGGAGTGAAAGGCCACTCGAAGCGCTGCCCCGGTGACCCGAAAACAATCGAAAGTTTCTAAGTTAAGAGGCCGGCTCCGTCGGCCGGAGCGACGCGACACGAGGTCACGAACTCCGGCCCCCAGCTCCGCGGGCGAGGTAGGTGGGGGGCAGCCCCCGGCCCGCCTCTATGGCTTCTTCGGCGGACCGTCGCCGGGCCAGCCTTCGAGCTTCATTCCGAGCGACAGTCCCATGCTCGAGAGGATCTCTTTGATCTCCTTGAGCGACTTGCGGCCGAAGTTCTTGGTCTTCAGCATCTCGGACTCGGTCTTCTGCACCAACTCGCCGATGTAGCGGATGTTGGCGTTCTGCAGGCAGTTGGCCGAGCGAACCGACAGCTCGAGATCGTCCACCGACTTCCACAGGTGCTCGGACAGCTTCTGCTGCTCTTCCGACACCAGCGGCTCGGCCACCGGTTCGGGGGCCTCCTGGAAGTTGATGAAGATCGACAGCTGGTCCTTGAAGATCTTGGCCGCGTAAGCGACCGCATCTTCCGGACGAACCGTGCCGTTGGTCCAGACCTCGAGGCTCAACCGATCGTAGTCAGTCTGCTGACCGACGCGAGCGTTGGTGACCTGGAAGTTGACCTTGCGGATCGGCGAGAAGAGCGCGTCGATCGGCACGACCCCGACCGGCGTGCTGAGCGTCTTGTTGCGCTCCGCCGGCACGTAGCCACGACCCATGCCGACCTCGAGCTCCATACGCACCTTGGCGCCCTTGGAGCAGTTGAACAGCACGTGCTCGGGGTTCAGCACCTCGACGCCGTCGACGGTCTGAATGTCACCGGCGGTAACCCGACCCTCGCCATCCTTCTCGAGGCGGAGCGTATGCGGCCTGGCATCCGCCACCCGCACCACGACCTCTTTCATGTTCAGGATGATGTCAGTCACGTCCTCGACCACGTTCGGCAAGGTCGTGAACTCGTGCAGAGCCCCATCGATCTTGAGCGAGGTGATCGCCGCGCCCTGAAGCGACGACAGCAGAACCCGCCGAAGCCCGTTGCCGAGCGTGATGGCGAAGCCGCGCTCGAGCGGCTCGCAGGAAAACTTGCCATAGAACGGGGTGAGCGTCTCCGTCTCGACCTCGAGCTTCCGAGGTCGAATCAGATCTCGCCAGTTCCGCGCAATGAACGCAGACTGCTGTGACCCGAGAGCACTTGCAGTGGACATCAACTCTTCTCCTATCCCTTGTAACCGCTACCGCTTGTCGCCGCGAAAAGCCGGGCTCTATCAGCGCGAATAGAGCTCGACGATCAGCTGCTCGCGGATCTGCATGGTCAGATCCTCACGTGAGGGCAGCGAAACCATCTTTCCTTCGAATCCGCCCTTGTCGAGCTGCAGCCATTTCGGCACGCCCCGGCGGTCGACCGCAGCCAGGCTCTCCTGGACGCGGGTAATCTTGCGCGAGCCCTCACGGACCGTGACGGCGTCGTTCGCGCGAACGAGGAACGAGGGGATGTCCACCTTGCGGCCGTTGATCAAGAAGTGACCATGGCGAACCAGCTGGCGAGCCTCCGCGTGATCGGACGCGAAGCCAAGGCGGTAGATGACGTTGTCGAGACGGCGCTCGAGCAGCTGCAGGAGGTTCTCGCCGGTCACGCCCTTCATGCGGACGGCCTTGTAGTAGTAGCCACGGAACTGCCGCTCGGCGAGACCGTAGATGCGCTTCACCTTCTGCTTCTCACGCAGCTGAAGACCATAGTTCGAGGTCTTGCGGCGACGGGCCTGGCCGTGCTGGCCGGGGGCGTAGGCGCGGCGTTCGTAGCCGCACTTGTCGGTGTAGCAACGATCGCCCTTCAAGAAGAGCTTCATGTCTTCGCGCCGACAGAGGCGGCACACGGGACCAGAGTATTTCGCCATTGCTGAAAAGGCCTCGTAATCGTGTTCGTGACGGGAGGTGGTGGGAAACCGCTCAGACGCGGCGTCGCTTGGGCGGTCGGCAGCCGTTGTGGGGAATCGGCGTGAGGTCGCGGATCAGGTTGATGCGCAGACCGGTTGCAGCCAGGGCGCGCAGGGCCGATTCGCGTCCCGAACCCGGGCCCTTGATGAAGACGTTGACCGACTTCATGCCGTGTTCCATCGCCTTGTGAGCGGCGTCTTCAGCCGCCAACTGAGCCGCGAACGGCGTCGACTTTCGCGAGCCTTTGAAGCCCTTGACGCCCGACGACGACCAGGACACCACGTTGCCCGAGACGTCCGTGATGGTGACGATGGTGTTGTTGAAAGAGGCGGTGACGTGAGCGATGCCGCTCTGAACGTTCTTCTTCGCCTTCTTGGGGGCTTTTTTGCCGGCTGCTTCAGTAGACATTCAAATTTCTTTCTCTGGGAGGCGCGCGGGTTATGCGTCCGACTTCTTTTTGATCTGCTGGCCCTTGCGCGGACCTTTTCGGGTGCGCGCGTTGGTGTGCGTGCGCTGACCGCGAACCGGGAGATTGCGACGATGGCGCAGGCCCCGGTAGCAACCGAGGTCCATCAAGCGCTTGATGTTGAGAGCGACCTCGCGGCGAAGATCACCTTCGACCTTGATCTGCTGCGTCTCGAGCACCTCGCGGATGCGGCGGGTCTCGTTGTCGTCGAGATCGTCCGAGCGCTTCTCGGGCGCCACGTCGGCTGCGAGCAGAATCTGACGAGCCTTGTGCCTACCCACGCCATAGAGGTACGTGAGGGCAATCTCCATCCGCTTGTTGCGAGGAAGGTCGACACCAGAGATACGGGCCATGCTTGTTCTCTTTCGCCTGTCTTGGTTGGTTTGCGGTTTACGGCGTTCTTGCGAGGGGGCCGATTAGCCCTGGCGCTGCTTGTGGCGCGCGTTCTCGCAAATCACCCGCACGACACCGCGCCGGCGAATGACCTTGCACTTCTCACAGACCTTTTTGACTGATGCTCTGACCTTCATGGCTAATCCGCTTCCCTCGTTGTCGTCGACAACCGTCGAGCCTTTTCAACTGGCGCACTCACGCGCGCGACAAAACAAAAGGCCCATTCTCAGTGATCGCCACTGAGTGTTCAAAATGGGCCGAGAGGCTACCATCTTTCGTTACAGCCGTCCAGCCGTCGTCCTCTATCACAACTTCAGGCGTTCCGGCGTTAATCATTGGTTCGATGGCGATTACCATCCCGACGGACAACCGCCCGCCCTTTCCGGGATCGCCATAGTTGGGGACATGAGGGGCCTCGTGCATAGCCCGGCCGATGCCGTGACCCACGAATTGCCGCACCACGGAGTAGCCCCGAGCCTCAACGTAGACCTGGACCGCGTGGCCGAGATCCCCAAGGCGCTTTCCCGGGACACACTGCGCAATTGCCTCGTCGAGTGACTGCTTGGTGGCCTCGAGCAGCGAGAGCGCTTCCTTACGCACGCTCTTTCCCACCGGGATCGTTCGGGCCGAGTCCCCACACCAGCCCTCTTTGAAGGCACCAAAATCGATCGACAAGATGTCCCCGTCCTGAAGGACGACGTCTTTGCGTGGAATACCGTGGACGACAACTTCGTTGACAGAGGTGCAGAGCACCGCTGGATAGCCGCGATAACCGAGGAAAGCCGACTCCCCTTTGAGCTGCTTCAAGCGCTTGGCTGCGACTTCGTTCAGCTCCCAGGTCGAGACACCCGGGGCGGACGCCGCCTCGAGGTGATCGAGCACGTCGGAGACGATCAGGTTCGCCTCCCGGAGCTTGGCGACCTGCGCCGCGTTCTTGAGCTGGATCCCCATCAGCCCGCCTCGGCCGCCTGCTTGACGCGTGCGTAGACTTCGTCGAGCCCCCCTACAGACCAGACAGTCCGAACCGGCCAGCCCCGCCCGCCAAAGAAGGCCAACACCGGTTCGGTCTTCGCGTGGTAGGCGGCCAGCCGC
Organism: Myxococcales bacterium; assembly: GCA_031398585.1. Taxonomy (GTDB): domain Bacteria; phylum Myxococcota_A; class Polyangia; order Fen-1088; family Fen-1088; genus JANNNO01. Next base: position 7,512 of record JANNNO010000485.1, on the reverse strand, counting down.
TGCCGGACCGTCACTACCTCGTCGTCACTTCGCGCGACCAATTCCGAACCGCAGGCGTCGCACCGGCCCGCAACCTTCGGAGGCCGCGACGCTAGGTTGAAGGAGGCGCTGCAGCCCGAGCAGGTCACGCGATCGCACAGGCGCGTCACCAGCAGGTCCTCGGGCGCATCGAGCGAGACGACGGCGTCCACGCGCGCTCCCTCCGCTTCGAGGCGCCGTTCCAGCCGTTCGGCTTGCGGCACCGTGCGCGGAAACCCGTCGAGCAAGAAGCCCCGCTGCGCATCGGCCTTACCGAGACGCTCCTCGAGGATCGCCACTGCGATGTCGTCGGGAACCAGGCGTCCGCCGTTCATGTGCGCCGCCGCGCGCACACCGAGCGCGGTCCCTGTCGAGATGGCTTCGCGGAACATGTCACCGGTTGCCACGTGTGGGATCCCGAAATCGACAGCCAACCGCCGGGAGTGGGTGCCCTTTCCCACTCCGGGCGGCCCAAACAAAAGCAGCCTCTTTGACATCGACTCGTAGCCCGCGGCTCGCCCTTCGAAAAATGGAGGTCTGCGAGGTCAAGCCGCTGCCGACCTCACGCTCCGACCGCGCCGCTGAGGCGCGCCGTGCGACCGCGAATGCGCGGACCCTTGGGCCCCGTGAAGCCCTCGTAGTTGCGCGTGATGAGGTGGGACTCGATCTGCTGAACCGTGTCCAGCGCGACGCCGACGACGATCATGAGTCCCGTGCCACCGAATTGAAAAGGAACGCCGAGGTTCGCGCTGAGCAGTGTCGGCAGCACGCAGACCACCGAGACGTAGACGGCGCCGCCGAACGTGATGCGCGTAAGCACCTTGTCGATATACGCGGCCGTTGCCTTGCCTGGACGGATGCCCGGGATGAAGCCGCCGTACTTCCGCATGTTGTCCGCCACGTCCACCGGATTGAAGGTGACCGCGGTGTAGAAGTACGCGAAGAAGACGATGAGCCCGATGTAGATGGCGTTGTAGCGCCAGTCCATCGGATGGAGCGCATCGGCGATCTGCTTCATCCACGGTCGCTCGACGAACGAAGCGATCTGCTGCGGGAACATCAGAATCGACGAAGCGAAGATCGGCGGGATGACGCCCGCGGTGTTCACCTTGAGAGGCAAGTGAGTGGCCTGGCCACCGAAGGTCTTCTGGCCGACTACCCGCTTGGCGTACTGAACCGGAATCCGTCGCTGTCCGCGCTCGAAGAAGATGATGCCCGCGACCGCGAACACGACGATCATGCCGACAATCGCCAGGGAGAACATCGTGATCTCGCCCGACTGCGCCTTGACGCCCAGCTGGTAGATCGCGCTCGGCATCTCCGTGACAATGCCTGCGAAGATAATCAGCGAAATGCCGTTGCCGATCCCGCGCTCGGTGATCTGCTCGCCCAGCCACATGATGAAGGCCGTCCCCGTGGTCAACGAGATCATCGTGACCAGGTAGAAATGCCAGCCAGTGTCCGACACGACCTCGCCGTACTGAGCGTACTGCGTGTTGTTCGAGATCAACCAGCGCGCGATGAAGTACGACTGGATGATCGACAGTACGACGCAGCCGTAGCGCGTGTACTGGTTGAGACGACGCCGACCGATCTCGCCTTCTCGCTGGATCTGCTCGAGCTTCGGAACGACGACCGTGAGCAGCTGCAAGATGATGGACGCGCTGATGTACGGCATGATGCCCAGCGCGAAGATCGACATCTGCTCGAGCGCACCGCCCGAGAACATGTTGAACATGCCGAGGAACGACCCGGACGACTGGTCGATGATCTTCGACATGACCGAGCGGTTCACCCCAGGCGTCGTGACGAAGACGCCGATGCGGTAGACCGCCAGCAGGGCAAGGGTATAGAGCAGCCGCTTGCGCAGCTCGGGAATTTTGAGGATGTTCTGGAACCCGAAGGCCATCGGCGACCCTAAGCCGAAGCTTCTTCTGAACCGATGAGCGTGACGGACCCGCCGGCCTTCTCGATCTTCTCCTTGGCGGCGGCCGAGACCTTGTGAGCCTTGATCGTGAGCTTCTTGGTCACTTCGCCCTCTGCGAGGACCTTGACCAGCTCCGAGCGACGGGGCACCAGCCCCGCGTTCTGCAGCTCTTCGACGCCGATGGTGGCTCCGGCCTCGAACGTCTCGTCGATGTGGCCGATGTTCACCGGGAAGTACTCGACCCGGAACGGATTCTTGAAGCCGACCTTCGGCAGCCGGCGCTGCATCGGCATCTGACCACCCTCGAAGCCGAAGCGAGCGCCGTGGTGACCGGTGCGGGCCTTCTGGCCCTTGACACCTTTACCGGACTGCTCGCCGGTGCCCGAGCCGGGACCGCGGCCAATGCGCTTGCGGTTCCGCGTCGCGCCCTTTGGCGCCTTGAGAGTGTGCAACGTCGTGCCCATGACTGTCCTTTCGAATTCCTAGATGGCGAAGGGGCGGGCTGGATCTACTCCGCCGCTTCCACCTTCACCAGGTGCGACACCGCGCGAATCATACCGCGGACCGCGAGGTTGTCCGGCAACACTGCCGTTGCATGCAGCTTGCGCAAGCCGAGCTGTTTGATGGTCTGCTTTTGCGGTTCGGGGCGGTTGATCCCGCTGCGAACCAGAGTGACTTTGAGCTTCTTCGCCATGTTCAGAGCCTCCTCGCCGGCCTCAGCCCGCGAGCTCTTCGAGTCGCTTGCCACGCAGAGCCGCGATGTCACTCGCGCTGCGCAGCTGCTTCAACGCATCAATGGTGGCGTGGATGACGTTGTGGGGATTGGAGGTGCCGATGCATTTGGTAAGGATGTCCTGGACACCCGAGACTGCGAGCACTGGGCGAACCGCGCCGCCGGCAATGACGCCGGTACCAGGGCTGGCCGGACGCAGCACGACGACGCCGGCGCCAAACTGGCCCTTCACCTCGTGCGGAATGGTCCCGTGGTTCAGCGGAATCTTGAAGAGGTTCTTCTTCGCCTGCTCGGTGCCCTTGCGGATCGCCTCGGGCACTTCGTTCGCCTTGCCGAGGCCGGCGCCGACGTAGCCGCGCTGATCACCAACCACCACGAGGGCCGAGAACGAGAACCGACGCCCGCCCTTCACGACCTTGGCAACGCGGTTGATGAAAACCACGCTGTCGACGAGCTCGCCAACTTCTTCGTAATTGATCGCCATCTGGTTCCTTCTCTCTTCGCCCTAGAAATCCAGGCCGCCCTCGCGGGCCCCCGCCGCCACCGCCGAAACGCGGCCGTGGTACTTGTACCCAGCGCGATCGAAGACGACTTTCGAAATGCCCTTCTCCAGGCAGACCTTGGCGATGGCGATGCCGACCTCTTTGGCGCGGTCGCTCTTCTTCTTCTTGTCGCCCTTGTCCGCGCCCGCAGCGGCTGTACGAGCTTCCTTCTTGAGGAGGTCGGACGCCGCCGCCAGCGTCTTGCTGGCCAGATCGTCGATGACCTGGGCGTAGATGTGTCGAGCGCTGCGGAACACGACCAGACGCGGCCGCTCGGCCGTCCCCTGGATGCGCTTGCGGATCGAGCGGTGGCGAGCGACGCGACCTTCGAGCTTCGTCTTGCGAGCCATGACTTTCTTTCTCTTCTAAATCCGGACGGCTTACTTGCCGCCGGCCGCGCCGGCCTTGCCGACCTTGCGCTTGATGACTTCTTCAGCGTACTTGACGCCCTTGCCCTTGTAGGGCTCGGGTGCGCGCAGCTCCCGCAGTTTGGCTGCGGTCTGGCCGAGCGCATCGCGATCCGCACCGGTGAGGACCACCTTGTTCTTGTCGACCTTGGCGCCGACACCCTTGGGCAGCTTGAACACCACCGGGTGTGAGTAGCCGAGCTGCATGGTCACGGTCTCACCCGTGACTTCAGCGCGGTAACCGACGCCGTTGATCTCGAGCTCCCGCGTCCAGCCGTCCGTCACGCCCTTGACCATGTTGGCCAAGTGAGCGCGAACCAGGCCGTGTTTGGCCCGGTCGTTAGGGGCATCGCTGGCGCGCTCGACCGTGAGCGTGCTCGCTTCGTTCTTGATGGTGACGCCGCTAGGAAGCGGACGCTTGAGCTCGCCCTTGGGGCCCTTGACGCCGTACTGCCCAGAACCCTGGGTAAAAACGACGCCCTTGGGGAGCGGCAGAGGCTTACGACCGATGCGGGACATGTTTACCAGACCTCACAAAGGAGCTCGCCGCCGACGCCTTCTTTGCGGGCAACTCGATCCGTCATCAACCCGCGGGAAGTGGAGAGGATGGCGACACCGAGACCCGATCGCACCCGCGGGATGTGATCGTGGCGCACGTAGACCCGTTGCCCGGGGCGCGAGCGTCGGCGCAACCCCGTGATCGCGTTGGTCCGCTGGTCGGCCCAGCGAAGCTTCACGGCGATCTCGTCGTTGCCGGCGATGTCTTGCCGGATGTCGAATCCGGCGATGTAGCCCTCATCCCGCAGGAGCTCCGCGATGCGGACCTTCAACTTGGACGAAGGAGCAACGGCCTCGGCGTGGCGCGCGAGGATGGCGTTGCGAATACGGGTCAGGAAGTCTGCGATGGGATCCGTCAGTGACATGGCAACCTACCAGCTCGACTTGATCACGCCCGGGATGTCCCCGCGCAGAGCGTACTTACGGAAGCAGAGACGACACATCTCGAACTTCCGCATGAACGCGCGCGCGCGCCCGCACTGTTGGCAACGGCTCCGAAGTCGGACTTTCCACTTCGGGTTCTTGGGGAGCATATCGACTGTCTTGGCCATGGCTTAGTTCCTGAACGGCATCCCGAGGTGCCGCAGCAGCGCCCGCCCCTGCTCGTCGGTGCGCGCGGTCGTCGTGATCGTGATGTTCATGCCTTTGGGCTTTTCCAGCTTTTCGCCTTGCTGCAGCTCCGGGAAGATCATGCCTTCACGGATGCCGAGGGTGTAGTTGCCACGGCCGTCGAACGCCTTGGGCGAAACGCCCTTGAAGTCACGAACGCGCGGCAACGCGAAGTTCACCAGGCGATCGAAGAACTCCCACATGGTGTCCCGTCGCAGCGTGACCATGGCGCCGATCTTCTGACCGGCCCGCAGCTTGAACACGGCGATCGACTTCTTAGACTTGGTTACCACCGGCTGCTGCCCTGTGATGAGCGCCAGCTCGTCGACAGCGGTGTCGAGGATCTTGGGGTTCGAGACCGCCTCGCCGAGACCCATGTTGACGGTGATGCTCACCAACTTGGGCGCCTGCATGACGTTCTTGAGGCCGAGTTCCTTGACCAGCTTCGGCTTGAGATCCTTCTCGTAAACCGTCTTCAACCGCGGAGGAGCGGGACGGCGCAGCTTCTCGGTCGCGAGCTCCTTGGCCGCGGCTGCCGCCGGACCACCTTTGCCCTTACCCTTGCCCTGCGCGCGCGCAGCCTTCTTCGCGGCCGCCTCGGCCGTCTGCTCTGGCGACTGGGCGGGCTTTCCGCCCTTACCTGCCGCCTTTTCGTCTTTCTCGTCAGCCATGGGTCAATCCTTCGATCGCGTCAGGCAGACTCGAACGCCGTTCCGCACTTCGTGCAGACGCGACGCTTGTCTTGCCCTTCCTTCTGTTCCGCTTTGGCGCGCCGGCCGGCGCTGCACTTGCCGCACCAGAGCGCGACGTTGGACATATCGAGGGTGCCTTCTTTCTCGAAGATGCCGCCCTTCTGATTGGCCTGGGTGGGCTTGGTGTGCTTCTTGACCATGGCCACGCGCTCAACGACGAGCCGTTCCTTCTTGGTCAGGAGCCGAAGGATCTTGCCCTTCTTGCCCTTCTCCTTGCCGGCGATGACGACGACGGTGTCGCCCCTTCGCAGGTTCAACATCACAGCACCTCCGGTGCGAGCGATACGATCTTCATGAAGCGCTTGGCGCGCAGCTCGCGAGCCACCGGCCCGAAGATACGGGTGCCGATCGGCTCGTTGTCCTTGTCCACGAGCACCGCCGAGTTCACGTCGAAGCGGATGTAGGAACCATCCGGTCGCGAGACCTCTTTGCGGGTGCGGACAATGACGGCCTTGGCCACTTCGCCCTTCTTCACTTTGGCGTTGGGCATCGCTTCCTTCACCGAGCAGACGATGATGTCGCCCAGCGAGGCGTACTTACGGCGGGTGCCGCCCAGCACACGGATGCACATCAGCTTCTTGGCGCCGGAGTTATCGGCGACGTCGAGAGTCGAGGTTGTTTGAACCATGACAGCTCCTTAGGCTTCCTGCGGGCGATCGAGGAGCTTGATCACCTTCCAACGCTTTTCCCGAGAAAGCGGGCGGTGCTCGACGATGACAACCTTGTCACCGGTCTTGAACTCGTTGTTCTCGTCGTGCGCTTTGAACTTCTTGCGCGCCGTCAGGAACTTTCCGTACTTGAGGTGCGAGAAACGACGCTCGACCATCACCACGCAGGTCTTGTCCATCTTATCGCTGACGACGAGGCCGATCAGCTTGCGCTTGCGCGTCTTGGGCCGGCCAGCGGCGGCCGTTTCTGCAGTGGGCGTACTCACGGGTTACCTTCCTTCGCGGTCTTCTCGGCGGCCGGTGCCCCACCCTTTCGCGCGTTGTCGGCCAGCACCATCTTGATGCGGGCGATATCGCGGCGGGCGTTGCGGATCAGCATCGTGTTCTCGAGTTGGTTCGTCATCTGCTTGAGGCGGTTCTTGAACAGATCCTCCTCGAGCTTACGCAGGGTCTCGAGGAGCGCGGTCGGCTCATGACCGCGCAGTTCCTTGGCGCGAAGACCTTTCATAGCAGCTGCTCCCGGCCAATGAAGCGGGTCTGCACGGAGAGCTTGTGCTCGGCGAGGTGGAATGCCTCGCGCGCCAACTCTTCGGTAACCCCTTCGAGTTCGTACATCACGCGCCCGGGGCGCACGACTGCCACCCACTCTTCCGGGTTGCCTTTACCGGAACCCATGCGGGTTTCAGCCGGCTTCTTCGTGAGCGACTTGTCCGGAAAGATGCGGATGTAGAGCTTCCCGCCACGTTTGATGCGGCGATTGATGGCGACACGGGCCGCCTCGATCTGACGGGAGGTCACGAAACCGCAGGAAAGAGACTGCAGGCCGAAGTCGCCGAAGACCACGTCGGTGGCTCCCTTCGACACGCCCCGCATCTTGCCCTTCTGCTGCTTACGCCACTTGACTTTTTTGGGTGCGAGCATCTTGAAATCCTAGTCGATCAGGCCAGACGGGTGGTCCGCGTGGGGAGGACCTCGCCCTTGAAGATCCAGCACTTCACGCCGATGGCGCCGTAAGTGGTATGCGCCTCGGTCGTGCCGTACTCGATGTCGGCCCGGAGGGTGTGAAGCGGCACGCGCCCCTCGCGGTACCACTCGTAGCGCGCCATCTCGGCACCGCCGAGACGGCCGGCGCATGCGAGACGGATGCCCTTGGCGCCGAACTTCATCGCGGTCTGCAGCGCCTTCTTCATGGCCCGACGGAAGGCAACACGACGCTCGAGCTGGGTAGCGACGCTCTCGGCGACCAGCTGGGCATTGGTCTCCGCCTTGCGGACTTCCTGGATGTTGAGGAAGACCTC
>JANNNO010000478.1:0-14478 GCA_031398585.1 Myxococcales bacterium | reverse complement strand
CGGTGGCGGTCGAGGTCTCCTTCCGGGGCCGCCCACTCAAGCTCCCGCGGCAGGAGTTCCAGCTGCTGAAGTTCCTGGCGGCGGGCGCTGGCCGCGTCTTCACTCGCGAACAGCTGCTGTCACGTGTCTGGGGCTACCGCTACACCGGCAACACGCGCACGGTGGACATTCACGTCCGCCGGTTGCGCGCAAAGCTCGGGCCGGGCGGCGACATCATCGAAACCGTGAGACACGTCGGGTATAAGATGCGCGCACCGGGCCAGTAGTTCCCTCCCCGCGGCCTCGACAGCGACGCCGCGGAGGCGACATGCGGGCCCGGCGCCCGCCATGAGCCAAGCCACCGCCAAAAGTCCCGGATCGAGTCCGGGCCCAAAGCCTGCCAGCGACCGCCCCACCAGCCTGACCTTCGCGTTTCAAGGCGAACGGGGGGCATTCAGCGAAGCCGCCGGGTTTCGCTTCTTTGGCCCCGCCAGTGCCATCCTCCCCTGCCGCGACTTCGACGAGCTCTTCGCCGCGGTCGTGGGTGGCGCTGCCGACGCTGCCGTCGTGCCGATCGAGAACACGCTCGCGGGCGCCATCATCAAAAACTACGACCTGCTGGTCGAGCACGACACGGTCATCGTGGGCGAGGTCGTCTTGCGTGTCGTGCACAACGTGATCGGATTGCCGGGTGCCAAGCTGGCCGACATCCGCCGGGTCCACTCGCTCCCAGTCGCCCTCGCCCAGTGTGAACGCTTCTTGCGCGCTCACCCGGAAATCGAGGCAGTTGCCAGCTACGACACCGCCGGCAGCGTGAAGATGGTGATGGAAGCCGGGAAGGCCGACGAGGCCGCCATCGCCGGAGCCCCAGCTGCCGAGGCTTGGGGCGCCGAGATCCTCGCCGCCGGCATCGAAAGCAGCGACCAGAACTACACGCGCTTCGTCGTCGTCACCCGTCCCGAGCGCGCGACGCAAGTCGTGTCGTCCCCCGACCCGACCGGCCCCGCGGGCGCACCCGAGTGCAAGACGAGCCTGGTCTTTCGTACCGGCCACCGGCCCGGCGGCCTTCATCTGGCCCTGGGGGCTTTCGCCGTCGAAGGCATCAACCTCACCAAGATCGAGTCGCGCCCCCTGCCCGGCCGGCCCTTCGAATACTCGTTCTACCTCGACTTCGTCGGCGCGCTTGCCGACCCAGCCGTGGCGCGCGCCCTCGATCGCCTGCGCGGATCGGCCGAGAGCGTGCGCCTCCTCGGCAGCTACCCGCGCGGCGATCTGCCCGGCTGAAGGATCTCTTGCCATGAGTGACCAACCCGACAAAACAGCGGCGGGAACGACCGACGCCGCCTCCTCTGCGATCGCCCCACCTGCCGGCACTTCGGCTCCCCCCGTGGCCACCGCAGCCCTTCGCCAGCTGCGCCAGCGCCTCGACGCCATCGACGAGGAGCTGGTGGGGCTCGTCGCCCGGCGCATGGAGACGGTGCGCCTCGTGATCAAGGAGAAGCAGGGTCACAGCTCGGGCGGCATCCGCGACCCGCAGCGCGAGCACGAGCTCATCTCGCGCGTCGAGACCCTGGCACGAGCCGCCGGCATCTCGGCCCCGCTGATGCGTCGGATCTTCCTCGACATCGTCGCCCACTCGGTCAGCCGTCAAGCGAGCACCCTCACCGGCCTTGGTGGCGACGAGCAGTCGCTCAAGGTCGGGTACACGGGCACGCCCTACACCTTCAATCATCTGGCGGCGCAGAAGTTCACCGCCGAGCGCGGACAGGCCGCCGATTTCGAGGGCTTCACGTCGGTGAAGGAAGCGGTGGCCGCCCTCGAGAGCCAGGCCGTCGACCTCGTGTTGCTCAACATCGAGAGCACCGCTGCGGGCAGCCTCAACCAGGTCTACGACGTGCTCCGGGAAAAGCCGTTGCACATCGTGGGCGAGGAGATCATCAAGGTCGATCTCTGCCTCTGCGGGGTCGCGGACGTGCCGCTGCAGGCGATCGATCGGGTGCTCTCGCATCCTCTGGCCCTCGAGCAGTGTTCGGTCTTCCTCCAGGCGCTGCCCCGGGCTCGACCGGTGCCGGTGCTCGACACCGCCATCGCGCTCAAGCAGGTGGCCGAGCTTCGAGATCCGACGGTGGTCGCGATCGGATCGCCCGAAGGCGCCGAGATCTGCGGGCTGCAGATCCTCCGCCGTGGCATCGGAAACCACGAGGAGATCCTGCATCGCTACGTGGCGCTGGCGCGCATGCCGCTCACCTTCGATGCCCGCATTCCCTGTCGCACCAGCCTCATTCTCACCACCCGCCATGAGCACGGCGCGCTGGTCACCTGCCTGCAGGCGCTGGGCGATCACGGACTGTCGTTGACCAAGCTCGAGTCGCGGCCGCACCCCGATCGGCCCTGGGAATACATGTTCTTCGTCGACTTCGAGGGCAACGTCGCCGACGCGCGCGTGGCCGCGGCGCTCGACGATCTACGCGCCCGCGCGCTCTACCTCAAAGTTCTCGGCTGTTACCCAACCAAGGCGCGCGCCACCGAAGCCCACGTGCCGCGACCCGAGGACTTCGGCCGCGTGGCGGCGGTCGCGCCTGCCAGCGCTGCGGTACCCGAGCTCCCAACCGTTACCCCCGCGCAGGCCTTTCCCCGCCAGGGTGAGCTCATCCCGTCGAAGGCTTCAACCAAGCAGGCGGCGGGGTCACAGAGAGACAAAGGCGCGGCGGCAAACCCGCCCGACGGCACGGCCGACGAGGGATCGGCGTCAATCGCCGGCGGCGGCTCGCAGCGATTTCCCGCCGCCCAAGTGGCCGGGTCACCCGCAGGGCGTCCGATCACCACCAGCTCCAGTCACCGCAGGCGGCATCGCCTTGTGGATCGGGACGCCCAGGGAGCCGATACCCGCGTCAGGGTCGGCAACCTGCTCATCGGTGGCGGCGGCTTCGTGGTGATGGCCGGTCCCGGCGCGGTGGAATCCGAGGATCAGATCAACCGCACCGCGCGCTTCGTCCGGGATCAGGGAGCTCACATCCTGCGCGGAGGCGTGCTCCGGTCGCAGGACAACGGCGAGGCTTTCGTAGGGCTCGGCCTGCCCGGGCTCGAGCTGCTGGTGGCGGCGGGGCGATCCGCAGGAATGCCAGTCGTGACCGAGGTCACCGCGCCCGAGGATGTGCGCCCCGTCGCCGAGCGCGCCGACATCATCCAGGTCGGCGCACGCAACATGCAGAACTACGCCATCCTGCGCGAGGTCGGTCGCGTGAATCGGCCCGTGCTGCTCAAACGTGGCCTCTCGGCGACGATCGACGAATGGCTCGCTGCCGCCGACTTCATCCTCACCCAGGGCAACGGTCAGGTGATCCTTTGCGAGCGGGGCATCCGCACCTTCGAGAACGCCACGCCCTCGACGTTGGATCTGTCGGCGGTGGTCGTGCTCAAAGAACGCACACACCTGCCGGTCGTCGTCGACCCGAGCCACGGCACCGGGCGCCGCCGCTACGTCACCCCCCTCGCCTGGGCCAGTCGCGCGTGCGGCGCCGATGGACTGCTCATCGACGTTCATCCGAACCCGGACGAGGCGCTGGCTGACAAAGCCGAGAGCCTCGATTTTCCGGCCTTCGCCGCGTTGATGGCGGGCCTTGGCCGCTGGCGCCAGTGAGCGCGTCGGCCCCGCCCAGCGGTCCTTCGATCATCCGGATCGAAGATCCGAAAAGCCTCGACGACGAACGACTGGCCGATTACCGCAACTTGAAGGAACAGACGCTCAAGGCGGCCAGCGGGCGCTTCATAGCCGAGAGCGAGATGGTCGTGCGCAAGCTGCTCGGAAGCGCACTCACGGTCCGTTCCGTGTTGATCACCGAGCCCCACCTCGAACGCCTCTTGCCGGTGCTGCGCCCCGCGCTGCCGACCTTCGTAGCTCCGCAGGAGCTGCTCGACAGTCTCGCCGGGTTTCACGTACACCGGGGATGCCTCGCGATCGGTGAGAGACCCTGCAACGCCGACGTGCCGCCGGGCGCTTCAACCGTCGTGGTGCTCGAGGATCTCGTCGACGTCGACAACGTGGGCGCGATGGCGCGCAACGCAGCCGCCTTCGGCGCCGATGCGCTGGTGCTCTCGCCGCGCGCCGCCGACCCGTTCTATCGCAAGGCGATCCGCGTCTCGATGGGATCGGTCTTCTCACTCGCGATTGCACGGCTGCAGAGGTTCCCTGACGATCTCGCGACGCTCGCAGCCCGGCACGATCTCACCTTGGTCGGCACGGTTCTCGACGACGACGCCACGCCGCTGCCTGAATTCGTCTGGCCCGACAAGGTCGCCTTGTTGTTCGGTTCCGAGGGCCCGGGCCTGTCGCCTGCTGCTCGTTCGGCCTGTCGCCACCTCGTCACCGTGCCGATGGCGCGGGACAAAGCCGACTCGCTCAACGTCGCCACCGCGGGAGCCCTCTTTCTGCATGCCGCCGCAGCAGCACGGCGGGATCGCCTCAGCCGGACGCCAATCGCGCCTGAATGAGCCCCCGCCTTCCGTTGACCATCCAGCGAGGATCGACGCTCGCCACAGCGGTCGCCATCCCCGCGGGCAGGCCCACCAGGACCTCGGCCTTCATCGTGCGCAGAGCGCACAGTGGCGCAGGAAAATCCGCGACGACGTCGGCAAAGGGCGTCTCGGGTGCCCAGGGCGCATCGCTGACCAGACGGCGATAATTGGCGTCACCTTTGACGACGACCAGATCGCAAAGGGCCAGCCGTCGCGCAAGATCGTCGGGCAGCGCCGGGTAAAACGCGCTCGAAGTGTAGAACGGATGGGTCGTCACGACGAAGCGCCCCTCGAATCGATGACGGGCCATGCGCTCACCGAGCGCGACGGCCGAGACACGACCGCTGCCCGCCAGCGACGACTGCGCCACGTCGAGGTCCGCGGCGATGGTGTCCGAGACGAAGAAGGGATGGTCCTTCACGTGCAGCTCGACGACGGCCACACCGAGCGAAGTCATCAGGTGATCCGCAAAGGCGAGATCCATCAGACATTCGGTGCCCGCGTTGTCGGCAATGATGGCAACTCGCGTGGGCCCCGCCGCCCGTCGCTCCGCCAGGTGAGCGAGCACCGCTGCGCCGTCGTCGACCAGCAGATCGCCCTCATCGCCCATGAACGCCCCCAGCGCCACCGCGACGTTGTAGCTGAGATCGGCCCGGTTGCCCCACAGGCTACCGTGAAGCATTGCGAGTGATCGCGGCGCCACCTCGGCCGGCGCTGCGTCCAGGAGATCGGCGACGCGCCGGGGACCTTCACCCGGCGCCCACTCCTCGGCCTTGTGAGAAGCAAAAGGATCGATCCCCGCCAGCGTAGATCCGCCGAAGTATCCCGTGGCCTCCAGGATCCGACGGTAGAAGAAGGATTCGGCGAAGTACCAGGGCAGCGTCGTCCAGCGGCGCCCGACGTGCGCGACGGCGGCGCGATCCCAGGCCTGCCGATCGCCCGTCTCCTCGCGCAGGCCCCGCAGCGCTCCACCGGTCAGCTCGTCGGCCAACTCGGCGAGCGCAGCATCCACCTCGAGGGGCACCTTTCCCAGGCGCCTTCGCGTCCCGGCCAGGATCTCGGGCATGCGCCGGGCGACGGTGTCCTGCGCGAAGGATCCTTCGTCAGCGGCCGACCAGCACGGCGGCGGGCTGAGCGCGCTGCCACCGGCTCGTCGAAGGTCGTGCCCGTGTGCCATCGGCCCCGACTGCGGCGCTAGCCCGTAATCCCGCGCGCGCGGAGAAACTCGATGTAATAGGGCGGATCGCGCCGCTCCTCGAGCTCGCCCTTCTCGATCGCGTCCTCACAGACCTTGCGTAGCTCGCCGACCCGTTTGCCCGGTGCGATGCCGAAGGCGGTCATGAATGCGTTGCCAAGCCCCGGGGGCAACGGTGGCACCTTGGCATCGAGCGCGCGGATCTCGTGGATTCGGCGCACCAACGCCTCGACGTTCTCCGACGCCTCTTGCTTGCGCCCGGGGCGGCGTGAGGTCACGTCTGCCAACGACAACTCGACCAGCTCGTCGAGGTGGCGCCCCATCTCGATGTCGAAGCGCCGCACGGCCGAATCGGTCCAACTGCAGTGATACGCGTTGGCGCGCAGGTGGTGATAGATGAGGAACCGAATCCGCTGACGGCCTTCGCGGTCGAACTGGAATCGCCGCGCGACGCTGTCGAACATGCGCGCACCGACCTCGGCGTGACGATGGAAAGTCACGCGTCCGTCGGGCAGCATCACCCGGGTCGGCACCTTGCCGATGTCGTGCAGGAGCGCCGACCAACGAACGATCGGCTTTTCCGGCGACTGCCGCACGACCAGCTTGGTGTGCTCCCAGACGTCTTTGTGGCGACGGCCGCCTTCCTGCGAAAAATCCACCGTGGCGTCGAGCTCCGGCAAGATGATCGCCAGCGCACCCGACTCGTGCAGCCACTGCAGGCCCTCACTCAGGTGCGGGGCCATGATGATCGTCTCGAACGCCTCACGTAGGCGTGCCGCCGGCAGCTCACCTACCTCGCCGGCCACCGCGCGTGCGGCCAACGTGATCTCATGCGGGACGGAGCGACCCTCTCGCGCCACCAAGGTAGCGACGTCCAGGATCGCAGCCGGTCCCGTGCCAAAAGGCACCGTCGACAACACCGATGCGGCCATGAAGACGCTCGAGGCAGAAAGCGAAACGGCAGAACGCGGAAGCGGCCCCGTATCAGGGCTGCGAGATCTTCTTGCGGTCCTGTTCGCGCTTGCGCTGAAGGTGGTCCACCATCGGCTGCGCCTGCTTGACCCGGCCCGCCAGCGACTTCTCGGTCAGCGGGTACTCGGTCATGAACCGGAGACCTTCGTCGTAGAGGAAGGTCCCGACTTCTTCGTCATCGACGAACTGCGAGATCTTCTTGCGTGAGTAGACGACCTTGCCGAGGGCCGCCCACTTCGAGTCGAGCCAGGCGATGACGTCGTTGCCGAAAGCCGTCTCGAACAGGCCCAACTCGTCGTCGAGACGCGCGTAATTCTCGTCGAAGCGACTCTGGAACGCCTCGGCGCCCTCCCCGCCCTCGCTGACGATCTTCTTGAGCGCAAGGCGCAAGAGCACGACGTCCTCGGCGTGACGGATGGGACGATCCACGTTGCCGTCCTTGGGGACGATGATGTGGACGACGGCCGAAGCCGCCATCTCCCGTACCGCGTGTTCGAGGTCGGCGTCGGCCACCGCTTCCAGCAACACCTTCACATCGAAGGGCAGCGAAACCAGGGCCTTCGAATAAACCTCGAGAAACGCTCGCTCTTGATCCTTGTCCATGACCCGAAGATGACCCCGAAGAATTCGCGTAAGGATGACTGGGGAAGGTGAGGAATGCCGAACGACTGAACGCGCTTGTTTACAGCCGATCGCGGCTGATTGCAGCCAATTTAAACAGGGGCGCTCCCCCAACGGACTTAAGTGAGTCGTCTTCGCCTCGAACGAACGCAACGGTCCGGCGACGAAATCGGCCGAATCTTACATGATTCGATACGAAATCCCACCGCAGAATACATCTGCCCTGCGGCAGGGCACCCAAGACCGCCTTCTTCAAGCCGCCCTCCCGAGATCAGCGGCCCCGTCGGGTGGGTTGAAGGTCACGGCGGCGGCGAGGGCGGCAAAGGCCGCGGCCCGGAAGTCCGCCAAGGGACCTTTGGGCAGCTCGATGGTCAGGACCGGCAGGCCTCGATCGACGCCCAGCCAAGATCCCAGTGAGCCGGGCGTGGGATATCCGATGTCTTCACGCACCGGCCAGCCCGAGCGGGCCGCCACCGCATCGGCCCAGGTCGATGCCGGGCCATCATGATTGATGCATGCAAACGGCTGATGAACCGCCACCACACCCCAAGGGTGGGTCAGGCGCACCAAACTCTCGAACGTTTGGGTCTCCGGCTCGGAAAGCGGTGCGGGCCCCGGGTCGTAGCCGGGACCGTGAACGCGGCTGAAATTGCGCGCCGGGAAGTTGCGATTCAGGTCCACGTCTCGCGCCGAGTTCTTGCGTCCCGCCGCGATCCCATCGGGATTGAGCACCGGCACGACCCAGACCGGTCCCGGCAGCGAGCCGAGACTCTTCCATCGCGCAACGAGATCCAGCACCGCCGCCACCGAGGCGGGCTCGTCGCCATGAATGCCGCCCATCACCAGCAGCGGCGGACGGATGACCTCGTCGTCCTGTCTGCCCGCGTGCAACCGCGCCGCCACGATGGGCCGGCCCTCGCTCGACTGCCCCAACAAAGGGAAGTCGAGGGCAAGGGTCGCCTCCAGGAGATCGACGCCCGACACCGCGGTCCCGAGAGTTGACTCGAGCTCCATTCATACCGAGTCTACGCCCATGGCGGTCACGCTGGCAGAGGTGAAAGCGAGGGCGCGTGAGGCCATCGCTGCTGGCGAATGGACGTCGGCGCTTGCCGCGCTTGAGCACGCCCTGGGCGCGGCGCCGCAGGATGATGAGCTGCGCCTCGAGATCGCCGACGCCCTCGCTCGCGCGGGAAAGACCGACGACGCCGGGGAGATTTACCGCGCCCTTTGCCTGCATCTGGTACGGGCGGGTCGGCCACTGCCGGCGATCGTGGCAGCCGACGCGCTGGCGACCATCGGAATGCCGCGCGACTATCTGCTGGGCGCGCTGGCCGACATGTACGCCGCCGGCTCCGAGACTCTGCGGACCTTCGCGGTGCGGCCCGCACCCCCCGATCCCGCCCTGGAGCTCCCTCCTTTGCCGGAGCTCCCAGCGACCGAGCCGCTCGATCGCGTGGCGGCGCGCGCAGCAGAGCGGGCCCTCGCCATGGCAGGTCATGCGCCCTACCAGAGCCACGTCCATCCCATTGCCTTCCTCTCGGAGCTCGAGCCCGATTCGTTGCGCGCGGTACTGGCGAACTTGCGCGTCCGCCGCCTGAAAGCGGGTGAGTCGATCGTGAGGCAGGGAGAGCCCGGTACTTCCCTCTACCTCGTCGCCAGCGGCGAGCTGGACGTGGTGGCGAGTTCGAGCGCGGGCACACGTGAGCTGGCACGTCTTCACGAAAACAGTCTCTTTGGCGAGATGGCTCTCGTCACAAGCCAGCCTCGCGGCGCCTCGGTGACAGCGCGCGCCCCCGCTGTCGTGCTCGAACTGGAACGCGAGGCGCTCGACCGGGTGCGGGCCGAGATTCCGAGCATCGAAGCTGCATTGGCTCGCTTCACCCGCGAGCGGCTGATCCGCAACTTGCTGGCGACCTCGCCCCTGTTCACCCCGTTCTCGCGTGAGCAGCAGAACCAACTGTTGCGCCGCTTCGAAGGCACTGAGGTCGATGCCGGCACCGTGATCATCGCCGAGGGGCAGCCCGGCCAAGGCCTCTACGTCGTGCTGACCGGCGAGCTTGCGGTCTCTTGCATCTCTGCCTCGGGAGAGCGTCTGGAGCTGGCCCGGCTGCGGCCGGGTGACATCTGCGGCGAGATGTCCCTGGTCAGCGATCAACCCACCTCGGCCACGGTGCAGGCGCTCTCGGCGGCGACCCTTCTCTTCTTGCCGAAGGTCTACGTCGAACGACTCGCCGAAGCCATCCCGGAGGTGCGTCGCTACTTCGCGGGTGTGGCGCAGCGGCGCTCGGCCGACAACACGGCGAGGCTGGGAGCCGCCCTGCCCGAAGAATTCGTCGACCTGGGCGACGACGGAGACGACAGCGACACGGTCCTCATCTAGCTGCCTGGGCGAACGGCCTTGGGCGACCGGACGGGCGGGGCCTGACCGGCAGAGCCGCCACTCGATCGCCTCCATTGCTCCCCAGGCTGCGACTGGTAACCTTCGATCCATGCGCACGTTCGCCCACATTCCCAGCCGATCCCCTGCGGGGGCGACCTTCGTCCGACCTGCCCCTCGTTTGCCTCGCTGGGTCGCGATCGCCGCGTTCCTGTTTGCCTTCGTCATCACCTCGCTGCCGAGCGACGTCTTCGCGCGCCGTTCCGGCGGCAGTTTCAGCGGTCGCGGAGGCTTTCGCTCGGGCGGAGGGAGCTTCCGATCCGCCCCGCGCTCGGCGCCCTCGCGCGGCCCTGGCGGTACCAACGTCGTCGTTGTGCCGGGCGGCGGTTTTGGGTTTTCGCCGTTCGGATACGGCCTCGGTTACGGCCTCGGCGGCGGCTCCTGGCTGATGATGGGCATGCTCGGCGTTGGTGCCCTGGTCGCGTTCCGCGCCGTTCGCATGTCGCGGATGCGCCGGATCGAAGAGGTCGGCGCGGACGGTCGTCAGCTCACCGGCGCCCAGCGTCGCGCCCTCCCCGCCGCCGGTGGTGGCTACGACGATGACGACGAGGTCGGCTATACGCCCGATCGCACTTACGTCTACCGCGTACAGCTCGGGCTGGGACGGTCCGCGCGCGCTTTGCAGCAGCGGCTCGAGCAGTTCGCGGCCGAGGGCGACACCGCCAGCGAAACCGGTCTGGCCCAGCTCCTGAACCAGACGGCCCTCGAGTTGCTCCGCGAAAAAGAGTCGATCCGTTATGGCTCCGCCGAAGGTGCAGGGCCACTCAACATGGCCAACGGCGAAGCCAAGCTCAACGGCTGGGCGCTGGCCGAGCGCTCGCGTTACCAGGTCGAACGCGTGCGCGGCGCCGAGGGCAAGGTTCGACGCTCCGAAGCGCCGCAGGCCAGCTCCGGCGAGGTGCTGGAGTACCTCTTGATCACCGTGGTGGTCGCCACGCGGTCCCCGGTACCCGCGCTGACCAAGCTCGGCGAACTCTCCGATCTCGACGTCGTCCTGCGCGAGCTGGGCGGCATCCCCGCCGGCGCCCTACTCGGCCTCGAGGTGATCTGGATCCCCGCCGACCCCGACGACGCCCTCACCGAATCCGAAATGCTCACCAGCTACCCGGATCTGCGCAGTCTCTAGCGAGGCACTCGCAGTCCTCCCGACCCGGGCCGAAGTCCGGCCCAATCAGCGCGGTCAAGTCCTCTGTTGTTTGTTCCGATCAATCGTCGCGGGGGCCACGGTTGAGGAGAATGACGACGCAGAGGTCGAAGGCGACTTGCGCTTTGGCGCTGGCATTCCTTCTCGACCTCGCTTGTGCGGCCCCTCTAGCAACCCAGGGTCTGCTTGAGGATGACGACGCGGCAGCGACGCTCGCGCCGCCGGGAGAACTCGGGATGTCTTCGCTCTCTTTGCGCAGCATGGAGACCAGGCTCCCCAGCGGAATGCGGCTCTTGATCGAAGACGCACCCACGCGAGGCATGGTCGCGGTGGTTCTCAGCATCGGTGCCGGAGCGACGTCCGACCCCCCGGGCAAAGAGGGCCTAGCACATCTGGTTGAGCATCTATCCTTCGCGGCTGACAGCCACCTGGAAGGGATTTCGGTAGCGTCGGCTCTTGTGGCAACCGGAGCCGTTTTCAACGCCGACACCGCCATGGACACCACTCGGTTCCATGAACAAGCGCCGATGGCGGCGCTGCCCCAGCTCCTCGAGCTGGCCGCCCGCCGCCTGTCGCAGCCTCTGTCAGGTGTTGACGACTCCGACGTCGAGCTCGAACGCCAGGTGATCGCGAATGAGCTACGCCAGCGAGACGAAAATGGAGTTTTTGGTCAAGCGCTCGGGTGGATGCAGGCAGCCCTGTTGCCCGCGGGCCACGCGTACGCACGCAGTGTGGGCGGCTCCATTTCGACAGTGGGTCCCCTCACCCTTGCCGACGCGCGTGCCTTCGCCGCTCAGCACTATCATCCGAACAATGCCTCGTTGGTGATCGTCGGCGAGTTTAAGGACACGGATGTCAAAGCGCTGGTAGCGAAACAACTGCCCGAATTCCTCAGCAACCACCTAGAGCCCCCGCCATCGGCTCCTCCAGCGAAAGCGATTCCTCCGAGTGCGCTCCCTCCAGGCCCGAAAGACGACCGTGTTCACAAAGTAGCCGTTGCCCTCCCAGAAGCTTGGTTGGGATGGGTCCTCCCAGGATCGTATTCGGCCACTGGCAGTTCCCTGGTTCAGTTGATGACCGCCTCCGTGGTCGAGGAGGAGCTGCGAGCGCGTCTGCCTCTGGACGCGGTTCCCGAGGTCGAGGTCCTTGTGGTACGCGCCCGGCTCGCTACTTTCGTCATCTGCCGCATCGTTGTTTCTGATGTCAGCCTCAGGGAAGCGGCGATCGAGCGCGTGACTGCTGAAATGACCGGGTTCTGGCAACCAGCGTCCACCACGGACATCGCCGATGTTGTCAACAATGTGCTCGGCGAGGTCGACCAATCTCGGGTTCGGCTCGGCCTGCGCGAGGCTTGGGGCAAGCAGGTCGCCGGCTTGCAACGGCAACATCTGATCGGACTCAGGCAGCGAGCCCTTGCCGACATCATCTTTGCGAACGAGGGATTCGCCGCCAGAGCGCTCTCGCGCTCCGACTACCTTCAGTTCATCGGTCGAGGCGCCGGTCTCGAGGACACGCTTGCGCACGCGTCGTCAGCCAAGACAGACGAGGTCGCACGGCTGGCCGCTCGGTACTTCAAGCCCGATCGAACGAGGGTTGTTCGGCTCGATCCCCTGCCCGCCGGGGACCGACCGGCACCTGGTCCAACCGGCGTACCGGGAGCCCGTCGCGAGATCTCTGATCACCCCTTCGATGCGACGCAATTCCCTCGCCCTGCGTGGGCTCCTCCACCCCGGGAGGTCGCCAACGCCAGGCTGGTCCGCTTGCCCAACGGACTCGACGTCGTGATCATGCGTCGGCCCCACTTCGGTGCTGTGTCGGTTGCGCTGGGTTTCCGCGGGGGTGCAGCTTCCGCCCCTCCAGGAGTCGTCGAGTTGATCCGCTGGCTCGAGACGAGCAATCCAGTGTCGAGTGCTCTCAATGCGGTCAAGGTAACGCCGCACGATCAGCCTGATTTCACACTCGATCTCGTCCGCACCGGTGCCGACAACCTTGGCAACGCGCTCATGCTTCTGGCAACGAACCTCGTACGAACCGACGCCTTCGACTGGGAAAAGGCCCTTGAACCGGCGCAGAAACCGCAATCGAAGAGTCCCTCCGAAGTCGCAGTGAACCCGCTCTTCAAACAGCTGAATATGCTCGTGTCCGCCCTCTACGGGGACCATCGCTACGCCCACAGCCCCTTCCCCACTGACGCGGCGATGACGGCCAAGCAGGTGCGCCAATCCCTACTTCAGTTGAGGAATCCGAAGAATGGATTCCTGGTAGTGGCCGGGGACGTCGACGTGGATCGCGCGGAGAAGCTAGTCGCCGCCTGGCTGGGAAACTGGAAACGTCGCGACGATGTGGCCGTCCCACTGGTCCCGCCCGTGCCCCGACCCGGCCTGGCGGTGCCTCCCCTACGGATGCTGTACACGCCCCGCCCCGGCACCGCGCAAACGGATATCAAAGTCGCCTGCCGCCTGCCGAGCGGTCCCGGCAAGATCCATCAGACCAACCGACTGCTGGCTCGGATTCTCGGCAGCTACCTGGTGACGCGACTTCGAGCTGAGACGGGAGCCACGTACGGCATGACCAGCGAAGCTCAGAGCTTCTCGGGCAACGCCTCACACCTGATTCTGACCAGCGCAGTCGACAATGAACGATTGGCGGAAACTCTGCGCTCCCTTCGGGGGCACTGGAAGGCCTTCGCGGACAATGGGTTCGATGAGGGAGCACTCAGTCAGATTGTTTGGGCTGAGTCCGCGAGGCTCAACGTGAGGTATCAGACCTCGGCGGAACTCGCCCTGGAAGTAGCGCCCTTGGTCGCGCGCGGATTGGGCGTCGACAGCATCGTGCGCGAGCCTATCGACCTGGCGGCGGTGACCACCCAGGACCTGCGAAGCGCATTTGCGACGTGTCTGCAGCACACGGTGGTGTCACTCCTCGGCGAGCCTCGGCTGATGGCGCAGGCCGCACAGTCCGCCGGGTTTCCCTAGGCCCGCGGGTCCACTCACTGGGTCCCCGCACCCCCTGACCGTGCGCGCAACTGGGCTGGGCGCCGGTCGCGGCGGCAAAACCGCCTGAGTTCCTGCGCCGTTAGGAGCGCCGTTGCTTGACCGGCGGCGGACCCCCCGGATAAATTGGGGCTCAAACGCCGCCTCCGGCGCCCGGACGTCGCCTCTTATGCACAAGCTCACCATCGAGGACGACGAAGGAAAAACCGTCGTCGTTCCGCTCATCCGAGACGAGATCACCGTCGGTCGGCAAGAGGGCAATAGCATCCGCCTCACCGAGCGGAACATCTCGCGTCGGCACGCACGCTTCTTTCGCCAGGGCGGAAACCTCTTCGTCGAGGATCTCGGCAGCTACACCGGCATCAAGGTCGCCGGCGCGCGCATCTCTGCGCCGACCGCGCTCAAGGACGGCGATCTGGTGGTCATCGGCGACTACAAGCTCACCATTCGCACCGACCGTCCGGTGGCGACCAAACTCTATGGCGGACCGACGCCTTTCAATCCCGCCGAGGGCACCAAGCCCCTGCCCCTCGCGTCCGGCGCGACCCCGCTGGCTGGTGGGCGCTCCTCGCAGGTCCCGGCAGCGACCGCGCCACTGCCCGTGGGCGGGGTGACCCCGGGC
>JANNNO010000444.1:0-6052 GCA_031398585.1 Myxococcales bacterium | reverse complement strand
GGAGGCCGACGGGGCGGCGGCGGTGGTGGTGGTCGACGGGGCGGCGGCGGCGGCGGCCGCTGGTGATTCACGGCGCGAGACGGTCCGTCCAGGCATCGGCGTGACGGCCTCTCGCTCCGCGGCCCAGACCCGACTCTTGGCCCGACGCAGTCTCCTACTGGCGCTCTTCCTCGCGCCGCCGGCGGCTCTCGGGCTAGGCGTCGGTTGCGGCGGGTGCGCGGGCAAGCCGAAGCCGCCCCCTCGAGCGACCGAGCCCTCGCGCACGCCGGGGCAAGAGGGTATCGCGTCTCACTACGCAGCTCGCTTCGCCGGGCGCCCCACGGCTTCGGGACAGCCCTATCAACCCGACGCGATGACGGCGGCGCACAGGACGCTTCCGCTTGGCACTCGAGTGCGGGTCACCCGCATCGATCGCAAGGGCACACGCGTGGCAGGTCCGATCGAGGTCGTAATCAACGATCGCGGCCCCTACCACGACGGGCGCATCATCGACCTCTCCGAGGAGGGGGCCCGTCGACTCGGTTTTCACGGCGACATCGCCCGGGTCCGCGTCGAGCCGATCCACCGCCCGGGACGCTGAACCTCGTTTGCGACGCGTTCCACCTGCCGGCCGCGGCATCTGGCACGCCTTGCCATGGGCTTCTCGCCTACGGGCCGCGGCGTCATGCTGCTTACGTCTTGTCGAGTCTTGCCGAGAGCGCGATTATCGGGCTCACGGCACTCATGCCGACCATCTCTCATCTCGAAGCGCTCGAGATCCTGGATTGCCGGGGCATCCCCACCCTGGAGGTCAGCTGCGTTCTCGACGGCCACATGCGGGGCAACGCCACGGCGCCGTCCGCGGGCACGCGCGGACCTCTCGAGGTGAGCGAGCTGCGCGACGCCGACGAGGCTCGCCACCGAGGACAGGGCTGTCGAAAGGCCGTGGCCCTCGTGGAAGGCGAGATCCGCGAGGCCCTGGTCGGCAAACGGTTCGGTGATCAGGCCGCGCTCGACAAGGCCCTGCGTCTCCTCGATCCCAGCGCCGAACGAGCGCGAATCGGCGGCAACACCACGTTCGCGGTCTCGCTCGCCTTCGCGCGCGCCCACGCCTCCTTGCGAGGTGTTCCCCTCTATCGACACTTCGGCGATCTCATCGCCCACAGCCCCGCGCGGCTTCCCCTCCCCCTGTTGGCCGTGCACTCGTTCAAACCCTCGCCTGCCGCCGATCGAGGGCCGCTCGGACTGTCGGTCATCCCATCGGACGCCCGCTCGATCGACGATGCGCTGAGCTTCGGAATGGACCTGCGCCGTAGCTCCGAGGCGCTCACCCGGGAAAAATTCGACGATCGGGGCGGGCTCGCGCCCGACGGCGGTATCGAGGCGCCATTTTACGATACCTCGAGTGTGCTCCATCACGCGGAGCTCGCCGTGCGCGCCTGCCCGGGCGAACGTCGTGACGTCGAATGGGTCCTCCGCGGCAACGGCACTCGCCGCTACGACGCCGGCTATTATCGCGTCGATCGGGAGAAGCTGACCGCCAAGGAGATCGCCGACCGCCTCCTCACCATCATCAAACGCTACCCGATCGGCGTCATGATCGATCCGCTCGGTCACGAGGACTGGGAGGCGTGGGTGGATCTGACTGCGCGCCTGCCCGCCAGTACCTTGACCGCCGGAGACGATCTCTTCGCGACCAACCTCGTCCGCGTGGAAAAGGCGGTCACGGAAAAGGCGGCCCGCGCGCTCGTCGTGAAACCTGGACAGACCTCGTCCTTGACCGACGCCGCCCGCACCGTGCGCTTCGCCCGCAAGGCCGGCCTCGTGCTCATCGTCTCGGCCCGCAGCGGTGAGACCGAGGACGACTGGATCACCGATCTCGCGATCGGCTGGGGTGCGGAATACCTGCAGGCGGGCGCCCTGGCAGGCTCCGAGCGGCTGGCGAAGTACAACCGCTTGCTGGCGATCGAGAAGAAGACCCGCTGGCCGATCTACCGCCGGATGATCGAACCGCGCTGAGCGAACGCCCGATCGAACCGCCTCATGCCGAAGTCGCGAGGGCGGCGCGCGACGTGACCTTCTCACCTGCCGCCAGCCGCGCCGACGCGCGCACCTCGGCCGTCAACACGACGAGCGCCAGCCAGAAGAGGTCAGCGGTCAGCAGATGCAGCAGCTGCAACGAGGTGGGCGCCAGCAGCGCGAGGTTGGCGAACCCGACGACAATCTGAGCCAGCAGCAGCCCCCCCACCCAGCTCGTCAGCCGCCGCAACCGCCCGGTGCCGTCATCGCGGCCCGCGAGCAGCGCCACCATCACCAGCAGGCCAAGGCCGGCAGCGACCGCCAGCACGGGATGAAAGACGCGCAACCGGATGAAGAGATGCGCGGTGGGTGAGAGATCCTGAGCGAATCCTTCCGCCAGCGATCGCGACGGAAAGAGAGTGTCCCCGAGAGCGACCACGGCGCCGCTCATGGCGACGATCACGATCGCGCCGACCCCGAGCCCGAGCGCACGCGACCAGCTGGTTGCCCGCGGCAACGTCAACGGCGCTTGCGGGGCGACCTCGCGATGGGCCCGCAATGTGGTGACGGCCATCGCCGCCAACAGCGCGAAGGTGTTCAGCAGGTGCGCCCCCATCCAGAAGGCGCGAGCCGTCGATGTGTTCCCGGCGACCATCTCGAAGATCACCAGCCCCGCCCCGACGAGCGCCTCGGTGACCATCAACACGAAGACCGCCGTCGCGGCCCGTCGAACTTCGTGCCGGCGGGGAAAGATCCGAAGCGCCCATACCAGCTGCGCCGCCACGAGCAAGAAAGCGATCCCCGAGGTGAGCCGATGGGTGAATTCGACGATGGTCTTTTCGCCGGGGCTGCGCGGCAGGATCTCGCCGTTGCAGGTCGGCCAGTGACTGCCGCAGCCGGCACCAGAGCCCGAGGCGCGCACGTACCCGCCCCAGACGATGACCGCCAACGTCGCCACGAGCACGAGCACGGTGAAGCGATGGAACCGAGCGAAGTTCGCCACGGCGCTTTCCTATCTCTTCGGCGGGGACGCCGCCAATCGGGTTTTTGGGCGCTGCGCATCAGCAAGGAAGGTGACCGTCATGACTTTGCGGGAAATGTATGGTAAGCGGCCACAATAGCCTCTGCGTCCGGATGGGTCCGATGCCGAAACAGCCTATGTCCTCCGATAACGGCCCCACGCCGTCGCTCCACGGCGCTCCCGGCTGTCGGGGCCTGGTCTTCATGCACCCGGCCGCGGCCCCGAGCTTCGTCCCCTTCCCCGCCGGTCGCATGATTCTGGGGCGCGATCCCGGTGCGGGCCTGCCCCTCGATGGCCAGGCGGTCTCGTGGCAGCACGCCGAGCTCATCACCACCGGCGACGACGTCTTCATTCGCGACCTCGACAGCACCAACGGCGTGATGGTGCGCGGTCAGCTGGTCAAGGAAGAGCGCCTCTCACCGGGCGCGCTCGTCCGCATCGGCGATTTCCTCGGCCTCGTCGCCAGCGATCCCTTCCCCTCGCCGCCAGCTTTCAAGGAGGCCGAAGGGCTCGGTTTCATCGTGGGGCCGATCTTGGGCGCCGCGCTCGCCCCGATCGGCGGCTTGCGCGCAGGGCGGCCGGTGCGCTTCGCGATCGAGGGCGAGACCGGCACCGGCAAATCCATGGTGGCACGCCTCATTCACACGCGCGTGCGCAGCCGAGGTCCCTTCGTCGCCCTCGATGGCGCCTCCCTCGACGATGGCGAGCCTCTCGACCGCGCGCTCGAGGAGGCCACGCGCGGCTCCGTCTATGTCGCCAACGTCACGGCGCTGCCGCCGCCCACGCAGACGCGGCTGGCGGATCTCCTACGTGCGCCGAAGGCCAGCGGCCTCTGCTTGATCGTCGGCAGCCAGGAGCCACTGGCCAAGGCGGTACGGCAGGGCAATCTGCTGCCAGCACTGCACGCGGCTCTCGAGCAGCTCGGTCTCGTCACGGTGGTCGTGCCACCGCTGCGCGAGCGGGTGGTCGAGGTCCCGGCGCTCTTCCGTCAGCTGCTGGCCGCGCAAGCGACCCAGGGTGAACGTGGCCGCAGCCGCGCGCGCAAGGTCCCGTCGCTCAGCACCGAGCTGGTGGAACGACTTTGCCTTTACGACTGGCCGTGCAACGTGCGGGAGATGACCGTTCTCGTTCAGCAGCTCGTCACCTTTCACGGCGACGAGCCGAGGCTGCGTGCCGCTCATCTGCCGGTCAGGTTCATGCCGCCCGGTCGTGAAGGCACCACCCTGCCGGTGGTCACCCCCGTCACCGGCGTCGATCTCGGCGCCCTTCTCGATGCCGTGAGGGATGCCGGCGGCAACATCGGCGGCGCGGCCCTGCGCCTCGGGATCACGCGAGAGCGCGCGTATCGCTTGATCGATCGTCTGGGGGTCGTGCGCGGTTCTGCTTGAGCGATGTCGCGACGCTGCTAAGCTCGGCGCCTCTCCGAAAGGACGGTGTCCGATGTCGCGAGGTCTCGTGGCGCATTTTGCGCTGCCTCTGTTTGCCCTGCAGGTACTGCTGACCCCTGCGCAAGTCCGCGCAGCCGACGGTGATCCGAAAGTTCCGCTCGAGCGTTACCAGCTCGACAACGGTCTCGAAGTCATCCTCCATCCCGACGCGAGCGTGCCTCTCGCCTACGTCAGCGTCTGGTATCACGTGGGCAGCGGAGACGAAGTGCCGGGCAAGAGCGGCTTTGCCCACCTGTTCGAACACATGATGTTCCAGGGCTCGACCAACGTCGGCGAGGACAAACACTTCGAAGTGCTGCGCAAGATCGGCGCCTCGCAGATCAACGGCACCACCAGCACCGACCGCACCAACTACTTCGAACAGGTGCCATCGCATCAGCTCGAGACGGCGCTCTGGCTCGAGAGCGATCGCATGGCTCACATGCTTCCGCTGCTGACCGAAAAAAGCCTCGATAACCAGCGCGAGGTCGTGAGGAACGAGCGCCGGCAGAACTACGACAACGTGCCCTACGGCAAGGATCGCTTCGTCACCAACCGCCTGCTCTACGCCGAGGGTCACCCCTACCGGTACCTCACCATCGGTCGGCACGAAGATCTCCAGGCGGCCTCACTCGAGGACGTCAAAGGCTTCTTCCGCAAGTGGTACGTGCCGTCCAACGCCACCCTCCTCATTGCGGGCGATCTCGACATCCCCGCCACCAAGAAGCTGGTCGAGAAGTGGTTCGGCAGCTTCCCGAAGGTGGCCAAGCCCGCGCGCCGTTCGGTCCCCGCCACGCCGGTCGTGGCCGGTCCCAAGCGAGAGGTCGTGACCGACGATTTCGCCAAGCTCCGCCGCATCCACTACGCCTGGCACTCGCCCAAGGCCTTCGCGCCGGGAGACGCCGAGCTCGACATCGCCGCCAGCGTACTCGCCCGCCCCGGCACGGGACGCCTCTACAAGATTCTAGTGCACGAAAAACAGTGGGCGCAGAACGTGGCGGCTTTCCAGCAAAGCCAGGACACGACGAGCATCTTCCACATCTTTGCCGACCTCAAACCCGACGCCGATGAAAAGGCGGTCATGGCGGTGCTCGACGCCGAGATCGAAAAGATCCGGAAAGAGCCCATCACCGAGCGCGAACGGCAGCGCGTGATCACCGGCACCGAGGCCGACTTCGTGCGCGGCCTCGAGACACTCGTCGCGCGCGGCGAGACCGCCCAGCTCTACAACCATCACCTCGGGGATCCCGACAAGTTCGTCCATCACCTCGATCTCTTCCGGAACGCCACCGCCGAGAGCGTGCGCGCCACGGCAGCGGCCACCCTGGAACGGACCAAGCGGGTCGAGATCATCACCATGCCTGGCACCGGCGGCAAGGACGCCAAGGCCACGCCAGTCAGCAGCACCGGCGCCGGCGCAACGACGAAAGGGGCCAACTGATGCCATCGCGTGACGTCTCCCTCCTCCGCACCCGTCTCCTGCTTGGCAGCGCGCTGATCGGCGCGGTGGCGTGTGCCTCCTCAGCACCTTCCAAGACGGGAGCCAATACGCCGCCTGCGTCCACGGCGGCAGCCGCGGATCCGATCGCCGTCGCCGCAGCTGCGG
>JANNNO010000432.1:0-2892 GCA_031398585.1 Myxococcales bacterium | reverse complement strand
GAGCAACTGGCCCGGCGACCAAGCTCTCCCACGGGCGCGAACCCACAGGTCGTACGGTCTACCGGGCCAGCCCTCGGCCCAACCTTCCTACCCCAAACTCAACATACAAGGTCGCCGGGGGCCGCAGGGCCCCGGCGGGTGTGGGGCGCGCGGCACCTGGATTCGTGACGGAGGCGACGAGACGCGCGCCACGTCTCTTCAGGATCGGCTCACCTGGCAGATCCCGGCAATCGGCATCGAGCGCCCATCGCGGTAGCGTTCCCCCCTCACCCGCCGGGGCCCTGCGGCCCCCGGCGACCTCTTCCCCAGGGGGGCGACGTCAAGGCTCCCAAGGGGCGGCTGGGGTTAGGGGATCTTTGCCAGGATGTAGCCGGCGGGCATTTCTTGCGGGACCAGGACGATGGTCGTGAGGCCGAGCTCTTTGGCCAGGGTGTCGAGTAGCACGGCGTTGGCGAGGGCCTTTTCGCCGTAGAGGGCGCGGGCCATGCCGGCTCGCAAGGAGGTGTAGTCGGCGGGCTTGATGATCGTGGCGAAGAAGTTGGTGAGGTCGGCTGGGACCAGCTTCGTCGTGATGTCGCCGAACATCGGATCGGCGGTTGGCATCTCCATGCCCACGCGCGCATCGTAAGCGGCCTTGTCGCTGATCCACTTGCCGTCAGTGCCACGCAGGAGCGCCTTGACCGTCAAGTGAAGCGCGCCGTCCTGGCCGGGGATGAAGAGTTCTGGTTTGACGTTGCCGGCGGTGATCGCCGCCCTGAGATCCGCCAGCGAGCTCTTCGGCGTCAGCGCGCCGAGGGCGGCGTCGATGTCGGTCTTGAGCTTGGCGGCGTGTTTGCCCCGCGCGACTTCGTAGGTGTCGGTGGACACCTCGGCGTAGAAGTCCTTGCCGCTGCGGGTGTAGCCGTAAGGAACGCTGACCGTGCGCGCTTTGGTTGCGCCCTTCGGCAGCCAGCCGATCTGGAAGCTGTTGCTGCCCGGATCGAGCGAGAACTTCTCGGGCGCGTTGCGGGTGGCGGCCGCGTAGCCGTAGACCCCTTCGTCCTCACCGGTCAGCACCTCGATGTCGACAGCAGTCGCCGTCTTCACCTGCGTCTTGACGTCGGCGATGTTGGTCGCGTCGCGCGCCCACTGGGTCGCTTCCGTGCCGACCAGCGTCCCCGAATCGAGCGTGCAGATGCGCTGGAACTCCTTGATGGCGGCCGTCAGGTAGCCGATCTCGGTGCCCGGCAGCGGCGCCTTGGGCGCGCCCGTCGGCGCCACGATCTGGCCGAAGCCCGTGCGCACGCGGCATTGCCGTTCGTCCTTGAACGACAGTGGCTTGCCCGGCTCGAGCGACAGGATCTGCAGCTTGAGGTTGTTGCTCCCCAGATCGATCGCGCAATAGACCTTCCGCCCCGCCGCAACGGCGATGGGCTTGGTCTTGTCCTTGAAGACGTTGCAGGCGATCTCCGAGGTGATGTCGCGTGCGACCACACCGTCGCCGACCTCGCTGTTGACGTCCCCGCCGGTCTCGGCGCCGCCGCCTTGGACGTCGGCGCTGGCGTCAGGCGATCCGCCGCCGGTACCCCCGCCGCCAGCTCCCCCCGATGCTGCCGTGCCGCCTGTGCCGCCCGAACCCGCGGCGCCGCCACCTGCGCCGCCCGTTGCCTTGCCGCCGGTTCCGCCGGCGCCGCCGGTGGCCTTGCTGCCGCCCGCACCGCTGACGGTGCCGGGTTTCTCTTCACCACAACCGAGGCCAAAAACGCTGGGTGCGAGCAGCGCGAGCCCGAGGCCCGCGGTCGCGAGGTTGGAAAGCTTCATTTAGATCCCCCTTTGGAACGCAAGAAAGTCGCGGAAAACAGCGATGTTTCGACCGCTATAGTCAGGGCGACGAATCGGATCAAGGCGCCTGGCCGCTGCGTAACGAAACCGGCACGCAAACGTTCCGTGACAGTTTCTCCTTGCGGCCGCGACCCTTCGCGCGACCTCGAATCGCAATCGATGCGAGCCGATCCGATCGGCAAAGGGCTTCACGGGGAACGCGGTTCGATGGGAGCTCACGGCGCGCGAGTCAGCGCGGGGCATGGGGCCTCTCGCGCTTGGTCCTACCGATCTTTCCCTCGGTTTTTCGCGGCGATGTCATATTTGCGCTTCGTGAATCCAAGCGAATCGCGGTCGTCGTCCTTTCATCCACCTGCGCGCGTTCTGATGGGGCCGGGCCCCTCGGAGGTTCCGGCCCGCGTGCTCTCGGCCCTGGCGGCGCCGACGATCGGCCACCTCGATCCCGCCTATCTCGCGCTCATGGACGAGACGCGTACGCTGCTGCAAAAGGCCTTCGTCACGAACAACCCGCTCACGCTGGCCATCCCCGGCACGGGCAGCGCGGGCATGGAAGCCTGCCTGGCCAACCTGATCGAGCCAGGTGACGACGTCGTTGTCTGCGTGGCTGGCGTCTTTGGCACCCGCCTCGTCGACATCGCTCAGCGCCAGGGCGCCAATGTTCACCCGATCGAGGTCCCGTGGGGGGAGACCTTCACACCCGAGCAGGTTCGCGATGCCTTGCGCACGACCAAGGCGAAGCTGGTCGCGATGGTCCACGCCGAAACGTCCACGGGCGCCTGGCAGCCCATGGAAGAGATGGGCGCCATCGCGCACGAGGCGGGCGCCTTGCTGGTCGCGGACGTCGTCACGTCGCTGGGCGGTCATCAGGTCGACGTCGACGCCTGGGGGATCGACGCCGCCTACAGCGGCACGCAGAAATGTCTGTCGTGTCCACCCGGCCTCGCGCCTGTCACGTTCAGCGCCGCCGCGGTGGCCGCGATGGAAGCGCGCACCACCAAGGTGCGTAGCTGGTACCTCGACCTTTCGATGATCCGCAGCTACTGGGGCAGTGATCGCGCGTACCACCACACG
>JANNNO010000424.1:0-10523 GCA_031398585.1 Myxococcales bacterium | reverse complement strand
AACATCGCCGACGTGACGGTCGACCGCGAAGGCGGCCCCCGCTGCGACGTGAAGAAGGTCGGCTTCGGTGAGTACTGCGCGCCGGGCGTCGCCCGCTGCGATACCCACACCGAGAACCCCTCGCCGGACTGGGCGTTGCTGAACGCCAACCCGCCCGCGGCTGACGCCGTCAAGGACAAGGACCGCAAGCTCTTTGCCGCTGGCGGTCCGGCTTTCGCCTTCCCGGCCGTGCCTGCGCCCGTAATGGATCCGATGACCATGGCGGTGACCAACCAGGCCGCCATCGACAAGGCCAAGGCCGACCAGGAAGCCTACAAGCGCAAGGGCTACCACAAGAGCCACTCGCCGCGCGGCTACGTCTGCCATCCCTCGACGGGCGGCTACTGCTACGTCCGCTGCGACGCCAGCGTGGCGGCGGGTAACCTTCGCGACATCTACAAGAAGGACGCCAGCAAGACGCCAGCGGTCGAGTACGGCACGGGCGCCGCCGACAACGTCGCTCTCAATGAGCGCATCACGCGGGTGCTGCCCGTCGGCGCCACCACACTCAAGTGGGTTCCGGAGTACGACGCTCGTTGCGGTGGTACCGCCATGCTCGGCTACCAGTGCGTGAGCAACCGGCCCAACGCCCAGCGCGTCTGCCTTCGTACCTGCACGACCCGCAACACGGACGCGCAAAACGCCGCGATCTGCGGCCACCGATTCAACGACGACAAGAGCGATCCTGACGGCGGACCCCGCTTCCAGGGGGCGATTCAGTTCCACACGAACGCGGGCCCTGCGGACGACCTGCCTGGCCAGCGCTGCGTGGCTCTCCAGGGCGCGACCTCGTGCCACTGGAACCCCGACTTCGAGCCGCGCGGCGACGACACCAAGTGGCCGCGGCCGTAACCCCTCTGCAACCTCGAGAAAAGGCGAAATAGACAATGCGTAAGCCACTCGCTCTCTCGCTCGTGCTCTCCTCCGCCCCCATGGGCGGAGCGGCCTTCGCGGCCCCAGACAGCGCGAAATGCACGTTCGGCGCCGCCGAAAGCGGCTGCTTCCACGATGAAGTCCTCGTCGTCAAAGGTGACGAGACTGCCGCCGATGCGCCCTCCGCGGACCCGATGGCTCCCGCCCCCGCGGCGGTGCCCCTCGTGACCTGCGGTGAAGGCGACGACTGCTATCTCGGCAAGCAGGCCGAGTACCTCTGGAGCGTCCCCGTCGAACGGGCCGCCCGCAAGGCGCTCGAGCTGGCCAAGGCCAAAGGCGCGGCGTGGACCGACAGCCAGTGGGACGAGATCGTCGTGTTCCAGGGCGGCTTTGCTACCACCAAGGGCAAGCCGAACGCGCCGCTCTTCTACCGCACCCTCAATGGGGCGATGGGCGGCGTGAACGAGGCCAACGGCATCGGTCTGCCGGTCGTACCGCGCGTGGCAGGTCGCCCCTACGTGGGTGTCATCGCCGCGGGTAGCACGGCTCAGCTCGCCAATGCCGCCACCGGCACCATCACCACCTGCGCGAACGACTCGGCTTCGCTCTGTTCGCCGGGCGTCTACAACTTCTTCGACGCCCTCGCGCAGGCGACTGCGAACCTGCACGGCCCTTACCTGCCGAACCTGGCCGTGGCACCGATCTCCAAGACGGTGCTGGTCCAGGCGGCCGACTCCAAGGCGATGCTCCCGGACCGCCAGAAGCTCGACCCGGCCATTTCGCCGAACGTCTACGTCTGGAACGGCCTGCTCAACACGGGCGGCTCGCTCCTCGGCGGCAACACCTTCCGCAACAAGGGCAACGGCACCTACGAGGTGGCTCGCCCCACCGCGTTCCAGGGTGTTTCGGCGCCCTTCGAGCGGAGCCAGGTGCTGCGCTTCATGCCGATCGACCTGTACCTCATGGGCTTCGTGCCCCACAACGAGGTGCCCGCGATCGAATCGTTCATCGGTGCGACGGACGCCAACGTCTACGCCCCGGCAGGCGACAAGATTGGCGCCAACGTCGGCCCCGGAATGGGCGTCAAGACGGCAGGCGTGATCCTGCGCATGAACCCGGCGGCGCCGCAGGGCGCTCCTGGGGGCCGCGCAGCGGGGGCTCAGGCCATTCGTCAGCTCTGGGTGCTCGTGACCAAGCCCGGTGCAGACGGTGCCGCTCAGAAGACCGTCGCCACCGACCTCGCCAAGGCTCGTCGCCAGTTCAACCAGTACTTCTACAACCTCGCGGCCTACCGCGGTCGCGTCATCACCACCTACGAAGGTGATGTCGACGACAGCGGCTACTTCGAGTTCGGCGACAAGGACGACGACAGCAAGGACTTCGTCGGTCAGAACGTCGACCTCAAGATCAATGGTCCCGAGCCGATCCCGAACACGGGCGGCCAGGTGCTGACTGCGGCCCGGGTGAACGCGAAGTCGGGTGGTTCGATCGCGTTCCAGACTGCCTCGCGCAAGCTGCGGATCCAGGGCGACCAGACCCTGCCGCTGCCGAACAACGTCTTCACGCTTCGCATGCTGGTGCCGAACCAGGGCTCCGACAAGGTCCGCGCCAAGGTGACCCTCACCTGCACGCCGGGCAACGTCGAATTCGAGATCCCGCGGGAGACCGATGCCGGCCTCATCGCCGACAACCGCTACCACAACTACTCGGTGTCGCTGGCGGGTATCGACAGCTTCAAGAACGCGACCTGCACCGGCATCACCATCGTTCCTTCGACGGGCAAGGACGTCGACGGCATCGAGATCGAGTACATCAAGATCGGCAACACCAGCGCTGCCAACCTCATGGACGGCGACAAGAGCTGCAAAGGCGAGGAGCAGGGCGACGGCTGGCTGAACCTCGAGGACAACTGCAAGGACCTCTACAACCCGGATCAGGCCGACGGCAACGGCGACGGCGTGGGCGATGCTTGCGAGGATTACGACGGCGACAACGTTCGTAACATTTGCGACAACTGCCCGACGGTCACCAACTCGTCGCAGCGGGATGCCAACAACAACACCCAGGGTGATGCGTGCGACGGCTCGCAAGCCTCGGACTGCTTCTTCCAGGGTGGCTCGGTGGCTGGCGCAGGCGCGCCGACCTCGGCCACGCTCTGGGCAGGCCTCGGTGCCTTTGGCTTGATGGTCGTCGGATCGCTCCGACGTCGACGCAACCGCCGCTAACTGGGGCAATCGCCCACCGGGCGTCACGCCGGTGACGTCCGGAGAAAAGGGGAGAGTTTCCGAAAGGGACTCTCCCCTTTTCGCGTGTGGAGGTCAGGATTCAGCGCTTCGGGAACGGCAGGCCGAATAGCCCTGCACCGAGGCGGACTGGCAGGCGAAGGGGCCGACCCTTGCCGGTCGGTAGGATCTCGACCGAAGGCAGGCCTTGGTCAAGCCGATCGCGGGCGCGGTATGCGCAGCCGTCGCTGGCGATGGTGGTGGCTTGCCGCTGGGGAAGGACGCCCAGCCCGTCGAGCCGAACGCGCGGCGCTGCAGCGGATGCCTCGGGCGGCCATTGTGTTGCCGGAATCAGCGCAGTCCCGCCGAGTCGCCACGTCGTCGCCGGTCCGTCGTCGGGCGGTGACGAGCGGAGATGAAAGCCGCGCGCATCCGAGCTGAGCTCGATGCGCTTGACGTCGGCGGAGAGCGACACGACTGGGCCGAGAGTCATCGACGATAGCTCGAGCTCACGCAGCGAGAGGCCGCGCAAAACATCGGGGCGCCCCGGTTGACGGACGAGCTTGCCGGCGCGCACGTAGAGCAGTCGTCGCCCATCGGGCGAGCGAACGAAGGCGAGCACGCGGCCGTCCTCGTTGGTGAGCTGACGCCAGGTGCCGGAACCAGCTAGATACGCGAAAATTTCCTGTCCAAGGCCGAGCCAGAGCACGCCAGTGGTTGGCAGCTTCACGGGAGCCGAGGTGCGGGCGACGAAGAGCATAGACGAGGGCAGCGCCGCTCCCCAGGCCCGGCCCGCTTCGGCGAGGGCGGAGAGCAGGTCGTGGCGCTCGGGCCGTATGCGAAGGGGTGCCAGATCGACTGCCTCTTCGATGGCGCGGCCCCACGGGACGTACGCGGCCTGGGCAAGCGCCCTCGCCTCCTTCACAGCGTCCGCGAACCGCTCGGCCTGCGCGTGCGCACACGCGAGATTCAGCTGCGGCGCACGCCACTTCGGATCGGCTGCCAGTGCTTGGCGATAGGCGGCGACGGCTTCGGACCAGCTGCGCGCGCGGTAGTGCTGCCGGCCGAGGCGATTGAAGTCGAACGCCTCGGGGCGCGGTGGGGCCGACTCGATGGCGTGGCCCGCGGCCCCTGGAGACGATGGTGGTGGGCACGGACAGACACAGGCCGCGGCAGCCGGACCGCCTGTGGCCAGAGCAGGCTCGGCGCGTGCCAGCCAGAGCGCCAGGACGACGGCGCCACCCTGCCCCGCGCATGCGATCACGGGACAGTCTCCTGGCCGGGTCGCGGCGCGAGATGGGCGAGTCCCAGACGTCCGCCCGCATGGCAAGGATCCGCGAGCCGTTCGTTGACCAGAGCCATGCCGATGTGTCGGTAGAGAAAGATGACGGGCAATTCTTCGGCCAGCAGGGCGCCGAGTCGATGATCGAGTGAGCGGCGCCCGGCGGCGCTGTCGTTGACCCGCAGCTCGTCGAGCAGCGTCTCGACGGTCAGTGAGTGGAAGTTGCCGTGATTGAGGAGGCCCCGGGCGCCGAACCGGATGCGCGGATCTTCGTGTGGGCGCCCCTCGAAAGCGACCAGCGCCAGGTCGAAGGTGCCGCTGCGCAGCCGGACGGCGAGCTCGGCCGCCGGCACCTCCACGAGCTCGACGAAGATGCCCAGTCGACGCAGGCGCTCGACGAACGGTCGCAGCTCGGCCATGGCCAGCTTGCCACCGCCGTGCAAAAGGCCAAGGCGGTGGCGGATCGGGGCAAGACGCCGTTTCGCTGACGGCTCGCCGATGACCCCGGCCTCACGTAGCCAGCGGGCAGCCGCCGCGGGATCGAAAACCGGAGCCGGTACGTCGGGCGCAAAACGAGGCGCCCCGATCGGGACGGCGAGGCCGTGATGGAGCTCTTCGGCGATGGCGGATCGATCCCAGAGCGCAGAAAGAGCCCGCCGCACGGCCAGTTGTCCGAGAAGGGCGTGGCCGTGGTTCACCGCCAGGTAGCTCTCCCGCTCGGTGGGAAACGAGATCAGCTGCAGCTGGTGTCCAAGGGCGGCTGGGCGAACCTGCGCCGGGAAGTGCACGGGGTGCAATTCGGGAATGACGTCGAGCGCTCCGAGGCGGAGCTGGCCGAGCGCCTGACCCGTGCTCGGCTCGATGGCAAAGACGATCTCGGCAAAGGGAGCCGGCGGCAGGCCCGGTCGTGAGGCGCGCGCGAGGCGCAGCGAGCGGCCCTTCGTCCAATCGACGAAACGATACGGCCCGGTTCCCATCGGTGACTGCGCTGCGGGACCCGATCGCTTCCCGCTCAGCCAGCTTGCCGGTACGATCGGGATCTCGCAGAGCGCTCGCAGAAAGAGCCGCGACGGTCTTCGCAGCCGCAGGCGTACAGCGCTCGGGGAAACGATGTCGATGCCCTGGAGGTCGGCCAGCGAGGCCCTGGCGATCGGCATGCGTGAAGCCCCGCTGGTGGCGGCTTCGAGGGAAGCGCGCACGTCGGCCGAGCCGACCAGGCGACCGTCGTGAAACGTGGCGCCGGCTCTGAGAAAGAAGGTGATGCTGTCGGCATCCGGGGCGATCTGCCAGGCCGAGGCGACCCCGGGAGCGACACCATCTCCGTCCCCCGCCTCTTTGCCCCTCGTCGGGCAGCTCACGAGGGGCTCGACCACGAGATCGCGCAGGACGCGCAGGCCGACCTCCGCGCCTTCATCGAAAGGATCCAGCGATACCGGATCTGCCGGGATCTGGACCTTCAAGGTCTGCTGCCCGGGCTGACTCGCTGTGACCCGAGGCCCTGCCGGACATGGGGGAGCGGCAAGAGGCCGTGGATCGTCCGCCGGGCGACCCGCGTCGGGCCCCACGGGACGGGCATCCGACGTGTAGGTGCTTGAAGGCTTGCGACAGCCGATCAGCAGCGTAACGACCATCACGGCGGGCGCGACTTGCCGGGCAAAAACGTGCGTGATATTCAGGGCTGTCTCGCTGGCCGTGCGGTTTTTTCCAACGCCGCCGACAGTCGATTCGGTGCCCGAGGCAGGCCCCTTTGCGGCGATTGGCAAGGAGAGAACATTCATGCTCCGAACTCGGTTTGGCGTCTCGCTGATCTCACCCGCGGCTGGTGCCTCCCTGGCGGGTGCGGCCTTGGCAGCAACGGTAGCAACAAGTGTCGCCGCGACTGGCATGGGCGGTGCCGTCCTGTTGGCGGCCGCAACCTCCGGGCAGGCCTGGGCGCAGGGCCAGGCGCTGCCGCCCGTGAAGGTCAACCTGCCCCCCACTCCCAATTTCGACGCTGCCACGGCCCCTGTCCAGTACCCGACCGGCGAATACTCGGTCTATGGACTGCGCAAGGGAATGACCAAGGTCCTCGACAAGGACGTGAAGGTCAAAGGCTTCCTCCGGTTCCTGTACGAGTGTCCGCCCGAGATCCGAAAGTGCAACGAGGAGCAGGACAAGAAGCGCAAGACCGAGCGTCGCAAGGCGCTGGCCAAGGACGCTCCGCCGACCGCTGTGGCTCCCGCTCCTGGTGGCTGCCGCCCCTGTGAACAGCCTCACTTCTTCTTGAGCGACACCGCCGATGGCAAGCTCGAGCGCGCCCTGCTCATCGCGGACTATCCCCTCAAAGATTGGAAGACCGGGCGACCCAAGGCGCTGGCGGTGAAGACCGGCGAGCAGTATGTCGTCACCGGTACCTTCGCCATCAACTCGGTCACGGGCTTTGCCGCCTCGAACGGGCTCATCGTGCACAAGCGCACCGAAGACGCTGCCGGCAAAGTCATTGCCGAGGGCAACGCCGTTTTGCCGCCCGAGGCGCAGACCATCCAGCTCGAGGGCAAACCCGCCGAGCCGCTGCTCCCCGCCAAGAAGAAGTGATCCTTCTGTACGGCGTTCGCGTGCGCGCCCGGCCATCCGGCGCGCGCGCCCATCGCTCGGCCTAATCTAACCAGCGCCGCCCGGCGCGTGACCGGTGCCGGTTCACGACTGCCGCCGGCGCGTGACCGGTGCCGGCGCGCGGCCGGTTCGCACGCTCAGTTGGTTTCGCGCAGGCAGCGGGTCGCGTTGCAAGGCGCCGGGCGACTCAGGCCGTAGACAGTGCCGCCGACGCCGGCGGCGACCACGACGCCCACGGCACCCCAGAACCAGGGACTGCGGAAGATCGAACTCGATTCGGTCGTCGCGGTCGTCTCGCTGGCTTCCAGCATGACGGGCGGCGCGAGGTCGATGGTGGGACCCGACGCGGGGGGGACACCAGCCGGCGGCGCCGCTGGTGGCAGACCGGGACCGGGACTGACGGGATTCGAGCCGGCCGGCGGAGGACCTGCGGGCATCGCGGAGGCCGCGAGTGCGTCGTCGATGGTTCGCATCAGATCTTCCACGTCGGGTCGGTACGTCGAGCTCGGATCGGCCTTGAGGAATTCCTCGTAAGCGACGCGCGCTCGCCTCAGCTCCTGCGCCTTGCGGTACGAGTGTCCGATGTTGAGAAGGAAGAGCGGCCGGGGCGCGACCGCAAAGCCGGCCTCGAATTCCCGCGCGGCCTCGAGGTAGCGGCCCTGCTTGAAGAGCTCGTCGCCGCGGCGGTAGTGACGTTTGCCAGCCGCCTGATCCTCGGCGCTCGGGGTGGCGGGCGGGGAGCCAGGCGAGCCTGCGGGGCGAGACGGGGCGGTGGGTGCGGGCACGGGAGGCGGAAGCGATCGCGCCGGCGTGAGCGATCCAGGAGTCTGCGCGTTGCCCGAAGACGGGGACAGCGGCGGCGGGCTGAGAGGCGAAGGGCTCCCTGCGGGCTGGGCGAACGCCGAGCCGAGCGCGAAGCAACTCGCCAAGGAGAGCCCCAGGCCGCCTGCCAAGCAGAGCCCCAGGCCGCCTGCCAAGCAGAGCCCGAGGCGAGGCCCGACACGAGGGGCTGCACCAGTGGCTGAACGATGGGTGCGAAGGGAGCGCGACACGGTCGACGGAAGCCGATTCATTCGAGACCTCGATCGCGGAGCGAGCCGTCATCCTCCCCGCGCAAGTGACCGACCTCGTGGAGCAAGGTCCGTTCGATGGCTCGGTCGAGCTCTTCAGGCCCGTGGAGGCTACGCAGGATGTTCCGGCGGTATAACACGATCGCGCGCGCAGGTACGTTGTTCGCCGAGGAAATCCCTTCCGGCGGCGCACCGCCCAACCCGACCGCCGAAGGGTCATGTGCCTGCCGGCCGCGGGTGCCGCGCGAAGACAGCTCGGCGGGATCCTCGCTGGCCCCGTCACGTCCCAACGGCAATCCGCGATAGAGGCCGAGGATTGTCGGCGAGAGCGGCGGGCGTTCTGCGGTGAGGTCGAGGGTCGCGGGCAGCTCGGCTGTCTCGATCGGCACGTCGCCGATGTCGGCCCGCACCTCCGCTGGCAGTGCTGCCACGATGGCGCTCACGCGCGCCGCGAACACCGTGGACGAGATCTCCGGCATGGTCGGGAAGGCCTTGGGATCGCGGGCCGTGGCGCGTGCAAAGAGGCCCTTGGCTTCGGCGTCCTTGCCCTCTCGTTCGGCGATGAGCCCGAGGTGATAGAGGGCGTGCGCGTGTTGCGGCTCGGCAGCAATGACCGCCTCGAACGCGCGGCGAGCGGCCACGAAGCGACAGAGCTCGAACTGCGCGACACCGAGCTCGTAGCGCGCGGCTGAATCGCCCGCGAGCCACTTTTCCGCAATTCCCAGGGGTGCGAGCGCCTCGCTGGCGCGACCGAGATCCACCAGCGCCTGCCCCTCGAGCAGAGCGAGCCGGGCGCCGCGCGCGCGGTGGCGAGCGGCGTTGGAGCGGCGCCCGCGACGGGCGTACTCGAGGCCGATCATCGTGCGCTCGGCGGAAGGCGCAACGCGATTGATGAAGAGCTCGGCGGCGAGCTCGAGGGATTCGCCGTCCTCGGGCGCCAGAGCGAGTGCCAGGGCCAGGGCGTCGCGGGCTTCGTCGAAACGGCCGAGGCGCATGAGGGCCAAGCCGCGGTTGTGATGGGCTTCGACCGACCGGGGCGCCTGTCGAGCGGCTTCCTCGGCGCAGGCGAGCACGCCCACGAAGTCGTCCTTTTCCTGGTAGCCGAGGGCGCGGTCGAGCAGATCGGGCACCAGCGGATCGACCCAGGCGGGCAGATCCGCGAAGCAGCGACGCAGCGGCCGGATGTGACCGGGGTCGACGATCTCGCCCTGCCCTGGCCCTTTCGCTTTGCCCGGTTCGACCAGCGCGCCCGATGCGCCAGCGCTGGCCTGCCCAGACGGCGCGGGGGTGGCTGCGCGCTCGTTTCGGCAACCGGCCGTCACCATCAAGGCGCTCGCCAGGCAGATCCCGAGCAGAGCCCGCACCCCCCGCGGGCCGACGCGCGAGCAGAAGCCGCGGCTCGGCACCATGACGACGATATTACCGCGCTTGACCTGGCCGGCCCACGCCTTCGCGTCGTGCGCGCGCGTCAGCCGGCGGCGCCCCAGGTCGGGCCGACGCCCACGTCGACCACCAGGGGTACCCGCAATGGGTGAACCGACTCCATCGTCTGTTTGACCCAGGGACGGAACTCCTCCACGTCGTTGGCCGGCAACTCGAAGACCAGCTCGTCGTGCACCGTGAGCAGCAGCCGCACCCGAGGCCAGTGCCGCTCGATGCCGTTGGCGACTTCGATCATCGCCAGTTTGAGGATGTCGGCGGCGGAGCCCTGAATCGGCGTGTTTCGCGCGACACGCTCGGCGTGGCCACGGTCCTGCTGACGGCTGCTGCCGATCTCGGGGATGGCGCGACGGCGACCGAGCAGCGTGGTCGACACCCCGGAGGCGCGCGCGTCGATGATCAGACGCTCCATGTAGGATCGGACGCCCGCGTAGCGTTCGAAGTAGTTGCTGATGTACGCCTTGGCGGTGGCTCGCGTGATCCCGACCGCCTGGGCCAGGCCGTAGTCGGTCTGCCCGAAGACCAACCCGAAGTTGATCGCCTTGGCGATGCGGCGCTGTTCCGACGAGACCTCGGCCAGTGCGACGCCGAAGACCTCGGCGGCGGTGCGCTGGTGGATGTCGTCGCCGGCGCGAAAGGCCGCCAGGAAGGCGGGATCCTCGGAAAAATGCGCCAGGATGCGCAGCTCGATCTGGGAATAGTCGGCCGCCAGGAGCACGTCACCCGGGGCTGCGACGAAGGCCTCGCGGATGCGCCGGCCGAGGTCGGTCCGGATCGGAATGTTCTGCAAGTTGGGCTCGCTGGACGACAGCCGTCCGGTCGCCGCGACCGCCTGATTGAACGTCGTGTGGATGCGACCGGTGCGCGGGTTGACCGCCTCCGGCAGCGGATCGACGTAGGTGCTCTTCAACTTCGTGAGCATGCGCCAGTCGACCAACTTGCTCGGCAGCGGGTGATACGGCGCCAACTCGAGCAGCGTGCGCTCGTCGGTCGAATACCCGGTGC
>JANNNO010000044.1:0-5365 GCA_031398585.1 Myxococcales bacterium | reverse complement strand
GTGCTGGCCACCAGCGCCTCCTGACCGCATGGTCTCGACCCGTAGATCCTTTTCGTCGATGTCGACCCGCACGGTCTCATCGATGTCGGGATAGATGAAGACGCTGGCGAACGAGGTGTGGCGGCGCGCCTGCGAATCGTAGGGGGAGATGCGCACGAGGCGATGCACGCCCGCCTCCGCCCGCAGGTAGCCATAGGCCCATTCGCCCATGATGCCGAGGGTGACGCTCTTGATCCCGGCCTCGTCGCCGGGCTGCATGTCGAGGACCTCGAGCTCGTAGCCACGGCGTTGGGCCCAGCGCGTGTACATCCGCTGCAGCATCTCGGCCCAGTCTTGCGA
This sequence comes from Myxococcales bacterium, assembly GCA_031398585.1. Taxonomy (GTDB): domain Bacteria; phylum Myxococcota_A; class Polyangia; order Fen-1088; family Fen-1088; genus JANNNO01. The sequence continues at coordinate 5,026 of JANNNO010000044.1, read as the reverse complement.
CTCGGTGCCGCCGGCGCCGGCGTTGATCGAGAGGATGGCGCCCGTCCGGTCGTAGGGACCCGACAGCATGCGCGCGAACTCCATCTTGGTGACCGCGCCCTCACTGGAGGTGAGGCTCGCTTCGGCCTCGGCGGCGGTGGCTTCGTCCTTGGCCTCATCGGCCAGATCGAGCAGGACGCGCACGTCCTCGACCACAGCCATGTGCTGGTCCCAGCCCGTGACGGCAGCCTTGAGGCGAGCCTGCTCCTTGAGAGCGGCCTGCGCCTTGTCGTTGTCGTTCCAGAAGTCTGGTTCGCCAGCTCGCGCGTCGAGCTCGGCTATTTTTCGTCGCTTGCCGTCGATGTCAAAGATACCCCCGGAGAACGATGAGACGGCTCTCGAGTTTGCTCGCTCGTTCTCGCAGGGGCCCGATTTCCATGGCGGCGAACCATATCAGCGTGCTGTCGTGACGCCAAGGCTGTCGCGGCGGTAATTCTCCTTCAACCGCACGTACTTCCCCGCCAGCGCCCGCAGACCTTTGCGCTCGTCATCCGAGAGCTTCCGCACCACCTTGGCGGGGGCGCCCAAGACGAGGCTACCAGGAGGAACGATGGTCCCGGGCGTGACGAGCGCGGCGGCGCCGACCAGGGAGCCCTCCCCGATGACGGCGTCGTCGAGGACGGTCGACTGCATGCCGATCATGCAGCCGTCCTCGACGCGACAGCCGTGCAGCATCACGCGGTGACCGACCACCGTCTCTTGCCCGACCACGCAGGGGCTGTGATCGCCGACATGCAGGCAGGACCCGTCCTGAATGTTGGATCCCTTGCCGACGGTGACGGGTGCGAGATCTCCGCGCAGGACGGCGTTGAACCAGATCGAGACGTCCTCACCAAGGCGGACGTCGCCCACGATCGCGGCGCCCGGGCAGACCAGCACCCCGCTGCCGAAGGTTGGCAGCAGGTCGAGGTAGCGCTCGATGAGCGCGCGGGGCGAGTCGACGCGCAGCTGGATCAACCGGGCGTCGAGTGCGTCGGCATCGGGGTGCCGGCCAGATACGACCGTGACCGATGTGGTGCTGGTCGCCACCGCTGTGGTCTCCGCAGAGCGATCCCGTTTACGCGGAGATCAGCCGCAGCTGGCGCAAGCGCGCCGGCGGCACCACCGCGAGCGGATACTTGTTGGAGAAACACGCGTCGCACAGGCCGTGATTCTCGTCGGGCGAGAGCCCCTTACCGACCGAATCGTGCAGCCCCTGCAGGCTCAGGTAACCGAGCGAATCGGCTCCCACGTATTTGCAGATCTCGGCAGCGGACTGCGAAGACGCGATGAGCTCGTCGGTAGAGGGCGTGTCGATGCCGTAGTGACACGGGCCCACGGTCGGCGGCGAGCTGATGCGCATGTGAATCTCGCGCGCGCCGGACGCTCTGATCATGCCGATGATCTTGCGTGAAGTGGTGCCGCGAACGATGGAGTCGTCGACCACGACCACGCGTTTGCCGGTGAGCACCTCGCGTACCGGCGAGAGCTTCAGCTTCACGCCGAAGTGGCGGATCTGCTGCGAAGGTTCGATGAACGTGCGGCCAGCGTAATGCGATCGCATCAGCCCCTGCCCGAAGGGAATGCCGCTCTCACGGGCGTAGCCGATGGCGGCCGCGGTCCCGGAATCGGGAACCGGAATCACGACGTCGGCAGGAACGCCATGTTCGACAGCGAGGCGACGGCCCATGTTCTCCCGCGCGCGATAGACCGAGATTCCGGCGATGGTGGAATCGGGCCGCGAGAAGTAGACCCACTCGAAAACGCAACGGCGGGGTGACTGATTGCCAAACGGGCGCAGGCTGCGCACGCCCTGTTCGTCGATCACCAGCATCTCGCCGGGATCCAGATCCCTGACGTACTCGGCTTCGATGAGCTCGAACGCGCAGGTCTCGGACGCCACGACCCAGCCGTCACGGACGCGGCCGAGCGAAAGCGGCCGGATGCCCATGGGATCACGAACCGCGATCAACGACGTGGGCGACAGGAGCGCCAGCGAGAACGCCCCGCGCACTGATCGCAGAGCGTCGGCGAGTCGTTCGGGCAGCGATCCTTCGCGCGAACGCGCGATCAGATGAAGGATGACCTCGGTGTCCGACGTCGTCTGGAAGATCGAGCCTTCGTCCTCGAGCCGTGCGCGCAGCTCGCCAAAGTTCACGAGGTTGCCGTTGTGGGCAATCGCGAGCGAGCCGCCGCCGTAGTTGACGGCGATCGGCTGCGCGTTCTTTACGCTGGAATCGCCCGCGGTCGAGTAACGAACGTGCCCGATGGCCGAGGGGCCCGGCAGTCGGGCCAGCCGTTCTGCCGTGAAGATCTCGTGCACGCGGCCCATCTCGCGGATGAGCCGCAAGCTGTCTCCGTCGCTTGAGACGATGCCGCCTGATTCCTGACCGCGATGCTGAAGCGCGTGCAGGCCGAGGTAGGCGAGATTCGCGGCTTCAGGGTGACCGAAGACGCCGATGACTCCGCACATGAGCGGGCGGAAGGTAGCACAACGATCTGCGAGCTGCCGCGTTCTTTTGCCGAAGTCGATGCGCCGTTGTCACACGCGCCGCAGGTGCGTTCGCATGCACGGACGGCTCACGGGGCTCGTGCGGCTCGGCTCACGGCGCTCGCTGCTCCGCTCGTCGCGCGCGGTGAATCGAATCTGACCTCAGCGTCGCCGCTGCAGCTTCTTTTTGGCCCAGGAAGCACCGGGACCCGACGCAATGCCTCCGGCGGCAGCGACGCCAGGTCGGGGCAACGAAGGCGGTCCGGGGGCGCGGGCGGGCGTTGCCGTCGAAGGCGCCTGGGGTCGGGGAGGAATCGGCGCCGCGCGCGCGATCGGCGCCGAGGCGGGAGCGGGCATGCGCGCAGGTGCCGCGATCCTCGGCGGCGGGGCTTTGGCCGAGATCTCGGCGGGGCGGCGGGCCGAAGCGCGCGAGGCCGGAGCGCCTGACTGGACGTCGCCCATGTCGAGGCGCCCGCGGAAAGCTGCGCCGGCTTCCATCACGACCCGAGGGGCCGAGACGTCGCCCACCACACGGGCCTTCTCTCCCAGGCGCACGATCTCGGTGGCGGTGACGTTGCCGACGATGACGCCCGAGACGAGCACGATGCGGGCTTCGACATCGGCCTGCACGATCGCGCTCTCTTCGACGGTGAAGACGGCCGTGAGCGAGACGCGGCCCTCGACGCGGCCGCGGACGATGACGTCTTCATCGCCGCGGAGCTCACCGGAGACCCGCGTCTCGGGCCCGATGACGGTCTGTTTCTCTGTCCTGTCGGTATCCCTATCCGCCGCCATCTGGGTCGCTCTCCTTCGAGATCTGTCAGACGTCCATGTCGACGTTGCCCTTGAAGGCAGCGCCGTCCGCGATCACGATCCGCGGAGCTTTGATGTCGCCAACCATCTTGCCGTTGGCGCGCACTTCGACCCGCTCGCGCGCGACGACGTTGCCAGTCAGGCGCCCGCCCACGCTCAACGATTGCGTCTCGACGTCGGCTTCGACGGTAGCGCCGGGCTCGACGAGCAGATTCTGCGTGGTGGAAATTTTTCCCTTCACCGTCCCGAGGATGGTCAGCGGCTCTTCGCCAGTGACTTCTCCATCGATGACGATGCCGTTGCTGATGACCGTATTGCCCATCGATTTATCCCTCTCCTTGGCCATGGCAAGTCTCCTTCGGCGTGGGCTGGTCTAAGCCTTACCCGCCGAGACACCGGCGGGGAGATCGACATCCATCTCGATGTTGCCCGAGAAACGGGCCCCTTCTTCGATGACCACCCGAGGCGCTCGGATGCTGCCGACCACGCGAGCGGTGTTGTGCAGGATCGCCGCACGGCTGGCGACGACGTCGCCGCGCAGTTCGCCATGCACCGTTGCTTCGCTGACGTCGACGTCAGCGGCCACGCTGCCGCCCTCTTCCACCGTGAGGCGATTCTCGATCCCGACCCGCCCTTCGACCCGGCCGTGAACGACCAGATCCTGGTTGCCGGAGATACTGCCCTTCACCGTGACCTTGCTACCGATAAAGCAGGGTTCTTTGTCTACCATCTCGCCCTCCGCGGCTTCGGCAAAGTATCGCCCGCCGCAATTGGGTGTCAACGATCGCGACGTGTGGGCAGCGGCGTTCGTGCGCGATTTTCTAGAATTCACCGAGCAGAGCGAGCCCGGGAGAGAAAATCGTCGCGTTGGTGTCGGCGCTTAGCGTACGTCCGAAGACATTCAACTCCGCGCTGCCGAGATGGCGAGCGACCGAGAGCTCGAAGGCGAGAAAGACGTTTCGGTAACCGAAGGCGAGGCCTGCGAGATAACCGATGTAAGTGCCGTCGCCCGATGCGCGTGCGACGTCGTCACGTGCCGGCTCGCCTCCCTGAGCCGGCAGTCGCACCACGAGCTGGGCCGAATGGCGAACGAAGGCGAGCCGCGGGCCTGTCCACCAGCGGAAGAACTCGCCCTGCCGGCCAAGCGTGATGGGAACGTCGAGTGTCCAGCGAGTGAAGTCGTCGACGTCGATGACGTCGATGAAATCGTCGAGCGGCAGACCGTAGGAAAAGCGCGACAGGCCAAGCCCGGCGCTGAGGTCGATGCCGTTTCGATCGCGGTGCAAGATCTGGTGACGTCCGCCCAGTCGAAACGCACCGCCCGCGTACTGCAACGAGCCCTCCCAGTCGTCAGCCGGGTTGTAAGCGACGCCGAAGTGCTGGACCAGCGCCGGGGGGTGCAAGGCCGACTTCACCGCCGATGAAACCAGCTCGTTCTTCTCCTCTTCGCTGAGAGTTCGGCTGCGGCTCGCCAGAGCGAGCGTGCGTGCGGTGTCGAAGGCGTCACCGATCGTGCCGGTGGGGGCAACGACGTCGACGCCGATGGCGGCCTTCACGGCGCCCTTGGGGCCGACGTGAGCCGGAGCGAAGCTGGTCAGCGCAGGCGCGCACGCGGAAAACGTCAGGACCGCCAAAACCACGAGGCTGAGGCGTGAACCGGCCGAGGTGACATCGGTGCGTGTTGCGAGCTTCCTGTTCATGAGC
>JANNNO010000038.1:0-20277 GCA_031398585.1 Myxococcales bacterium | reverse complement strand
TGCCGAACCGATGCCGCCGCCCGCACCGCCACCGCCACCGACGTCTGCCGAGGTCGCGATGGCGGTGCCGCCGCCACGCCAGCTGCCCGATGCGCTCACCTGCCAGGGGCCCGACGAAGCGCCGCCCGAAAACGAGGTGCTGCTTCGTTGTGCGGTCAAAGCTGGCATCAAGGTCAGCAAGGTCTCGCTGCACTATCGCCCCGCCGGCAGCGAGACCTTCACCGAGATCACCATGCCCCGAAACAAGAAGGGCTGGTACACCGGCGTGTTGCCCGCGAGCGCGACCGAGGGCAAGTCGCTGCAATACTTCGTCGAGGGCGCTGGCCCCAACAAGATCTCGAGCGGCACTTCCGAGAGTCCCAACCTCATTCTGGTGCGCGAAGGTGCGCGTCCTGCCGGGCCCGACGATCCTCTGCCCGATGGCTCCGAAGAGGAGGACGAGGACGAAGACGAGCGGCCGTCATCCGTGAATGAAGACCCGCTGGCGGCGGTTGCCATGCAGCGGGCGATCGAGCGGGATCGGGTCGGCGCCCACCGTCGCGAAGCTGGCCAGATGTTCGTCGCTCTCGGTCTCGGCACCGGCTTTGGTTGGCAGCCGGGCGGCGTGCTCGAATTCCGCAAGGATCGCGAGGTCGCTGCGGGGCCGCTCTCGGGAGGTCTCGGCCACGTGCTGCCTGAATTCGGCTATCAGCTCAACGAGGACTTCGCGCTGTCGCTGCAGGGCCGGGTGCAGTTCATCCCCACCCAGGGCTCGGGCGACGCCACCGTTGGCACGCCGGCCGAGCGGGCGATCGCGGTGTTGGTCCGGGCGGTCTACGCATTCGGCAGCGGCAACCTCCGCGGCTTCGCTTCGGTCGCCGCTGGCGCCGGCGAGGGCTTTCGCCTCAAGGTGCCGCCGGATCCGGCCGTTCGCCTCGTGCGCTCCGACACGGTGAAGGGCGGGCCGCTGGTCGGCGGCGTCGGGCTCGGCTTCGCCTATCACTTCAATCGCCACGTCGCCTGGTCGACCGAGGCGCGGGCACTGGTCGGCGCGCCCACCATCGCGGCGATCGGCGAGATCTCGAGCGGCCTCGAGCTCGGCTTCTAGCTTCAGGCGCGGGAGCGGCGGGGGCAGCAGACCGCCGCGACGTGCATTTCGTCGCGGCGGCGTTGCTCTTCGCGATCAGTCGACGCTGGCGCGGGTGGCGCCCGTCGAGATGCCACCGTCGACCAGCAGGGTCTGGCCCGTGACGTACTCGCTCGCGTCGGACGAGAGGAAGACCACGGCGCCATCGAGATCGTTGGGCTTGCCGGGGCGCTTGAGCGGGATGCGGTCGCAGAGGTACTCGACCCACTTGGCGTTGTCGTAAAGGACCTTGTTCTGCTCGGTGCGGAACCAGCCGGGTGCCAGGCAGTTCACGTTGATGCCGTGTTTGCCGAACTCGTCGGCCATGCTCATGGTCAGCTGCTTGACGCCGCCGCGGCTGGCGCAGTAGGGCCCGATGCCCGCGTAGCCGAACACCGAGGTCACCGATCCGATGTTGACGATGCGGCCGTATTTCTTCGGGACCATGTGCTTGACGATCGCCTGCGCGACGAAATAGGTGCCGCGCAAGTTGGTGTCGAGCACCTTGTTCCAGTCTTCCCAGGTGATGTCGAGCGCCGGCTTCCGTACGTTGCAGCCGGCGTTGTTGATGAGGATGTCGATCTTGCCGAAGGCGCCGATGGCGTCCTCGCCCATCTTGCGGATGCTCGCCTCTTCGCGCACGTCGAGGTCCAGCATGTGGACCTTGCGACCGAGCTCGCGAATCTCTTTCGCGAACGGTTCGCAGTCCTCTTTCTTGCGTGAGGTGACGATGAGATCGGCGCCGGCCAGCGCGAGGGCGCGGCCGAAGTATTGCCCGAGACCGCGGCTCGCACCGGTGACCAGCGCAACCTTGCCCGACAGATCGAAGAAGTTCTTTACGTTCGCCATGTCTATGCCTCTTTGCCTCTGCTTCGCCGTGCCGCTCAGCCGTTCGGCTTGAGCACGACCTTCATGAGCCCCGCCTCGCGCTTGTAGAGGCGATGGAACCAGTCGTGCCCTTCTTCCAGCGATCCAGTCGCCGAGATGAAGCGATCGACGTTCACCTTCCCGGACGAGATCAGCGACAGGCACTCGGGGTACTCGCCCGCCGATGCGCAGGAGCCTTGCAGCCGAATCTGCCGCGTGACCACCGCCTGCAGCGGCACCGACACATCCTTGGCCAGGTTGCCGACCAGGGTCACGGTGCCGCCCTTGCGGACCGACGCCACGGCGGTGCGCACGGTCGGCTCGATGCCGACGCACTCGAAGACCGAGTCGGCTCCGCGGCCCCCGGTGAGCGCCTTGACGGCCGCGGCGACGTCGTTGCCGCCGCCCGAGTTGATCACGTGATCGGCGCCGACTTCGGTCGCGACCTTCAATTTGGCGTCGTCGATGTCGACAGCGATGACCTGCTTGGCGGGGCTGCTGTTCTTCAGCACCTGCACCGCCATCAGGCCGATCAGGCCCGCGCCGATGATGACGACGCTGTCGCCGCTCTCGATCGGGGTGAGGTTGCGGGCGTGCACCGCGATCGAGACAGGCTCGACCAGCGCCGCCTGCTCGAAGGTCATTGCCTCGGGCAACGAATAGAGGATGTGCTGCGGGACCGAGACCAACTCGGCAAAGGCGCCGTGTTGTCGGTAGTCCTCACACGACACGCCGAGCACGCGGCGGTCGTCGCAGAGGTTGATCATCCCGCGCTTGGAAAAGAAGCTCTCGGGATTGTAGATCGTCGAATCGAAGGTGACCCGGTCGCCGATCTTGTAGTCGGTCACGGCGTTGCCGGTCTTTTCGATCAGGCCGGACGCTTCGTGACCCATGACGATCGGGGGGCGGCGGCGGCCGGTGCTGCCGTCCATGCCGTGGACATCGCTGCCACAGATCCCACAGGCCTTCACGCGGATGAGCACGTCGTTGGGCCCGAGCGCCGGCTCGGGCATGTCGGTGACCGCGAACTGTTTGTATTCGGTGAGGACGAGCGCCTTCATGGCGTTCTTGTGTATCACCTTCGGCGCGTCCGGGCGATGGGTGGGCGGCCTCGCCCGGCGGTGTCGTCGGCCTCCGGTAACTCGTCTTATCGGGCAGCGTCCCCTAGCCTCGGCCGGGCTCTCCGGCGCCCGCAGCAAGCCGCGCCATCGAGCGTGATAAACCGACGCGATGGAACTCGTCTCCACGAGTCGGCGCCTGGCGGCGGAGGTCGACAGGTTGCGCTTCGCGGCGCCCGTCACGCACGTCTACAACCCGCTCGGCTACGCCTGGGCGCCGCACGAGGCTTACCTCCGTCGTTGGGGGGCAGGGCAGAAGTCCGTCCTGCTCCTGGGAATGAACCCGGGGCCCTTCGGCATGGCCCAGACCGGCGTCCCCTTCGGCGACGTCTCGATGGTGCGGGACTTCCTCGGCATCGAGGCCCCCGTCGGCCGCCCCAAGAAGGAGAACGCCGCCCGGCCCGTGACCGGCTTTGCGTGCACGCGGTCGGAGGTCAGCGGGACGCGCCTCTGGGGTTGGGCCAAACAGCGCTTCGGCAGCCCGGAAGCCTTCTTCCGCCGCTTCTTCGTGGTGAACTACTGCCCGCTCGTCTTCATGGAAGAGAGCGGCCGCAACCGCACACCCGACAAGCTCGCCCCCGCCGAACGACAAGCCGTGCACGCCGCGTGCGACGCCGCTCTACGCGAGGTCGTGGCCGTCCTGCGCCCCTCCCACGTCATCGGCGTCGGCGCCTTCGCCCAAACCCGTGCCCGCGAGGCTCTCGCCGCCACCGACGTCACCATCGGCTCCATCCTGCACCCCAGCCCCGCCAGCCCCGCCGCCAACCGCGACTGGCCCGGCACCATCGAAAAGCAACTCATCGCCCTCGGCATCCCGCTGCATCTAGGTTGACGCGGCGATTCCTAGAGCGCGAACCGCCGAATTCTGAACGCTGAACCGGCCCCTTGGCAGCTGACCCAAAGGGCAGTTTTTACTTTTCTTGGCCGGTGCAGCGTCCTAGAAGCCCCTACACCCATGATGTTCACCCACCCTCTGCGCTCGTTGATGCTGTCGGTCTCCCTGGTGGCCGGCCTTGCTCTCGCCTGCACCCCGACGCCCGACACCTCTGGTGAAGGCAGCGCAACGGGCGGCACCGGCGGTAGCAAGAGCTCGGGCGGCAGCGGAGGTGGGGCGCCTTCCACCGGCGGCTCGGGCGGCGGGTCCACACCGACCACCGGCGGCGCGGGCGGCGGCGGCAGCACGACTGGCGGCACCGGCGGTGGGTCGTCCTCGACCGGTGGCACGGGCGGCGGCAGCGAAGCGACGGGCGGCACCGGCGGTGGCGCTGGCGGAGCGGCCGGCGGCTCGGGCGGTACCAACGCCGGCACCGGCGGCTCGGCCGACACCTCGAGCCCTCCCGCGGACACCAGCGGCGCGGGCGGCAACGCCGGAGCAGGCGGCTTCCCCCCCGGTCCCCACAAAGTCGTCTTCATCGTCGGCGACGACAACAACCTCAACGATCCCTCACGCGTCGAGATGCTCGCCATCCTCAATTCCATGAAGACCTCGCACAACCTCGTTGTCGAGGAAGTCAAGGCCGCCATGGTGCGCGCCGCCAACATGATGGACAAGGCGCTACTCATCGCGAGTCCGAACGCTAACTACTTCGGCGTTACTCCCGAACCGGCTCTCAAAAATCTCGCGGTGCCTCTTATCGTCAGCAAAGACGGCGACACGAGCGAATTCGGCCTGGGCCGAACCGGCAATACGGATCCCAATCAGGACAGCATAAGCATCATTAAGGCCGATCACCCTCTCGCCGCGGGCCTTCCGGTCGGCAACGTGAAGGTCATGACGACCGCGAACCGCCAGAGAATGGTCCAGTTCACAAACCTTGGACCGGGCGCGATCAAGATCGCGACGATTGTGGGCAACGCCAACCAATTCTGTCTGTTTGGCTACGAGAAGGGGGCTGATATGGGAGCTGGCCTGAAGGCGCCTGCCAAGCGGGTGGGCTTCTTCTGGCATCGCCCTGCCGGTCCCACCGCCGAGGGCAAGAAGCTGTTTCAGGCAGCAGTTGAGTGGGCCATCAAGCCCTAGCGCGCACGGAGCGGCTTGACCGCTATCATCGGGGGCGTTGCGGCTGCTACTGGAGGAAGACGCCGCCAAACCACGCAGGTCGTTACTCGCTCATCGATCGATTCCGTCTCGACGCGAATCTGGGCCAAGCGGCCAAACCTTGCCGAGGTGGCGCGCGCCAATTCGGCGGCGTAGCGTGAGCGAGCAGAAGACGCGACGTACGTCTGAGCTAGAAGACGCCTGCGCGGAAACTCCTCAAGACTCCAGACGCCTGACGCCTCCAGAGAAACCTGCGCCTCACTGACAGGTACTGGTCACTTCGTTGCAAGACAACCCGGACGCGCATTTCGGTGAGCCGGGAGAGTTGAAGCAGGTCGCCCCGCGTCCCACCCGCGGTTGACAGGCGTCGTGGTCGCCGTCGCAATAGTGCGTCGGCAAGCACTGCCCGTCACCGTCGGCGTAGTTGCATTGCCCTCCGGTGTCACGGCGACGGAGGCAACGATTCACCTCGGCGCCACATATGCCTGAGTCGGGACAGCAGAACAAGCCGTTGTCGCAGCTCTTACCGGGGCGACATGCCTGTCCTTCCCCTCCAGCACATGCAGACTCCTTCGCGGTGCAGTCGGCCTTGTTGAAGGCGCCACCGCGGCACGCGATCGAGCCAGTCATTCCGCAGGTATTCGAACACGTCTGCGTATCACCGGGGCAGCACGCTCGTCGTGGCACGGGGCAGGCGCCAAAGGTCGTGCCGTTGCAAGTTCGTGAGCCCTTCTCGCCGCAATTGTTCGAGCAGGCCGGATCGCCACAGCAGGTATCGGCTGCCGAACATGCGCCGAACGTACCGCCTCGACAGGTGCGGGTTCCCATCGTGCCGCAGTTGTTTGCGCAACCGGTCTGGGCTCCCTCACAACATTTCTGGCCGGGGCCATTCCCACACTCGGCGATGCACTGACCGCTGCCGCAGATCCGTTCCTGGCCGCACGCGGTTCCATTTCCACAGTTCGAGTCCGCGCAGTCGATCGCACCATCGCAGTCATCGTCGACCCCGTTGCCACAGTTCTCCACGGGTACCTGGGTGTTGGCGACACAGCGACCCGCGCAGAGGGTCTCGCCGGCGCCGCACTTACCTTCGCAAGGGATCCCCAGGGCCAGACACGCCATTCCGCAAGCCTGGAAACCTGCTCGACAGGACCAGGCGCAAGCCCTGCCGTCACAGGAGGCGTCGGCGTTGGCCGGGGTGGGGCACGCCGAGCAGGAGGTCGGACCACAGCTGTTGATGTCGCTGTTCGAGACGCAAGAACCGCTGCACTCGTGCGTGCCGGCGGGACAGCCGCCGCCACACGGTGCCGTCGGAGCCTGACATGCACTCTGACTCTTGCAGAACACTTTGCCGTCGGGGCAGCGACCCTCGCAGGCCCCACTTGTGCAAACCGCCGTTCCGTCGAGAACCATTGGGCACGGGGAACACGAGGCGCCGCAGTGTTCGACCGACGCGCTATCAACGCATTTGTCTGAGCAGCGGTGAGAGCCGGCTTGGCACGCTAACGCGACGTCATTGTTTGCATCCGGTTCACCCACCGCAGGGGGTGGTGACATAGGGCTAGGAGGCCCGTCGGCGGCATCGGCCCGCATCGGAGCAATCGAAGGCTGCTCGGAGCAAATCTTCGTAGGATCTGCGTCCGGGCGGCTGCAGAGGGGGGCGTCCCGCAAGTCGAGGTTGCACGCGGCCAGCCCTGCCATCAGGAGAAAGAGAGATACGCGTTGCGGAAGGCGAGGCGATGGCATTGGTCGTGGGTATCGTCAAACCGGCGGCACGTGTTGCGGAAGCAATGTGCGGCTTGGGTAGCGAACGCTAGCAGCCGCGCGGACCCCGACGCAACCCCGGGCGAAGCGGCGGGATGGCGCCGAGTCGATGCCGGTAGGCGTGACGCCCTTTCGTTCAATCTGGAATGTCATTTCTCCGAAAGACGCCTGGCGTCAGGCTATTACGCAGGTCGAGAGGGCAATCGAACCGGAACATTGTCTCGATTCGGAGGTTCAATCACCAAGACCACGACCGAAGGCGTAGCGCAGCCTGAACTCTGAGCAGCCGGCGTCGCGCTAGACGCGTTCGGGAGGTTGGCCTCGACGGCGACGCCATCGGCTGTCGAACCGTCGGGCTGCATCCGGCGGCACCCTTCGGCCTAGGTGGTGGCTGCCAAGCAGGGATGAGTCAAGTCGGAAGGTGCCTTTCGCTGCTGTCGGCTCCCGCCGGTTTCCCCACTCACCGCGACGTTTCCTCCCCGTTCGGTCGCGGACGGGGGTGGGTGTGCTAGCGAGTCGAGTGACACGCACTGGAAGCGGCCGGCATGGTGTAGCCGCCCAGCCCTCGAGCAGTGCTCGCGATCTGCCAGAGCCCGCCAGCAATCTAGTCGCGCGGGCACACCCCCGCAGATTGTTCTTTCGAATCTTCGGGAAGTAGTGGGACCTCGCTTCGTTCCCGCGGCATGAGTTGGTGGCATGTACTGTTGGACTACGCGCCGAAGGCGATCACAGTTCTCACGGGTAGTGCGGTCATCTACAGGGCGGTCAGCACTTTTCTGTCGGGCCAGAGCCCTCGAAAGCGCGCCAGGACCGACTACAAGATGTTGGAGAAGCTGCACGCCTTCGACCTCGATCCCAACCGCCAGAGTCCGAAGCGCGATGCACGACTTGAGTATTGGTGGGCGGGAATGCGCGAAGGATTCAGAAGCCTCAGCGCAAGCGAGATTCGGTATCTTTCGAACATTAGGCCGGTGTCCCGTGCCTGGCGCGACTACGGCGGCGCGTATGACAACTTGAAGATCGCGCCCAAAGGAGACGGCGAGGGCCTGGCGATTCAAGTCCGCAGCAAGTTCGTTCACTGGGGGATTGCTATCGTGTCTCCGCTGTCTTACTCGATTGGTTCCATCCTGGTTCTTCTTCCAGTCTGGGAAATCCGAAGAATGTCGACTGCACGCGACGTCATCGGCGGCGTCACGGTCGCTGTTGTTGGCGCAATCATGTTTGCCCTCGGCGCCAAAGGAATTGGATTCTCTGGGTCGGCCTTCCGGATTCTCAAAATGCAGGAGGAGGCAATCAGGGATCCGGCGCCATGGCTCCTCTCCGGGGTTGAGAGTGACAAAGCCGCAGAGTTGACCGTGTTGAGAACTCGTGACGATCTTTCCGCGACCGACGAGGCGGAATCCTCCGACGCCGAGAGCGAGACGCGGAATTGCCCGCCACGGAGAATAAGAAGGTTCAAAACGACCGGTAGCACAGCCGTCAGTCGTTAGCACCCGGAACGATGGCGTAGAGTCTTTGCCGCCATGGTCCAGTACTGCCTCGTCGCTGACTTACTCGGGTTTAGCAATCTGATGCTCAACCTACCTCCCGCGCTCCAGGCAGCGCGAGTGCACGAATGGACGAATCTGGTCGAGACCTCGGCCCAGCAGGCGGGGGTGTCGCAGTTCCAGCTGGTGTCGGATACTGTATTCGCCTCGGCGCCACCGACTTGTGACGGCTTAAAAGGCCTGATCGCCATGTCACAGGCTCTGCTGTCCGGGGGCGTTCCAACGGCCCTCCCGATCCGTGGCGCAATCGCATACGGCGATGTCACCTGGGGGAATATCACTTTCGGCCGACCTATCGTGGACGCCTATCGGCTTTCCAACGAGGAAGGCTGGGTGGGCGTCTGTCTTCATGATTCTTGTCTCGAGCAACCCTGGTCTTGGGATTCGCTCATCGCCTATCCTGTCCCTCTGAAGAGTGGTGCCGCTGTGATACGGCCCGCCATACTCTGGGACATCCCGCCCTTGGGTGATTTCACCAAAGCACTCATTTCACGCGGCTTGGGACGCGAAGGGGAAGTTCTGACTTGGGAGTGGGTGAACAAGGTTCAGAACACGGTGTTGTTCGGCATGTACGCACGCCTCCTGAGGCCGCACCGACACTTGGTTGCGCCGGGAGAGTACCGCGGTGGCATTCCCATAGACTTGTTCGAGCGACTGACGCGCGAGGAACTGTTCCTTACGTCACCTGATTCGGCCGGTGTGCAACAACCCGTCTACCGGCTCACGACCGGTTGTAGGGAGGTCGAGTGCCACACCCGTTCTCTTCCCAAATTTTGAACGCCAATCCATCGGCATTTGGTCTGGCGATCTAGCCGCTGAGCAGACCGAACACACGGGGAAAACAGCGGCAGACGACATCCTTCGACGACGAGGGCCATTCATCACGGCGCAATCAAACCTTCATCGCTTGACCCTCTCGCCAAGGCGCGCGGTCATAGGCCGAGGCTGAGACCGACCTGGTAGCGCACGAGGCCGGTCTCGCTCTTGACGGTTTCGGGCGAGACGGTCCCGTTGCCGTTGTTGCGCAGGCCTCCCTTGAGCACGTACTCCGCGTTGCCGCCCGCCTGATAGAAGGCGCCGAGCGAGATCGTCACGCCCTTCCAGGCGGGGATCGGGATGTGCACACCGGCGCCACCACCCCACGCCCAGGCGTAGTCGCGGAAGTTGGTGTCTTCGGCGACGTTGTCGGCCTGACCGTTGCCCTTGAGCGAAGTCGACGTCGACAGCGTCTCGAAGCCGCCTGACAGGTTCACGAACGGTCGCAACGGTCCCAGACGCCCCGTCAATTGCGGCCCCAAACCGAAGAACGTAAGGGTGTTCTCCGTGTTCATGTCGAAGCTGACCCCGGGAAAGCTGGGGTTGGTGGTCTTCCAGCTATCGGACCCATAGATGAGGTGGGCGATGTCGAAGCGAATGCTGAAGAACGACGCCAACCGGTAGCCGAGATGCACGCCGACGCCGTAGCTGGTGTCGACGTTCTCGTCGAATTCTCCCAGGGGGCTGCCGATCGCGAAATCGCCACCGATGTAGATCGGGACGTCCTTGATCTCCCCGGAGCCGCTCGAATCGGGCTCCGCGGCGTTGCCCGCGGCGGGAACAGCGGCCAGAGTCGCGAAACCGAAGGAGAGGGCGATCAGACGAAAGGTCCTGGGATGGCTGCGCATGGTTGTTTCCTGCCGGCAGGTGGTGATGGACCCGACCATACCGGCGCAGACGCCACGCAATCCAGACCGGATTCATGCGATCCGTGCTGACGAGCACGCGCAGGCAGGCGAAGCCATTTGCGCGCATCGACTCGCGAGCTCATCGCTCGCACCCCGAGGATCTCCTGCGAGACAAAGCGGCGCGTCCCGCTCGACGAGTCGAGCTGGACGCGCGTCTGTCGTGAGAAAAACGCGGAGGCGACGAGGTCGACCTCTCCGCGTCCCGATCGCCCGGCTCAGCGCCGAGCGCCGAGAGAAGCTCGGTCGCCCAATGCGAAGGCAGCGGGCACGTGAGAGGCGCCGTCCCACCGCTCTACGCGCCGCCGGCTGCCCCGCATGCGCTTTTCGCGTCGGCGTTGCATCGCCAGCTTGTCGATCGCTTCGTGCATGGCGTGGCGAGCGTCCATGGCGTCGGCGGTTGCGCGGTAAAAGCCTGCGCGCGTGTGCAGGCGGCAGGTGGCGACGTGGGCATTGCCCGCAGTCGTCAGATCCCAGTCGATGGTGAGGATGTCCGTAAAGTAGCGCTCGAGGCGCACCGAGAACTCCTCCACCCAACGCTTCCCAGCCGGCGAAAGACCCATGTCACGACAAGCGACGTGCACCATCGTCCCAGCCTCCTTCACGCGCGGAAGCGGCCGTGGCCCCGCTTCCGGCTCGTGTCATCGCCTGACTGACGCGGCCTCTTCGGCCCGTCGCCTCGGCACCACGACGACCCAAAACAGCTCCCAAGTCCGACCAGACTCACCCCGCTTGTCCCCCTCCGCTCGGGCCCGCGCGGGAATCACACAACACAATGTTAGGCCCCGCTGATCGTACTCGTCAATTCAAGAACGGCACTGATCTGTGTCCCAGCCAACATCCCGTAACGTTCCGGTTAACGCCGCGCCTCGCCCACATGGCCACAGCTCGTCCCAGGTAACGGTCTGCCCACCAACCTGTGGCAATCTTTCGTTAAACCGAGAACGCCCCATTCATGCCGCCCTTTGCGCCGCCTGCCATCCTTGATCATCACCGCAAGAACAACCGCGCCTCTGCTGCCGGGTGGGACCTCTTCGCCGGGCATCGGGACCGGGTCACGGGCCTGGTTCGCGAGGGGGCGGAGGGCCGCCTACTTGTGCTCGGAGCGGGCAACTGCAACGACCTCGAACTCGGCGCGCTCGCTTCGGATTTTTCCGAGATTCACCTCGCGGATCTGGACGTCGACGCCGTCGGCCGCGCGCGGGCTCGACAGAGCCCCGACGTTGCCGCCAAGCTCGTGCTTCATACGCCTGTCGATTTCAGCGGCGCCTACGCGACCCTGCCGGCGTGGAAAAGCAGATCGATCGGATCGGACGAATTGCTCGCGTTGCCGACCGTGGCCCTGGAGCGCACCTTGGCCGCGCTGCCGCGGGACTTCGATGTGGTCGTGTCGGCCTGTTGTCTCAGCCAGATCATGCACAGCTGCTTTCTGGCCCTTGGGCGCCATCCGCAGCTCGAGGCGATCGCCGGCGCTCTGGCGCGTGTGCATGTTCGCGCTCTGCTTTCTCTCGCACGGCCCGGTGGGCGGGTTCTGCTCGTGTCGGACGTGGTCTCGACCGAGACGTTTCCGCTGCTCGAGCTTTGGGGGCAACGCTCACCGCTGGCGATGCTCGCTGAGATCGAGCAGGCGGGAAATTTCCTCTCTGGGACCGCGCCGAGTTTCATCCGCAAGCTCTTCATGACCGACGAGGTGGCGGCCGGCCTCATCGCGGGACCACCAACCCTGGTGGCGCCTTGGCTCTGGCATCTCGGCGACGACATGAGCTTCCTGGTCTACGCCCTGCAAGCACGCCGGCGCGCGCTCCCTTGAACGCCCGCTCGTCGCACTCGAGCTGCTGCGCCGTCCGAAGCTTGCTCACCACCTGACGAGCAGGGGACGGGCTGACGCTCGCGTCGGATCGTAGCGGGGGGCCCCATCGCCCAGCTGGCCGGCGTCGTTCGCGCCCCAGCAGACCACGGCGCCCGCGCTCTCGCCGTCGGCGATGACCACGCAGTTGTGGTGAGCGGTGGAACCCGACGCCAGCAGCGACGCTCGCCCAGGAAGTCCCGTCACACGTGCGGGCTGACGGACCTCCTCTTCCAGAGTGCCGGGTTCGGGCCCGATCTGGCCAAGGTGATTGCGGCCAAAGCAGATCACGGCGCCCGCAGGATCGAGTGCGCAGGTGTGACTGGTGCCGGCGGTGAGGCTGACTGTGCCTCCCGGCAGACCGGTGGCACCGCCATGGGGCACAATGTTGCTGGTGTCAGCTCCGCCGAGGCCGAGCTGCCCGTAGTAGCGCTCGCCCCAGCACGAAAAGCGGCCGTCGGCGTGTCGCGCGCAGGCGTGCGATTCGCCCACGGCAAGCGCCGCGACATCGCCGAGGTTGGAGCAGACGGGCGACGTGTAGACCGCGACGTCATTGGCCGCTGTGATCAGCTGCTCGCCATTCCAGCCCCAGCCGCAGATGCGTGAGGCGCCGTCGTGGGCCAAAGTGGCGACCCCAGCGCCCAAAAATCGCACGCCGCCGGGGCTCGCCAGTCCCGCAGTCAGGCTCTCACCCGTGGCCAGAGGGCGTGCCAGCTGACCCTGGTCGTTCTTGCCCCAGCAGTAGACACCCGTCGCATTCCCCGCGCAGGCGTGGCCCTTACCCACCGCCACAGCCGTCGCGCCTTCGAGTGGTTGACCATCATCGCGCGCGACGACGCCTTCACGCGGCCCCCAGCAGGTGATGCGACCCGCGGCCGCGATGCCACAGGTGGCGTGCAGGCCGGCCGCGATGTTGGTGAAGGCTCGCAAATCGTCGCGGATCGACGGCGTCATCACATCGGGACCACCGCCGGCGATCGACTCGGCCATGCCCCAGCACGAGACGGTTCCGTCCTGGTGTCGCGCACACGTGTGGTGTCGCCCCAGCGCCAGCTCCACGATGGCCGAGACGCAGATTCCGCCGCCGCAGAATCGTTGTTCGCCACAATCACCGTTGCGTTGGCACCTGACGCCGCTGTGCCGGCGCCAGCGCGGCAAGGTCGCGGCGTCGCCACCGCCGTCCGCTTCGGCTGCCCGATCTGCACCGGCATCAGCCGGCAGGACGTCGCCTTCGAGACGGCCCCCATCCGCTCTGGTGCTCGCGTTGTCACCGCAGCCCCAAAAAAGAACAAGCCCGGCCGCGAGCGCGACCAGGCTTGACTCCCCTCCACCGGGCTTTCGTCGGATCAGACGATCCCCGGCATCGGTCCCTTGCACCAGGCAGGGTTGCCGATGGTGTTGACCTTCATGCCGAATGCTTGCGCGATGCAGACGTAGACGTCGTTGTGGGTGCGGTTGGCGCAGTCGACGACCTTGCCCGTTTTCCATGCGCCGCCGCAGCTGCCGGCGAGGACCAGCGGCGAGTTGTGCTTATCGTGATCCATCTTCGCGAAGGCAACCTGGGTGCTGGTCCCGTTTTGGGTACCGAGCACCACGACGGTGTTGTCGAGCAGCGAGACACCGCCGTCGGCGAAGCTCTTCAACTTCTGCACGAAGTAGGTGAACTCTTCCGCCATGTAAGCCTGCATCTTGATCATCTCCTGACCGCCGGCACCCGCGGGGTTCGCGTGCGAGACCGAGTGCCAGTTGCCCATGTTGACGTTCTTGATCCTGACCGGCTCGTCTGATTGACCGCCGCCCCACATCGCCGAGGCGACGCGGGTCACGCCGCAGGCGAAGCCCATGGCGATGGTGTCGAGGAAGAGGTGGTTGACCATCGGCATGTCATTGACCTTGGCATCCTTGCTCAGCATGCCGTCGGGCGCGGTGCCCTTGCTGCAAGCCGCGGTCGGCTTGATCTCGCCCCCGCCGACGTTGCTGCCGATCTCACGCTCGAGCGTGCGGATCGACTCGGTGTAGAAGTCGAGCTTCGCCTTCTCGGCGCCACCCAGACGCGACTTGTAGGTGTCGACGTCCTTCTTGAGGAAGTCGAGCAGACTCTTGCGCATCAGCAGGCCCTTTTCGGCGCCCATCGGCGTGGTCATGGGCGGCGTTCCTGCCGGCGGGGGCGCGCCCATCGTTACGCGCTCGGCGACGCGCTGGTAGGCCGTGACCGGGTTGCGCACGCCGGGCAGGAAGTTGCCGTTGGCCTGCGACAGACCTGGAATCACACCGCCACCACCGGTCGTGGTGCCGATCGAGATCTCGAGCGACGCAAGCGGGGTCGAGCCCTTCACGTGGGCTGCCAGCTGCTGGTCGAAGCTGGTCGGTGAACCGGCCCCGAGCACGGAGAACGAAGTGCCACGGTGGGAGTTCCCCGATCCGCGCTCGAGGATCATGTTGCGCATGATCACGAGGTCGTTCCGTATGGGCTCCATCGGCTGCATGTGCGGCTTGAGCACGAACGCGTTGCCAGCGCCCATCGGCGCCCAGTCGGGATGCGAGCCGTTGGCATAGAAGAAGAACGCCGCGCGGGTCGTACGCCCCGAATCGGCATAGAGGGTCTTGTTGAGACCGGAGAGCAGGACGGTGCCGGCCCCCAATCCGCGCAGCAGTGAGCGACGTGAGATCTCGTTGAACGAACGCTTTTGGAACGCCATGTTGCAGCCTCGTGTTCTGAAAGGTCAGTTCTTGCGAGCCATGAAGCTCGGGGACTTGAGGACCGCCATGATGAGCGCGTCCATCTTGTAGCCGGACTTGGCGAACTCCTCGAAGACCAGCTTCTTCTCGCAAGAAGGCACGTCGTCGAGGGCGCGACCGGCCGCGTAGGTCAGATACTGCGATGAGAAGCAGCTGTAGAGGTCGGTCGATTCCGCCAGCTGATCGATTAGGTCGATGTAGTTCTTGAACTCGATCTTCTTGCCGGAGGGCAGGGGGACGCTGCCGGTCGGGTCGATCATCTTGTTCTTGTCGGTGAGGCGGAAGCGGCCGATGGCGTCGTAGTTCTCCATCGCGAAGCCGAGTCCATCGAAAAGCGCGTGGCAACCGATGCACAGCGGGTTCGAGGAGTGCGCCGTGAAACGCTCACGACCGGTCATGTCCTCGGTGATCAACTTGGGGTCTTCCTGCGCGAACGCCGGATCGGGCGGCGGGATCCGATCGCACATGATCTCTTCACGCATGTAGCGACCACGGTCGACCAGGTGGGTTCCGTTCGGATCCGCGTGCGCTGCCAGGAAGCTGCCCTGGGTGAGCAACCCGCGGCGCTCGGCCTTGGGCAGCTCGGTCTTGACGAGATCGTTGCCGGTGACACCGGTAACGCCGTAGAGCGCAGCGGTTCGGGCGTTGACGAAACCGTAGGTCGCCGTGAACAACGACTTGAGGCTCTTGTCGCCGGCCGGGTCGAAGAGGACGCTGTTCATGAAGCGGCGGTTCTCTTCCTTGAGATCCGCTGCGACCTGGTCCGAGTAGATCGGGAACATGGTCGCGTCCTTCTTCTTGTCCAGCAGCGACTCGATGTAGAGCCACTGCTGCATGAAGTGATGGAACGCGTTCGACGCCTTGTCGGTGGTGCCGAGCAGCCGCTTGGCCTCGTTCAGCAGGACCGTCTGGTCACGAAGGCGCCCCTGCGCGGCCAGGTCGAGCAAGCCCGCGTCTGGCCCCGTGTCCCAAAGGGTGTACGACAGGGCCGAGGCGAGCTCGAAGTCGGTGAGGCGCGTGACGGCGCCCGCCTGCTGGCTGTTGCCGATCTCGGTGCGGTAGAGGAACTTCGGCGACAGGAAGAAAGCCTGCACGACGGTCTTGAAGCCGGCCTCGGGCGTTCCGCCCTGCATGGCTGCGGTCTTGTAAAGGTCGGTCAGGTCCGTGATCTCGCTCGCCTCGAGCGGGCGACGCCACATCTTGAGGCCGAACTTCCTGGCGAAGTCGGCGAAACAGGTTCCCGTCGCCAGCTGCGCCACGGGACAGGTCAGGAACTCGCCCGCGCGGCCAGCCACGTTCGCGGCGACCTCTTCGCTGGCGCGATAGTAGAAGTCAGCCAGCAGTGGGGCGATCGCGAGTTTGTCCGATCGGTTGGCGTAGCCATCGAGGCGCTCTTCGGCCGACACGGCCTGCATGGCCGGGGCGACGAAGCCGAGGGTGTCACGCAGGGTGTTGCGGACCTGGTCGTGAGTGAGCCGCCAGGCACGAGGCTTGGCCAGCGTCCCTTCGTTGCAGGTGCCGACCGCGACCGGAGGAGGCGCCACCGGAGGCGGATTGGGATTCGGCACCGTAGGATCGGCGTTGCCGCCGCCGGCGCCTCCGCCACCAGGGTTGCTGGGGCTGTTGGGTTCGCCCTTCTTGCCGGCGGGAATCTCGCCGACGCATGCGACGCCTAACCAGGTCGACGACGCGACGGTGAGGGCGAGGAACTGACTGGAAAGCTTCATGAAACCCTGCCTCCAAAATTCGGAACAAGCAGTTTCGGAATAAAAGCCCCGCCCCGGCGCGACGCCAAACGACGTGGTGACCGCGCCCACCTACCGGCCTGCACCCCGTTTATTAGTGGATCCATCCCACTCTCATCGCTCTTTCGAACGTAAAATTTGCTGTGTTTCCGCATACCTGCCCGTAAGGAGGGGGGCCATGCCCTTCCCGAGGTCGGATGTAGGACGCCGGAGCGCAGATCGATCTCGATTACGGAAAAAATTTAGGGAAAAACCTCGGGCGTGCCGGGAGCTGTGCTGGCGAGTCCTGCGACCGGGTGGGACGAACACTGCGGCAGTGACAGCAAGCGTCTCACGGGTCCTCGTGCATGCGTCCTGGCCGAACCCAACGTGAACCGTGGCCAAGTGATGCAACTTCGCTTCGCCCGGTCATTTTCCTCGCTACCAAGGGGCACGGCGAACGTGTAAAACCGACGGCGGCCCCCTTCTATGTTTCATCAAGCCTATGGGTCTCGTGACAGGGCTGCCACCTGCACGAGCATCGGTAAATCGACCGCGTCGGCTGGGGTGGCCCATTCGTCTGGCGAGTCCTCAAGGCAGTGAGGGAGCCGCCGATCACTATGAAGAGGGCAACCTATATGCGCGAGCTTTGTCGTCGATCTGGGGGAAGGTTGGCGAACGAGGGGCTAGCGGGGCGTTCGGTTCCGGAGTTTCCGAACCGAGCTGCGATCTGGAGCATGGCGATGGGCGTCGCCTCTCTGCTGCTCATGGCGGGTTGCAGCGAACGCCGGTTCGACGCCACCATGGTCAAGCCGTCGATTCCGGATGGAGCCGGCGTGGACAGCCCGGTCGGTCCCGGCCCCGGTCCGGGGCCCGGCGGCGACACCGCAGGGCGGCCCGACCTGATCGCGCCGCCTCCGCCCCCTGTCGACGGCGGCGTGCCGGTCGACGCCTGCGTCCCGGGCGTCTGCTTTGCTCCTGGTGGCAAGTTCTGCGGAAAGATCGCCGACGGCTGCGGCGGTACCCTCGACTGCGGCGGCTGTCCCATGGGGCAAGGCTGTGGGGCGGCGGGCACGGCACGGCTCTGTGGGCCCACCGATCCCACGTCGTGTACCGCGCTGGCCTGCCAGCAGCCGAGTGGTCGCTACTGCGGTTCCATCGGCGATGGCTGCGGCAAGATGCAGGACTGCGGCGCCTGTCCCGCGGGGTTCACCTGCGGCTCGCCCGGCGCGCCCAACGTCTGTGTACCCGACAACATCGCCACCTGCGTGGCGCTCACCTGCCTTCAGGCAGGCGGCAAATACTGCGGCAAGATCGGTGACGGGTGCGGCCGCACCCTTGATTGTGGTGACTGCGCCAGCGGCGAGACCTGCGGCGGCGACGGCACGCCTGGTATCTGCGGCAAGGGCTCGGCCACTTGCACCGCGCTGACCTGCGCCCCGACGGGTGGCCGTTACTGCGGCAAGATCGGCGACGGCTGCGGCAAGACCCTCGATTGCGGCTCCTGCGCCAACGGTGCCACCTGCGGCGGTGACGGCCGTCCCGGCGTCTGCCCCGGTGTGATGGGCATGCCGGGTTGTGTTCCGACCACCTGCGATCAGACCGGCGGACGATTTTGCGGCACCGTCGGCGATGGTTGCGGTGGGACTCTGGTCTGCGGCGATTGCCCGGCCGGTCAGATCTGCGGCGCCGGCGGCGTGGCGGGCGTCTGCGCTCCGAATCCGGCGACGTGCACGGCAGTCACGTGCGCCACGGCGGGTGGGCAGTACTGCGGCAAGATCGGCGACGGCTGCGGAAAGACGCTCGATTGCGGCGGCTGCCCCGCGGGACAAACCTGCGGCGGCGGCGGCACCTCGAACGTCTGCGCGATCCCGGCGGGCACCTGCACGGCGCTCACCTGCGCTCCGGCGGGAGGACGCTACTGCGGCACCATTGGTGATGGCTGCGGCAAGTCCCTCGACTGCGGCGCTTGCCCGTCCCCGCAGACCTGCGGCGGAGCGGGGACTCCCGGCGTCTGTGGCACGGCTCCCGGTTCGTGCACCGCGCTGACCTGCGCGCCGACCAATGGCCGCTACTGCGGCACCATCGGAGATGGTTGCGGCAAGTCGCTCGACTGCGGCGCCTGCCCGGCGGGCCAGACTTGCGGCACCAGTGGCGCCACAGCGGGCGTCTGCGTCTCGAGCGCAGCGTGCACCCCGATCACCTGCACCACCGCCGGCGGCCGCTACTGCGGCACCATCGGCAACGGCTGTGGCGGCACTCTCGATTGCGGCGCGTGCCCCTCGGGCCAGGCCTGCGGTGCGGGCGGTACCGCGGGCGTCTGCGGCGCCAACCCAGGTAGCTGCACGGCCCTCACCTGCGCTCCGGCGGGCGGCGGCCGGTACTGCGGCACCATCGGTGACGGCTGCGGCAAGGCGCTCGATTGCGGCGCCTGCCCGAACGGCCAGAGCTGCGGCGGCGGCGGTACGCCAGGCGTTTGCGGCAACGCGGGAGGCTCCGGCGGCGGCCCCTGCGTCGGGCTCGAATGCCAGCGCATGGCGTGCACCGGGATGCCGAAGACCAGCATCAGCGGCACGGTCTACACCCCCGCGGGCAACATTCCGCTCTACAACGTCATCGTTTACATCAACAACGAACCGGTTGCTCCGGTGACGGTCGGGGCCTCGTGCGACAAGTGCACCGACACGCTGTCGGGTAAGCCGGTGGTCGCGACGCTCACTGACACCAACGGCCGCTTCAAGCTCGATGACGTGCCGGTCGGGACCAACATCCCGCTGGTCATGCAGATCGGCAAGTGGCGCCGGCAGATCGTCATCCCGACGGTCAACCCCTGCGTCGACAACGTCCTGCCGGCGGCCAACACGCGCCTGCCGCGCACCAAAGCCGAAGGCGACATCCCGCAGTTCGCGCTCACGACCGGTGGCGCAGATTCCCTCGAGTGCCTGCTACGCAAGGTCGGCGTCGCGGACTCCGAGTTCACCACCGCAGGCGGCAATGGCCGCGTGCACCTTTACCGCGGCAGCGGTGGCAGCCCAGGCTTCCAGGGCGGCGGTAACTTTGCGACGGCGCCTACCCTGTGGGATTCGGTCACCAACCTACGCAAGTACGACGTCACCGTGCTGTCTTGCGAGGGCGGTCAGGACCGTGACAACAAGTCGCCGACGGCCCGTCAGAACATGTTCGACTATACGTCGGTCGGCGGGCGCGTCTTCGCTTCGCACTGGCACAACTACTGGCTCCAGGCGGGGCCCGCGCCTTGGCCGAGCGTGGCGACCTGGAACGCCAACGCCCTCGATCTTCGGGACCCGCTCGATGCCAGAATCAACGTCAGTTTCCCCAAGGGACTCGCCTTAGCGCAGTGGCTGGTCAACGTCGGCGGCTCGACTTCGGTCGGCAACCTTCGCATCAACGAGCCTCAGCACGTCATCAACGCGATCAACGCATCCTTGGTTCAACGTTGGATCTTCGCGGATCCGGCCACCGACACGGGCGGGACGTCCTTCGCCAACACGACCCAGTACTTCACCTTCAACACGCCGCTGAACGCGCCCGAGACCGACCAGTGCGGCCGCGTCGTCTTCAGCGACATCCACGTCTCATCGGGTGACAACGAGGGTGTTCGCTGGCCGACGGGATGCGTGACGACAGGGCTCACGCCGCAGGAAAAGGCGTTGCTCTTCATGCTGTTCGACATCTCGGCGTGTATCCGCCCGGATGACAAGCCGCCGACCTTGCCGACGCCGCCGCCGCCCCCGCCGGGCACGCCTCCGGGCACCCCTCCGTCGGCGCCGCCCCCGCCGGCTCCGCC
>JANNNO010000227.1:0-20399 GCA_031398585.1 Myxococcales bacterium | reverse complement strand
GATCCGGTTGGAAGAAGCGACGCTCGAGCTGGTTGGCGGTCGACCCCCAATCCACCTCGGCGACGATGCGTCCCGGCCCCATGACCCGGTGGATATGACGACCACCGGTGATACCTGTCGGCGCCTGCCGCTCGTAGAGATCGCCGTGGGTGAAGAACTCGTTGGCGCCCGAGATCTTGCGGACGCGGCTGTTGAACGCGTCGTATTCGAACCGCGCAATCGTGGTGCCAGCGCGCGAGATCTGCTTGGGCAGATCGAAGAACGTGTACGTGATATCGCGATCGCGACTTCCGTCGGCCGATCGCTCGGCCGAACGGCGACCACGTAGGTCGTACTGGAACGTGCGGGCGCCCGCCTCGGTCGTCGCCGACGAGATGGCGTGCGGTCGTCCCGCGATGTTGTAGTCGAAGCCCCAGACGTTGCGGCCGCTCGGTGCGGTCCGCCCGCGCAGGTTGCCGTGATCACCGAACGGGTAAGTGTACGTGATGTTGCGTTCGGGCTCGGAAGGCGCCGTGATGGCCCAGGTCTTCAGGCGATTGAGGTCGTCATACCCATAGACCTCTTCGATCCAGTAGAAAGCGCCGTTCGGGTCGGATCCCATGTCGGACCGCGACTTGAGGTTGCGAACCTCGTCGTAATCGAACGAGAGCTGCTGGACGGCGTTCTGTCCGTACGGGAACTCGGGCGTGCCGCCCTCGGCGACGCAATCGCCGGGCACGAACATGCCGTAGGCGCCTCTCAGCAGGCCGAGGTTGTCGGTGTGGCGGCTAAGGCGGAACTTGTTGCCGAAGCACTCCCATTCGACCTGGCGCTGCGGATTCCAATCCTCTGCGCGCCACAACAGGGCACCGGTGCGATCCTCGACCGACAACAGCACCGAGCCTTCGCTCCCGCTGTATTTGTAGGCGACCTCGAAGCGATCGCCCGCGGCCGTGGTGCGCGGATACTTGAGGCCACCGATGCGCCCTTGCCCGTCGTAGACCGTCTCGAACTCCATACGGGCCGAGACCGGGTCCGTGTACAACAACGACGAGAACTCCAACCGATCGATGGCGGGGCGAGCCAGGTGATCGTAGGTCTTCGTCGTGCTCACGCCGTTCGGGCTGATCGCACTGGCCAGCGCACCCACGCCCTTGGCCGCCGTGTCGTAGTGATAGCGCGTAACGCCGTCTTCGTTGTGTTTGAAGGTGACGCGGCCTAGGCGGTCGTACTCGCGGAACTCGTGATTGCGAGGGTTGACGCTGGGGATGCCGATGCCGTCGTTGGGCTCGACCTTTGGCGGAAAGGGGCTACCCAAAGGCGGTGCCTGCGCGGGCACCACCTCGTAGACAGCCTCGCCGAACGAGTTGAGGCCGAACCAACGTTCGCCACGATCGGGATCCTTGACCCAGGTGCGTCCGCCCCAGTTGTCGTAGGCCATATCGGTCACCACGAAGGTGCCATTGATGATCTTGGTGGCAGATTTGAGTGCGAGGAACGGTTCGTAGTTGAAGAGCACGCCGCCCAGCGGGTTGGTCCCCATCCAGCTCTGGCTGCTCTCGATGGCGCCGCCCGGATCGCGGTAGACGACGTTCGTCTGCTGCTTGGGGTTCTCGACCGTGGTCTTGAGCCCTTCGTAGGTGACCTTCACCGAGCGCAGGCCGTCGAAGTCGGTCTTTTCGATCACGCGGCCGAGGGTGTCGAACTTGCGCGTCTCCCACGCGGCGAGGTTCGGATCGCTGAAGGGCAGGAACACAGGTTCCGAGTTCTGTACCGGACGACCGGCGGCATCGTAGCGAGTCCAGACCCGACTGGTGCGTGACCGCGGTTCATTGCGATCGACCGTGACCGGACGGCCGATGACGTCATGAGTGACCTCGCTGACCGACAGCGTGTTCGACTGGCCGAGCACCTTCTTGGTCGTGCGGGTGATCAACGGGCGCCATGCGGTGTTGGGCAGGTACTCGGTCGACTCGGAGAGCATCTGCGTGGCGGTCGTGCCACTCGCCCCTACCGGCACACGCGTGTCGATGAGACGACCGAACCCGTCGTAGATCTTGCGCGAGGTCAGGCCGTTCTTGTCGGTGTGCGAGATCAGCTGGCCGATGGCGCCGTCGTACACGAATGACTCGGGGTGGCCCTCGGGGTTCTGCTGGAACGTCAGGTAGCCGTAGCTGTCGAAGCGGCGCCGCGTAGTCCGACGTTGGGCCGTCGTGCCGTTGCGCTCGCCGGTCGTGGGATGGATCGCGGTGACCTCACCGTCCTCGTGCGTCTCTTCGACCTCGCCGAACTTGTTCCGAATGTAGGTCGTCTCGTGAGGCGCGAGTCCCGCGCGCGCCGCTGAACGAGTCTCCTTGCGCGGAAGCCCGTAATCGTACGGGTCGATGGTCACGGTGCGTACTCGTGAAGCTCCGTTGACCGTGCTCGTCTCGGTCACCCCGGTGACGATGCCGTGCACCTTGGGAAGCCAGCTCGTCCATTGCAGGTAGGTGGTTCGCGTGGTGCGGGATTCGATCCCACCGGTCGTCGTGCTCAGCTTGGCAAAGCCGCGCTCGTCGTACTCATCCCAGGCCGTGCAACGTCGCGAGAACTCGACCGGCGCGTTGGGCGGCAAGAAGTGGTTGGTCTTGATCTCGCACCGCTGCTTGGGCCGGATCACGACGGTATCGGCCACCTGCGAAACGTTGCTGTAGTCAGCGGTGCTCTCCACCACGACGGACCGAATCGCCTCTTCGTTGAGGTTGCCGCCGTAGGTCGTCTTACGCGACTTCTCGAGGCCCGCCAGGGGATAGACCCGCCGACGATTGCCCGTGGGTCCCAGCTCGTAGTAGCGGGTGTTCTCGAAGGTCGTCGTCGTCTCGACGCGCAGCTGGTTGTTGACGACCTTGTGCGAATCGAAGCCGAGCCAGCCCCGGCCCGCCATGTGCGAACGCGCGCCGTAGTACGTGTGGAGGTCGGTAATCGAGACAGGAGCCTCGAGCCCGGTGGCCCTCTCGACCCGCCTGACCAACCAGCGGCCGCTGGCGGGACAGGAGATGGGATAAATGCAGGCGTCCGTGGTGGGGACGTGCAGCGTGCGATCCGACATCGGGCCGTATTCGACAACCGCCTCTGCCCCCAGGCTGTCGGTCACCCGGTTGATGAGGTCGCCCTGGTTGTTGTCGCGCTTGAAGACCTGCAGGTGGAAGTTGCCTGGGGCGCCATCGGGATTGCGCGGCTGGATGACCTCCGGGATCCCGTCACCATCGAGATCCATCACGCGCGCGAGCTTGTACCCGTGCTGGTAGCCCTTGGTCATGCTGTTGAGGGCGTTCAAATCAATCGCCTGCGGCGAACGTTCGAGGCCATTGACCGGGCGCCGCACCCAGTTGCCGGCATAGTCGCGCACGATCAGGAACGGCTCGCGCACGTCTGGACAATTCGTCGCGGTGGCGTCCGTCGCACAAACCTCGCGCTCGCCCAAGACCAGCAGTTCCTGCCGACCGTCGCCATCGATGTCGACGGTGCGGACACCGTTGTCGACCGCGTCGTATCGCAGCTCGACGTTGGTGACACGATTCCAGTAGACCGACTCGCCGATGTTGAAGCGCGCATCCGGCGCCGCGTAGCCCCCGGTCCACAACGAGCCCATACCCGTGTTCATGTGGAACTGCGGTTCGAGCCCACGGCCCCGGACCTGGACGTTGTCGTAGACACGCGCCCAAGCGGCCAACTGATCGGACAGACCGTCGCCGTTGGCATCGAAGAACCAGGTCAGAAGGTTGTTCTGAGCAAACGTCATGAACGGGTCAGTCCACGGCGGGGCAGCCGCCGTCCGGCGCGGCGTCCAGCGCATGTAGCGACCGTGCGTCTTGTTGATCACGAAGAGCCCGTGCTTGGGATCCCCGTTGAGCGACCCGATGTGCGAGGCGTGCAGACCAGGCACCACGCTCTTGTGAAGCTCTTCCGACGTCGGGAAGGTCCCCGGGGCGAGGGGATCGTTGTAGAGGATCTTCCAGGCGCCGCGGCCTTCGTCCTTCTGAATCAGGTCGACGAGGCCGTCGCCGTTGTAGTCACCCGCGTCCGATTGCAGGTTGGTTGCTGCAAAGAACGACGTCGCAAACGCGATGCTCGAACGGATGTCGAGCCGATAGAAGCGGTAGCCGTCGTTGACCGTGTCGTACACACCGAGCTCGACCTTGCCGTCGCCATTGAGGTCGACGGGGACGACGCTGTTGTAGGTCATCTTCGTGTACTGCTGGTACTGGGGAAGCGCCCAGGGAAAGACCGTGGCCGAGGCGACCTCGAGGACGTCGGGCATCCGGCTCGGCTCCCAGTACTTCACACCATTGGGTAGCCCACTGATCTCCATCGGGGCTCGGAAGCCGGTGCCGGTCTCATTGGCCAGAACCAGATACCACCTACGTTTGACAAGAGGATCGACATCCGGTCGTCCGTAGATGAGGTCGTCCTTGCCGTCCTTGTTCACGTCGACGGGGACGATGGTGGTGGCGTCGCTGCTGTAGGAGAGGTCGTCGCCGAGCGGGACCCGCGTCGCCACGGTGCCGTCGTCCTGCACGGCGAAGCTTGGGTTCGAATCCTGCCAGGCGAAGCGCAGCGGACGCTTGCAGGCGCCGAGACGTTCGCACTCGGTGATCGAAGTGATGCGGCTGCGGGCGGTGCTTAGGCTCAGCTCGTAGCTGATGGCATAACGGCGCACCAAGCGATTGCCGGCGTCGTAGACCTCGACCCCGCTCAGGCGTTGCGTCTGGATGAGGAACATCCCGCGGGTCCAGCGCTCGATCGGATCCGGCCGCGCGCCCGTGTACTTGAGGCGCACCCGGAAGTTGCCCCAGCTGACTTCTTGGAGGTTGTGTTCGACCGCGCCCGGAGGTGAAGGAGACGTCGCCGGCGTGTCGCCAAAGGGCGTGTAGCGATAAGTCGCCTTCTGCCCGAACCGATCCGACACCTCGCTGAGCGCCCAGCCGTATTGCCTGGTCGTCGAAGGCGTGGTCGAGTAACCGCCTTCGCCGTCGCGCTGGAAGTGGAGGGTCGTGCCCTTGACGCCCGCGCCTTGCGCAGTCCCGCCGTAGGTGAGCTGCGTGCCGGTCCCATCCTGAAGGTAGAATTCGACCGGCTCTCGGTTGCTGTCTCGCAACGCCGTGATGACGGTGTTGGGATCGTCTTCGAAGCGCCAACTGATGGGGTGGCCGATACCGGCGCCATAGACCGGGAGCATCCGCTTGCCATCGAGGCAGAGCGCGTGAGTCGGCATCCCGGATTGGCTCTGCTCGTACCACTCGAAGGGGCCCGTGTCGGTCTCCCCCATCGCGGTGTTGGGGGCGCACCGGGTGATCTGCGAGGTGCCCGAGAGGCTCCAGCCGACGCCGGCGACGCCGTTGCCGGCTTGGCTGTTGTAGACGAGACTGAGCGGCTTGGGGCCAAAGCCGCCACGGCCGGGCGGCATGTGAATGGGAACGCGGTAAACGGCGGCACCGTCGTGCGACACCGTGAGGGTGCCTTCGGTGTTGCCGGCCGCGATCGACTGCGAGGGACGAGTGGGGTCCGGTCCGACCGTGGTGCCGCCGCTGCCGAGTGAGACAGTGCGCGTGCGGTTGGGGCCGACCTCGAAGGTGCGGCCAGCGATGTTGATGCCGTCAAACGAACCGTCGGGCCCGACGTTGACGAAAGCGGGGCACGGCGAGGTGGTGGGGCCGACGCTCAAGGTGACGTCGTTGAGGCGCCAGGTCTTGGTCTCGCTGACACCGCGCGGGACGACAAAGGCGCGGGCGCCTGGCGAGAAGAGGCGCGGCTGCCCCTCATCGGCCGTCAGGCCCATGAAGGTGTTGGTGGTGCCGACGGGGATGCCCACGTTCTTCGTGCCGGTGGTCTCGTAGGCGAAGAGGGCCTCGAGCTGTCCGTCGCGTTCGAGCTGGCATGATGCCAACAACTTCACGTTCGCCAGCGAGCAGGTCTCGCCGGGATCAGGGTTCGGCGCGCAGGTGCCCGCCTGGCAGACGTTCGCGTTGCAGCCCGTGCCGCTGCAAACCCGGCCAGACATGGTCGCGTCGACCGTGGTGGTGCAAGCGCCGGTGGCGGGGACGCAGGCGTCGACCGTGCAGAGGTTGGCGTCGTCGCAAACCTTGGGAGTACCGGTCTGGCAGCCAAACGCACCGTTGAGGCCCACGCGGCAGACCTCGGTGCCGTTGCAGCCATTGGTGTCGTCGCAGCGGGTCTCGGCCGGCGACTGCGTGCTGGTGCACAGGGTCGGGCCGGTCGGGTTGCAAACGTCCGTGGTGCACGGGTTGTTGTCGCTGCAGTTGGGCGGGGTGGCCGCGACGCAGGCGCCGGAGCGGCAGACGCTGCCGCTGCAGCGATTGCCCGCGCATACGAAGCCCTCGTCGTTGGAGCACAACGATTGCGTCGTGCCATTGACGATGCTGGTGTACGCCGAATTGCCGCTGGTGCCGTTGAACGAGCGAACGCGGTAGTAGTAGCGGGTCGAGGGACTGAGTCTCTCGTCGGTGTAGGTGCGAAGGCCAGCGGCGACGATGAACTGAGTCCAGCTACCAGTGCCAGTGAGCGAGCGCTCGAGATGAAAGCCGCTCTCGTTGTTGGAGCTGTCGACCCAGTCGAGACGGATCCGCGAGCCCGAGAGCACCGTTCGCGTGAGCGAGGTCGGGGCCGACGGCGTGCCGGTCTTGATCCCGTTGGGAGTCGGAACCACGACGGCGGGATCGGGCTTGGCGCCGTTGCGCGCCACGAGGCGGAACCAATAGGTGGGCGAGGTCGTCAGGCCGGTAACAACCAACTTGGTCACGTTCTGGGCGACCTTGGTGCCGGTGGTCGGAAAGCCCGAGGTGGCGCTGGTGGTGGAGCGGAAGATCTCGTACTCGGTCTCGTTGCGAACGTCGTTCCAGGCAAGCTCGATTTGGGACGTGCTGGTGACCTTGGCGGTAAAGCCGGTCGGCGCAATCGCGGGCGACGTGCGCGTGGCGACGATGGGGGTCGCGGCGCCATCCCCCACGACGTTGAAGGGAACGACGCGATATTCGTAGTCCTGGTTGGCCGCAGCGGTCGTGTCCGCGTGGCTCACCAAGGCGGGGTTGGCGGTCTCGACGCGGATGTCGCCGAAGGGAATCGTGCCAACGAGGCGTCGTTGAATGCGAAGCCCTTCCCGAACGCCGACCGTGCTGCTGGCGCCGTTGACCCACGTGAGGTCCACGCGCGTGGTGCTGGCGACCCGGGCCGCCAGAGCGGACGAGCCGTCGGGCACCATCACACGCGCCAGGGTACTGGTCGCGACCGGCGAGCTGCCCGACAGGTTGAAGGCCGTGATCTCGTAGGTGTAACTGCCGCCCACGCGGACGGTGGTATCGACCAGCTCACGCGCGGTGGAAGCCAGCGATGAAAGGAAGGAGAAGGCGGGTTCGGCGTCGGCGCGCCGACGAATGCGAAACCCGTCGGTGGCCGCGCCCGTTGCCTGCCAGGTGAGGCGAATCTGCGCGCCCGACAGGATTT
This sequence comes from Myxococcales bacterium, assembly GCA_031398585.1. Classification (GTDB taxonomy): domain Bacteria; phylum Myxococcota_A; class Polyangia; order Fen-1088; family Fen-1088; genus JANNNO01. The sequence continues at coordinate 12,920 of JANNNO010000227.1, read as the reverse complement.
GCGCGGTGAAGGCGGTGGGCGAGGCGGGGGTTTGCAAGACGACCGACACCGGCGCGCTCACCGCGCTGCCCGCCAGGTTCTGCGCGCGCACGCGGTAGGAATAGGTGCCGGGCACAAGGACAGAATCGACGTGCCCCACGACGTTGGGGGCGAGAGTCGCGACGGTCGCATAGACACCGCTTGCCGGGGCGCGCTCGACGATGAAGTTGGTCTCGTTACTCGATTGGTCGCTCCAGCCGAGCGTCACCTCCGAGCCTGTCGTCGCCACCGCAGTCAGGTTGCTCGGTGCCACGGGAGCGCGGAAGTCGACAGTCGCTTCTTGCGAGTTAGTTCGAAGCCCGAGGTTGTAGGCGTAGACCCGGTAGCGGTAAGTGGTGCCGGGCGTGAACGTGGCGAGATCGCTGCAGCTGGTGGCGAAGGCGCCGAGATCGCAGCCGGGGATCGCGGTCCAGGTGGCGCCGCCGTCGGCGGAGCGCTCACCGCGCAAGCCGGTGTGATCGAACGAGGCCAGTGTCCAGGAGAGATTCACCTGGCCCGTGGCCACAAGGGTGGCGACGAGACCAACCGGGGCACCCGGCAAGGTGCCTTCAGCGCCGCAGTCGAGATAGAGGATACCGCCGCCGGTCAGCGCGATGGGCGAGTCACACGTGCCGTCGCCGCGGAAGGTCCACCAGATGTTGTTCGGTTGCAGCGGATACCGTCGGCTGAGCAGGAAGGCGCTGGTGACCGGGGGACCACCGCTGCTGGCGAAGTGCCCCGAGACGTTGAAATAAGCGTTCGAGCTGGCGACGATGCGCCCCACGATGGCTTCCAGCCGACGTTCGTCAGGGAAGACGCGAAAGTGGTACGCGCTCTCGGTGCCTAGGGTCAGTCGGTCATTCTCGAGGCGCGCATCGGCCGCAGAAGCGAAGCCGTGGCCAGCGCGATCGGCGTGCTGCGATCCGTAGTCGAGGAGCCCGTAGCGTCGCTGGCGCAGCAACTGCGCGTTCATCTGTGAGGGCCCGGCGTGTCCGACCGTGGCGCCGAATACGATGTAGCCCCGGTAGTCGTTGAAATCGACCGTCACGCTTCGGGTCTGAGCCTGCAGCGTGCGAGTGGCGGCGTTGTAGGTGAAGGCCTGGGCCATCTCGGTGCCGAGAGTGATCTCCCCGTTGCCATCGAGAAGAACGCCGCCGTTCGGATCGATGCCGTGTCCGTTGTTGTTGAGGTGCTGCGAGTTGTAGTCCGCGACGAAGAACTTGCGGCCCCAAAGCAAACGCGCGGTTCGCCCGACCATACGGATGCCCGATCCATCGAGGCCGAGGTCGCAGGGGTAGGCGCCGCAGTCGACGTCGACGTCGACTGTGCGAGCGCGCAACTGCGAGTTGGTCAGACGCGCAAAGACGACCGAGTTGACGGTGGCGACGCCAGCGGCGTCCACCACGATGTTGCCCATGGTGACGGTGTTGACGTAGGGCTCGATCGTGCTCGTCGTGTAGTTCGAATAGAGGCTGTGTGTACCAACCGGCAGGTTGTACGAGCGAGGCACTCCGTTGAAGCAGCCGAACGCCCCGACGCAGATCTCGCCCACGTAGCCGTTCGGGTCGAAGGTCAGGCCTTGCGAGACCATGCCCGTGTGCACGTCACCGTAGGGCTCGCAGGTGAGCGTCAATGTGCCGCCTTCCACCGGTACGGTTCCCGTTGAACAGGTACTGTCGGCGCGAACTTCGAAGTGGCTACTCACGGGCGCGGTGAGGTAGCGACGACCGATGAGCATCGACCGCGAGAAGGGCGGCGTTCCGTTGATGCCGGCTATATTGCCAACGCTGTAGAAGTAGCCCGTGGTGGCGAAGCGGACCCGCGCCACCTTCGCCTGGATCAGCTGCGGGCCGGTGGCACTGAAGTGCGCTTGCAGCTCCGGGGTCAACGACACGACACCCGCGGTCGACACCAACAGGTAGCCGGGAAAGCCGTAGGCCGTGGTTCCCACCGGCGCAGCAATGTCGTGCGAGCCACCCATGTCGGCGAGGATGTAGCGCCGACCCATGAGCACGGTCTGCGCGCTGGTCTGCGGCCCGTGCTTGTAGCTGGGGCCGATGCCGACGACGCCTGTGTAACCCTTGAAGTCGACCGTCACCGGCTGCATGCGACCGCGCAGGGTGCGCGTGGCCGCATCGAGTGTGAAGGACCGCTGTAGATCCGCGCCGATGGCCGAGGTCGCATCTGCCTTGATCGTGAGCTGCGAGCTCGCCGAGAACTGGTAGTGCGAGCCGGGCGTCGCCGGATCGAGATACGAGCTGCCGACGTCATAGAAGTTGTAAGACCGGTCCGCGATCACCTTGGTGGTGAACCCACCCGACCACATCTTGTTGAAGTTGAAGGTGTAAGCGCCCGCGTAGCCGGGCGTGTCGACGGTGAACGACACGACCTTGGCGCGGATGCGGTTCTGGCCAGTCACGCGCTCGAAAAAGTTCGTGTCGATGCTCGCCGCGCCTGTCGAGCTCACGGTGATCGTGGCCAGCGTCGTGTCGGTCGTGCCCACCACGACCGAGTCGTAGGTCCACAACCGGTGCGTGCCGGCGGGCAGGTTGAGCGTCGTGACCGCGTTGACCGTCAGTGCGATGGGCGCCGAGGTGGGGCCGTGATAGATGAGCCCCTCGTAGCCGTTGGGATCGACCTGCAGCGCGGTCCCCGACAAACCAGTCAGGACAACCGGTTTGGCGTCGGCCTCGAAAGTCGGGGATGACGGCTTGCTTCCCTGACAGGCGGAGAGGCTTGCCAGCAAGAGGCCGGCGGCGATGAGCCGCTGCAAGGCACCAACTCGACCAGCAACCCCGAGATCCCGACGCTTCATGACTCGCCTTTCCGTTCGCGAATGCGGTGCGGGCCGAGCGGCGCACACCTCACATCAGGGCAATCACTGTCCCAGATGGGCGCAGAAAGTAGCGTGAGGTCGCATACGGGTCCATAGATTCTGAAAATCGAATCGGTTTCAGAGCCTGTGGGCGGTTAGGGGCAGAGCAATTGCGCAGATTGCGCGTCCCCGAGCCGGGGGATGAGCGGCTCTCCCCTTGCGTGGTTTGCGTGGAAGAGGGAGGGCAGAAGGGTCGCTCGTTGGCGCGGTGGAGGGGCTGGCCGCTGTCGCCGCCGCGATGAATGGAAAAGGCGCCCGCTGGCCGCTGGATGAAGAGTCGCCCGCCTGGCCGCGATGAATAGAAGAGGTGTCCCTGGCCGCGGTGGGGGGCGCGCCGGGCGCCAGCTTCAGCGCTTGGGCGTGTGGGTGAGGCGGATGGCAGCGGAGGCGGGGTTGCCTGCGCAGTAGGGAGGCGCGATCTTGCGCAGCTCGAGGCGGATGGTCGCCGTGGGCGCGCGGGCCGAGAGGTTGGCGACCATGCGAGCCGCGAGCGACTCGAGCAGGTGGTGCGGCTCGCCCGTGCCGAGGGAGACGACCGTCTCGCTGATATCGCGGAAATCGATTGTGTCGGACAACCGATCCGAGGCCTGCGCGGCTTCGAGACTGGTGTCGATCTCGACGTCCACCTCGAAGCGGCGGGTGGTCTGGCGTTCGGGCGCGGTGGCGCCGTGGCGGCCTTCGAAGCCGATGCGAGAGACGATGATCGTGGCCACGGCTGGACCTGTCAGGCTGCGCTGCCGGAGGAAGCACCACCGGCGTCAGCCGCGGCTTCCTTCTTCATCTTGCGCTTGATGATCTCGCGCTTGACCGGGCCGACCATGTCGATGAGCAGCCGGCCGATCAAGTGATCGCTCTCGTGCTGGAGCGCGCGGCCAAACAGGCCCTCGCCTTCCATCTCGAAAGTCTCGCCGTTGACGTCCTGAGCGCGAACCCGAGCGCGCATGCCCCGCTTGACCGTGGCGAAGATCCCCGGGAACGACAGGCAGCCCTCGTCGCCAGTCTGCGCCTCGTCCGAGATCATCACGATCTCGGGATTGATGAAGACCACCACCGGATCGGTCGGCGCGCGGCCTGCGACTTCGGGCTCGATCACGAAGAGGCGCAGCGGCACGCCAACCTGGATCGCCGCGAGTCCGGCGCCATTCGCCGAATACATGGTGTCGGCCATGTCCGCGACGAGCTTCTTCAAATCATCATCGAACGTCTCGACCGTCGCGCACTTTTGACGCAGGCGAACATCCGGATACTTCACGATGGGCAACGTGGCCATGGCAGACGGGAGAGGATGACACCTCGCCAAAAGCGGGGCAAGCCACCCAGGCCCTGGAGGTGGCCAAGATTCTGTCGCGGACTCCCGCTTTCGGGCCGCTGCAGCGAGGACGCTGGTTTGACAAAGCCCGTCGTGGTCCGTAGGTTTCCCCGCGTTTCCATGGACCTCGTTCGTTACGCCGAAGCCGACTTGCCGACCGTTCACGGCCCGTTTCGGCTCTACGTCTATCGAGAGGTCACCCCCGGCAGCGATTCGGCGACGGCGCCGTCGCCAGCGGCCATGATCGCGACGCCTGCCAATGGATCACAAGCCGTCAAAGACGATGGCCTCGCTCGTGAGCACATGGCGATCGTACGCGGCGAGGTCGCGGGCCACAGCAACGTCACGGCGCGCGTGCATTCCGAGTGCTGGACCTCAGAGGTGATCGGCTCCCTCAAGTGCGACTGCCGCGAACAGCTGGCCGCCGCGCTCGAGACGGTCGCCGGTGAGGGCACGGGCGTCATCGTCTATTTGCGCCAGGAAGGCCGCGGGATCGGCCTCGGCAACAAGATCCGGGCGTACGCGCTGCAGAACCACGGGGCTGACACCGTCGAGGCCAACCTCGCCCTCGGCTTCGAGGCTGACGCCCGCACCTACGACATCGCCGGGGCCATCCTGGCCGACCTCGGCGTCAAGTCGGTGCGCCTGCTCACCAACAACCCGCTCAAGGTCAACGGCTTGCGCGCCGCGGGTGTCGTGGTCACCGATCGCGTTTCTCATTGGGTCGGCGAGAACCAGCACAACAGCCAGTATCTTGCGGTAAAACGCCGCAAGATGGGCCACCACGCAGATCCCGTCTTCGTCGCGCCCAAAGCCAGTCCCGGCTCGCGTTCACCGGGCAAGGGCTAACGACCCACGCGTCGTATTCGGCCGCACGGCCGCCCCGACCGAGTGAACGTGACCAAGGAGACTCGCCATTTTTACCGTCGATGATGTGAGAGCCGCGCTCTCGCGTGTACAAGAGCCTGCCCTTAAGTTCGATATCGTCACCGCCGGCATGGTCAAGGACGTCCACGCCGACGCCGGCAAGGTCAAGGTGCACGTCGAGCTCACGTCACCGGCCTGCATTCACAAGGAGATCCTCCGCACGTCGATCGCCGCTTCCGTCGGACAGATCCCCGGCGTCACCGGCGTCGAGACGCTGTTCACCGCCAACGTGGTGCCGCGCCCATCTCAGAGTCAGAACGCCCGGCTGCCCGGCGTGAAGAACATCATTGCCGTTGCGGCAGGCAAAGGTGGCGTAGGCAAATCGACGGTCACGACCAATCTGGCCGCCGCGCTTTACAACTCCGGCGCCAAGGTCGGTATCCTCGACGCCGACATCTATGGGCCCTCCATCCCGCAAATGATGGGCGATCCCGACGTCACGGCTGCGGTCGACACCGCCAACAAGATCCGCCCCGCGATTCACCACGGCCTCTCCGTGATCTCGGTCGGCTTCTTCGTGGAGAAGGGTGGCGCTGTCATCTGGCGCGGCCCGATGGTGCACAAGCTGCTGCAGCAGTTCCTGGAAGACGTGGAGTGGGGCGAGCTCGACTACCTGCTGGTCGATCTGCCGCCTGGCACCGGCGACGCGCAGCTGTCGCTGTCGCAGCTCATCCCGATCACAGGCGCCGTGATGGTGACCACGCCGCAAGAGGTGTCGATCATCGACGTCGAAAAGGCGATGGCGATGTGGAAGCGCGTCGAGGTGCCGGTGCTGGGCATCATCGAGAACATGGCGTTTTACGTCTGCCCGAGCTGCAATCACCACGACGAGATCTTCTCGCACGGCGGTGGCAAGCGGCTGGCCGAACGCGAAGCCGTGCCCTTCCTGGGCGAGGTGCCGCTGGTCGGTCACGTGCGCGGCGCGGGCGACGCCGGCAAGCCGATCACGCTGGCGCAGCCGGATTCGGCGGTGGCGAAGATCTTCGGTAACATCGCGGGCCAGGTCGCCTGCGCGCTCAGCGCTCGCAACTTCCCCGAGCCGGGCAGTGGCAAGCGCTCGAGCAAACTCACGCTGATTCGTTGAACCCCGGGAGAACGAAGAACGTATGAGCGCAAGCGACAAGGTCCTCGAACGCCACGCCGACAAGGGCGTGCTCGCCGACAGCGACATCGAAGCGGTGATCGCCGGTACCGTCGACCACCTGGAACTCGCCGGCAAGCGGGTGCTGGTGATCATCCCCGACGCCACGCGAACGATGCCGCTGCCGCTGTACTTCCGGCTGCTGGCCAAACACGTGCTTCCCCGCGTGAAAGGGCTCGACTACCTGGTGGCCCTCGGCACGCACCCCGCCATGTCGGAGGAGGCCCTGTGCAAGCTGGTCGGCCTCACCGTCGCCGAGAAGCAGGCGCAATACCCCAACATCCGCATCTTCAACCACGCCTGGGACGATCCCGCCGCCCTCACCACTTTGGGCAGCATCAGCGAGGACGAGATCTCCGCGCTCTCGAGCGGTCTTTTGCGCATGGAAGTTCCCGTGCGCCTCAATCGCCTCGTGCTCGACTACGACGAGCTGCTGGTCTGCGGGCCGGTCTTCCCGCACGAGGTCGTGGGCTTCTCGGGCGGTAACAAGTACTTCTTTCCCGGCATCGCGGGCCCCGACATCATCAACTTCACCCATTGGTTGGCGGCGCTGATCACGTCCTACGAAGTGATCGGCACCAAGCACACGCCCGTGCGCAAGGTGATCGATCGCGCGGCGTCTTTCATCCAGCGGCCGAAAAAGGCGATCTGCTCGGTGGTCACGCACGAAGGCGTCGCCGGCATCGCGGTCGGCTCGACCGAATCGGCGTGGGCGGCAGCGGCCGATCTGTCGGCGCAGCGGCACATCATCTGGTGTGACAAGCCCTTCCAGACCGTCGTCTCGGTACTGCCGGCCATGTACGACGAGCTGTGGGTCGGCGCCAAGGGCATGTACAAGACCGAGCCCGCGATCGCCGACGGGGGTGAGGTCATCATCTATGCCCCACACCTGCACGATGTAAGCGTGGTGCACGGCAAGCTGATCAAGCAGATCGGCTATCACGTGCGCGACTACTTCGTCGCCCAGTGGGACAAGTTCAAACACCTGTCGTGGGGCGTGCTCGCCCACTCGACGCACGTCAAAGGCAAGGGTAGCTACGTCAATGGCGTCGAGACTCCCCGCATCCGGGTGACCCTGGCGACCGGCCTTTCGGAGGCCGAATGCCGCGAGATCAATCTCGGGTACCTCGACCACCGGACTTTCGATCCCAAGGCTTACGCCAACCGCCAGGACGAGGGCATACTTTATGTGCCCAAGGCAGGGGAATACCTTTATCGCGTAGGAAAGCCGGGCGCTTGACGCCGCCGGCGACCCTACGAGCATAGCGTCACTCGGGCTTCCGGAGTTTCTCCGCCTCGGCCCTCAAGGTTTGTCGGAAAACCAGCGAGATCCATTACCGTGCGGCTCGTCGTTCCTGAGTTCGATTTGGTCGGCGAGGCTGCGCGGTTTGAAGCTTGAAGGGGTGAGGGAATGAGCCGCGTGCTCGTGGTCGATGACGACGAACTGGTCGTGCAAAGCTACGCTCGAACCCTTGGGCGCCTCGGCTACACGGTCGACACGGCGAGCAGCGCTCGACAGGCGATCGATCGGTTCCGCGCGGACGCTTCCGATGTCGTCCTATCCGACTTGGCGATGCCGGACATGGACGGCCTGTCGTTCTTGCGGGAGCTCCGTCGATTCGACCTCGACGTTCCCGTGGTGATCGTGACCGGCGCACCCTCGATGGAGACCGCGATCAAGGCGGTCGAGTACGGCGCGTTCCGCTACATCACCAAACCTGCCAGCAGCGAGACGCTGGCCGAAACGCTGGGCCGGGCGGTGCGCTTTCACGAGCTGGCCCGCATGCGGCGCCTGGCCATGGATCTCGTCGAGCAGTCGGGGCATGCCTTGGGTGACCGAGCCAGCCTTGAGGCCCGCTTCGAATCGGCGGTCTCGACGGCCTGGATCGCGTTTCAGCCGATCATCTCGTGGAAGGAGCGCAAGGTCTCCGGCTATGAGGCCCTCCTGCGCACCAAGGAGCCGACCTTGCTGCGGCCGGATCACTTCATCGACGCCGCGGCTCGTTTGGGTCGCCTGCATGACCTCGGCCGGATGGCGCGCGCCCGCACCGCCGCGGCTGCACAGAGCGCGCCTCCCGACGTTCGCCTTTTCGTGAACGTTCACGCATCTGATCTTGGTGACGACGATCTGATCTTGCCGAGCGCGCCGCTATCGCAACTGGCGAACAAAGTCACCCTCGAGTTGACCGAGCGCACGTCCCTTGACGGCGCCGCCGACCTTCGCGAACGCCTGGAAGCCTTGCGCGCCCTCGGATTCCGCCTGGCGGTCGATGATCTCGGGGCGGGCTATGCGGGTCTGTCCAGCCTCGCGGTGGTCTCGCCCGAGGTCGTCAAGATCGACATGTCGCTCGTGCGCGACGTGGATCGCAGCCCTTCGAAGCAAGAGGTCATCCGTTCGATGACCCGCCTTGCCGCCGATCTCGGGATGGAGCTCATCGTCGAGGGGGTCGAGACAGCCGCCGAGCGCGATACCCTCGTCACCCTCGGCTGCGACCTCATGCAGGGCTTCTTCTTCGCACGACCGGGCCCCGGCTTCCCCAAGCCCGAACTCTAACCGCCTCTGGGCGCGTCAGTTCAGCCCGCACTCTCGTCGCGTAGATCACTCTGGAAGGGCGAGTGGTTCTCGGGCGACAGCAGCCAGAGAAACAGCGAGCGTAGCTCCCGGCTCTCCTCGAGGGCGATCTCGGCGACCGGGCCTGGTAGCTCGTCGACGTCGACGCCGTGGAAGGCGAAGCTGGGAACTCCGTTGGTGCGCGCGCGCAGGCCGCCGGTCATCACCGCGTCTTGCACGCGGAAGTAGCGCGTGATGGCGGCCACCGCTGCGGACGCAAAAACCTCCGGCGGCTCGATCGCCGTGGGAAGGGCCACCTGGCGCTGCCCGACCGCCCAGAGCAGCCAGGTGAGCGCCGCCCATTGACCACGCGCCAGGCGCATCAACGTCGGCAATCCCAGTCCCTCGAGGGGTAGCGTCTCGTCGATCTCGACCGTGACTGTCTCGGTCCCTTCGTCGGTCTCGTCGGTGATCGTCTCCTGGCGCACGCCGAGTGCAAGCGGACCCGTGGGCAGCAGGTCGGGCAGAGCCGGCGGCAACCACGCGGCTCGATCGCGGTGAGGCGCCCTTACCAGTACGGCCACACGCAGGAGGCTGAGACGAGTGGCGTAGATCTGGATCATGCGCCTGATCGCGTCTAGCGGCTGCCCCGGCGAGCTCGGCACACCGTCGATCACCTCATCGGAAAAACCCGAAGCGGCGACATCGGCGGACGGCCAGAAATCCCAGCTGGGAAAGACCGCTTTTACGTAGCTGCGCAAGAAGGCCGTCGATTCGGTGGATACCGGCTCGAGCCGACTGGCATCCGCGAGTGCGCCTCGGTCGTCGCCAAGCTCGACCCGCGCCAGCGCACGCGCGAGATAGCCGGTCGGTCGTTCGGGCGCCAGGAGGATCGCGGCCTCGGCGAGATCGACCGATGCGCGCGGCTGGTCGCGCACGAGGCCGCTGAGGGTGCGCAGAAGATCGCTGGGATCCCCGCCACCAACCAGAGCGCGTAGCACCTCGATGCGCGGGTCGAAGTTGGGCTCGCTCTGCGCGGCGATGAGCTCGGACGTCTTGGCCGCGAGCTCGACCGCGGGGTCGGCCTGCAGGGGCACGGTGTGCGACGCGAGCAAGGACACGAGATCCTCGATTTGCCCGCTACGGGCGGCTGCTCGGGCCGCCGCCACCAGGGCGAGGCCGACCTGCCCTTCGGCCGCCATTCGCTCGGCCAAAGGACGGTAAAATTCCGGCGGGCGCGCCTCGTTGACGAAGATCTCCGCGCTCACGGGCGGCAAAGAGCCGTCGTTCCCCCAGCGCCCATGATCGACAGTACGGACGACAGCGCCGCTCTCATCCAAAAAGGTCCAGCGGCCCACCGGACGATCGGCGACGAACTGCCCGCGCTCTTGGCGGATGCGCGCATCGAGGTAGGGGCTCGCCACCGGATCGTCGCCGGCATCGAAGCGGCGATAGAAGTCCCCATGTTTTCGTCCGTCCTTGCTCGAATGGAACTCGACCGCGACGCTGCCCTCCCGATCGTAGCGGCGTTCGAAGGTCTTCCAGCCGTCCTCGATGACGGACTCCTCGGCCAAGCTGCCGTCCTGGCGATGGTGGCGAAAGAAGCGCTCGCCCGCGGTCCGGTCGGGCGCGATCATCCAGCGCCCGGTCCCCTCGTCGTAGTCGGCGCGCTCGGGTAAGCCGGCTGGGCGGTCGGGGCAGAGGCCGCCGTCGGAGAGCAAGAGCCGCCCGCGATCGTCGTAAAAGCGCTCGTAGACCAGCTGCCCGCGCTCGAATAGCGAACGCATCTCGACGGCGGGCTCGGGTACGCAGCAGCTACGCAGCGGCTCGCCCTGCCCGCCCGCGTCCACTGTCGCCACGATGTCGCCGTCGAGCTCGCCAGCCACGAGGCGGCCTTTGCGAGCCACAGCGCCGCTGGGATGAAAGATCTCGAAGCCGCCATCCTCGACCCCGTCGGCAAAAGCGACGGTCTTGTAGAGGGTTCCGTCTTCGCGATAAAGGCGGGATGGACCCTGGCGGTTGCCCGCGGCGTCGGTCGCGACGACCTCCCACTTGTCTAGGTCCCAGCGCCAGACGGCTTCAGGCGGAACGCCGGGATGGCGGGAGGGTGCTTCGCTCATCGCGAGCTGACGCTACCACGGCCAAGCTTGACCGGCCCGACGCCCGGGGACTACAAGGGCAGGCTCCATGGAGACGGTCTTTTCCGGCATTCAACCCTCGGGCGAGCTGCACCTTGGCAATTACCTGGGCGCCGTGCGGTCGTGGGTGGATCTACAGGACCGCTACCGATGCTTTTATTGCATCGTCGATTACCACGCGATCACGCAGCCCTACGATCCGGCGGCGATGGCGACGCGCGTGCGTGACATGGCGACGGATCTGCTGGCGTGCGGACTCGATCCCGACCGGTGCACCCTCTTCGTCCAGTCCGCAGTGCCCGAGCACACGGAGCTTGCGTGGGCGCTGGCCAGCGTGGCGCCCTACGGGGAGCTCACGCGACAGACGCAGTTCAAGGACAAGTCGGATCGGCAGCCGGAGAACATCAACGCCGGCCTCTTCACGTACCCGGTGCTGCAGGCGGCGGACATCCTGCTTTACGGCGCCAACCGCGTACCGGTCGGCGAGGATCAGCGACAGCACCTCGAGCTCGCGCGCGAGATTGTCCGCAAGTGGAACGCGCGTTTCGGCGAGACGTTCGCGGAGCCCAATCCGTTGTTCTCGACAACGCCCAAGATCCTCGGGCTCGATGGGCAAGCCAAGATGAGCAAGAGCATCGGCAACACCATCGGGCTGCGCGAGCCGGAAAAAGCCGTCTGGGATAAGCTGCGAACCGCTGCAACGGATCCGGCTCGGGTCAAACGCACGGATCCGGGCGATCCCGACAAATGCAACGTCTACACCTTGCACAAGTTCTTCTCGGATGATGCCAAGCAGGCGGCCGTGCGCACTGGTTGCACGACTGCGGGCATCGGCTGCATCGACTGCAAGAAGATGCTGTTCGAAGGGCTCAACGCCGATCTCGTGGCCATGCGCGCGCGCCGTGAGCCGCTACAGGCCGACCCTGGGCGCGTCGACGCTATCCTGGCCGAGGGCGCCAAGAAGGCACGCGCCGCCGCACGCGTGACCATGACCAAGGTGCGCGAACGCCTTGGTTTCGCGCCCTACCCCGCCGAGATCTGAGCGGCCAGGCTCGGCGAAGCGTTCAGCGAAAACCGCTTGCCGGCCAGGCGGGCGTGGGCGGCAGCTCGGCTCCGGGATCCGATTCGTGCGCGGGGTGAGTGTCGACCTGTTGCAAGCGCAGGTTCCGCACCACGTAGGGGCCGTCGACACCAGCGTCGCGCAGGATGCGACCGCCAAAGCGCAAGGTCACGGTCTGAGCGCCGACGGCGACGTTGGTCAGGCGATCCCGCGCGAAGGCAATCGCTTCGCCAGCTGCTTTGCCGCCCCAGAGCTCCGCGTAAGCGAAGTAGCGTCCCGCCCGCTTGACCTCGATCGGGAGGGTCAAGACGACGTCGCCGTCTCGCGGCTCGACCTTCGGCGCACCCGCGATACGCGCACCTGGATCGTGGACGAAGAATTGACCGCCTGCCTGGCGCTCGAACCGCTCGCCCGCGCGCTGTCCGGTGACACGCACGAGGTAACGAAAGGCCCGCGGGGGTGCGAACTCGCCGGGGGGCGGGGGAACGAACCGCGCGACGAACTCGTGTTTGTCGGCGGGCTTCATCGCCGAAAACTCCGACGGCGCCCCTCGATCGGCCAGTCCAATGGCAACGACCGGCGGCGCGAAGGTCGCGGGTTCGGCGGGATCGAGAAGGACTCGCGCATGCACGGTCGTCCCCGTTTCCAGCACGCGGATGCTCGGAACCCAAACTTCGAGAGCCGGGCTGCGAAGCTCGGAGGTGATCACGGTGGTGGGAAACGCTGGCACGGCGCTACGCCCTGAAGCGAGCCGTCCGCTGCGGCCGCGGTAATGCTCGATGTGGGGCCCCGGACCGTCGTCGGCGCGTGCGAGAGCCGTCTCCCGCGGGAAGCCCGGTACCGGATCCGAGGGGATCAGACGAGGCAAAGGTGCGCGCTCTCTCGCCTTCGTGGCCTGCGG
>JANNNO010000219.1:0-12802 GCA_031398585.1 Myxococcales bacterium | reverse complement strand
CGGACATCTTCGCGCTCGGCGTCGTGCTGTTCGAGTGCCTCACGGGCCGGCTTCCCCACGACGGCACGACGAGCCTCCTCATCATGCAGGAGATCGCCGCGGGACGCGTCTTGCCGCCGCGGGCTCTGCGGCCAGACCTTCCTGCGCAGATCGAGGGCCTGGTCCTCCGTGCGATGAGCTTCAACCCGAGCGATCGGTTCGGGTCGGTGTTCGAGCTCGGGCGCGCGCTACTCCCGTTCGCCTCCCAACGCCTGCGGGTCATTTGGTCGAACTACTTCTCTGGCGTCGAAGTCAAACTCGGAACTGCGCCCGTCACGGCGATGCAGCCGGGAATGACGGAGCCCTTGCCGCCGCCACAAGGCGCCCTACCGGCCCCCACAAACGCAATTCCTTTCGGCGCGCCGAGTGGCGCACCAAACAACTGGTATTGGCAGTCAGCCACGCAGACGAACCCAGGCCCGCTGGATCGGCCACCGTATCCGACGACGGATCGGGTTCCTCCGCCGGGCAGCGTTCCGGGCCGGCGCCGTTTCATACTGGCCCTTTTCGCTGCCGGGACGGCCACCGCGATACTTGCGGCCAAGCGATCGAACATCGGGAAGGGTCTTTTCGGCTCTCCTGCGTCGTCTGAGACGGAGGAGTTCGGCAAAGTCCCGATCGCCGCAACCGTCGCCAAGCCGGCCCCAGCCGCGATAGATGCCCCTTCACCTTCGTCATCGCCAATCCCCAAGCAAGTGACGATCGAAGTGACCGGCGCGCCGGCCGATGTCGTCGCGAAGCTCGACGGATTTCCCGCGACCCTACCGCTGCGCCTGCCCAGAGAACACCGGGAACGCGAACTCACGCTTTGGGCGCCGGGGTATGAGACCGTCGCCGAGAGGTTCGTGGCCAACCAAGACCGCCAGATCGCGATAGCCATGAAGCGGTTCGGTGCAACGGATCAAGCAGCCCCCGACCGAGACCCATCGGCTCCGGCGGCCGCTCCTCCAAAGGCGCTCGGGGCGGGTCGGCATCGATCTCCAAAACCTGTCGCGACTCTGAAGCGTCAGCAGCGCGGTGGTGGTCAGGTACGGCGGCTGCCAGGTCAAGGGCCGAAGGAGCGTCCGAAAGCGGAGCCCGCTGCTGACTCCGCCAACCTCGACCTTTTTCGAATCCAGGATTAGGTGCCCAGATGTCCGCCCAAAAGTTGCTTGTAGCAAGAGCTTTGATTTCGCTTGTCGTGCTTTCACTAGCGGCTGCACTCAGCGCGTCCGCGCTGGCTGAACCGATCACGAAGGAGCAGGAGCGCGCCGCCAAAGCGCACACGAATGCAGGCGTGAAGTTCTACAACGTCGGCAAGTTCGACAAGGCGATGGAGGAATTTCAACAGGCGTACGAGGCAGTCCCCCACCCGACGTTGCTCTTCAACATGGGGAAAGCTCACTGGCGCAATGGCGCTCCTGACAAGGCGGTCTTCGCCTTCCGGCGATACCTTCAAATGGCGCCCGCAAATGATCCTGATCGTCCCGCGGTCGAGAGACACATCCAAGAGATTAGCGCGGAGATCGAGAAGACCAGGCAAGCCCGGCAAACTGCCGCCAAGCAAACCCCACCGCCCCCAGTTACAGTGGCTCCGGCTTCGCCGACCACCGAAGCTAGAGCGGGAAGCGCTCCGCCCCCGAGCTCCCCGGTCATCGCGACCGCGCAACCAGTCCCGGAGGTCCGAGAGTCCTTGCCGCCCCCCGCAACGCCTGAGCAGCGGCGAGTTCGATTCACCCTTACGGCAGGCATTTCACGGCCCTTCATCGGCGTTCAGCCGGCCGCCAAGGGCAAGGTGCAACTCGACGCCCCGAGCCTCTTCGGGATCGGCGGCTCGGCTGCGTACGTCCTCGCGCTCGGGGCAACGGCGCTCGATGTTGGGTTGATGGCTTCCTGGTCGCCCTTGCCCTACATCAAGATGGGCACGCGGGATGAGCGGCTGAAGACGAACCTCACCTCGATGCTTGCCTCATCGGCGTTGCGCCTCCAGGCGACCGAACAAATCACCGTGGGCCCTACTTTGGCAGCTGGCGTGTCCTGGTGGACTGGTCTCGACCGGGGGAACCCATTCACCGAAGGCAAAGCGGCGGGCGATGTTCTGATGCCATCGGTTCGAGCAGGAGCCAGCACCCTTTGGAGCCCAGGCCCGGCCACATCTGTCGGATTCGACCTCGGGATCTCATACAGCAAGCCAACCGGAACCGTTCTGCGGGACTACGTCGCCGACGTCGTGCGGCTGGAGGCGAGCTTCGTTCTGGGTTTGGCGCTATGAAGGAGAGCAACTTCAGGCGTCCGCGACCGAATGGTCGTCGAAAGGTCTCTTGGAAACGAAGTCGATGAACGTTCACATTCGCCATGCTGGCCTGCTCGTTGTCATGCTCGCCCTCGCCGGCTGTGGCGCGTTTCGCAACATCGCGGACAAGCCCGACGACGACACGTCATCGGACCGTCCCGACGGGTCTGCTGGTGCCGGGGACGGGAACAACTCGGGCGGTAAGGGAGGCTCGGGGGCAGGCGGTGCAGGGACTGCTGGCACCGGCGGTGTCGGGTCCGGGGACGCATCGGCGGGAACCGACGCACCCGACTCGAATGCAGAGGTGAAGTGCAACGCCGGCGAGACCCGCTGTGCCGCATCGACCGCCACCGTCGAAGCGTGCGTCGGCGGACAATGGACGATGCTCAAGACCTGTCCATCGATCTGCCTGAACGGCGCGTGCGCAGGGATGTGTGTTCCCGACGAGCGTCAGTGCGCTGCCGAGCAGCGGCCGCAGCTTTGCAACAAGGATGGTGAATGGACCCCTGCGCCCGAGCCCTGCCCGAACGCCTGTACGGGCGCGGGTAAATGCGCTGGCGAGTGCAAGCCCGGCACAAAGAAATGCGGCGACCCACCGAACCATCTCATTCCCTACGAATGCGATGAGACTGGAATGTGGATCGCCAAGCAAGCATGCCAAAACCTCTGCTCGTCGGGCAGCTGCGGGGGCAGCTGCATGCCGGGCAGCCGGCACTGCGGCGCTGGAAATAAGCCCGAGACATGCAGCCCGATGGGCACCTGGGAACCAGGACAAGTTTGCCCCGACCAGACCTGCGTGAGCGGAGCGTGCAGCGGAGTATGCGCGCCCAACTCTCGACGGTGCGGCGCCAACAACAATCCGCAAACCTGCGACCCTGGCGGCGCCTGGAAGGAGGAAGCGCCCTGCGCAGGGAAAGCTTGCGCCAACGGTCAATGTGTCGGCGTTTGTGAACCTGGGAAGACCCGCTGCGCGGGACAGAACATCACGGAAGCGCAGATCTGCGACGCCAACGGCGCGTGGGTTCGAGGCGGAAACGCGGAATGCAAGAAGCCAAACGGCCAAGGCTGTAGTGGCAGCGGCGACTGCGTGAGCGGCTACTGTGTCATGGGCGTGTGCTGTGCGACGCCGTGCCCGCCGGCAGGTGCTGGCCAATGCGGGAACACGGGAGCCTGTGGCGGCGGCACTTGCCAGAAGAATGTGGGGGCGACGTGCGGCACGAATGAGTGCACCGGCGGCCAGGAGACCGGCCCAGGAACCTGCAACGCGAGTGGCGTTTGTGCCGGGCGTTCCGTCAAAGCTTGCCCAGGCGGACTAACCTGCGACGGTACGCGCTGCGCCGACTCATGCGTCGTCGGACAGACCGGTGGCCATTGTCCGGCGGGCCGATTCTGCGAAACGCCGCAAAAGTGCTCCCCCAGGAAAGCCGAGCACGCGGCCTGTAAGAATCTCGGCCCTGGCGAATGTACGAAGGGGACGTGCACCTCCAACTATTGCTGCGCCTCTGGGCCTTGCATCGCGCCCGGCGCCTACAAATGCGAAAAGAATGCCGATTGCGCCTCGGGCAAATGCAACACCCGGACTGGCTTGAGGTGCAGCAACTACAAGCCCGAAGACGGCGAGCGTTACGACTGCGGTCGCGCCGACAGCCGACCAGCGACGCCCGAAGAAATCCGGGCGTACTGCGGTGGCGATCCCAATGCCACTTGCGTCACGGCGGTAAACCCATACTTCTCGGACTGCCAGTAGATAGCTGGCTGACGCCCCTCAAACCATCAGGAACATTGACGTCTGTCGTGCTCAGCGCTTGCGTGGGTAGTCCTGAGCGGCGAGCTCGCATGCTGCAAACGTTTCCAGCACTGTGATAGGTTCGCTCCTTCCTGAACACCCAACCGCCCGGGTGTTCGCCCCCCCTCAGGTTGCTCGGAGGAACTCAATGTCGCTCAATTCGAATTTTCACCGGGTCGTCAGCGTGGTGGCGGCCGGGTTCACGATCTTGACCTTGTGCCCGGCGATGGCTGGGGCCGAGCAGTTCACCTTCTTCGATCTCCGGTACACGGCCACTCAGCAGAACAGCAACACTCCCACCAGCGGGCATTATGAGGTGTTTGACGGGAGGAACGGCGTTCAGTTCACTCAGCCCGCAAACTGGACTTCGCCAATCGACTACACAAAAGGGACACTGGTCGTAGAACTCGATGCCATCGAGAAGCCAAGCGAAGAGATTGCACAGATCGATATCTGTTTCCTCACGCCCCCAAAGGGATACGGCTGCCGCAACACCACAAAATACGGGCAGAAGGGCCGCTATCAACTCGTTCGGCCGATGCCGACGGGCTTCAACGCCCACGACAGGATCGAGTGGACGAAGAAGATTACGCACGTACAACTCGTCACAAAAGACGCTGAAAACAACAACGGCGGGAAGGATCAAAAGAAGTTCTTCCCGCACACGAGCCGAATAGCGATCACATTCGTGGCTCCGGGCAGCACCTATGTTCTTCCTCCAGGTTGGACGCCGGCCCCGGGGGCCGACGCCGGAATGTCCGAGACCACCGACGCCGGCACCGTTGCCGACTCTGCCGTGACCGGTCCTTCAGACGCCGCTCCTTCCGCAACCGATACTAACGGCTCGTCCATGGGTACTGGCGGCCGGGGTGCAGGCGACCCGGGTTCAGCTGGGGCCGGAGGCGTCGGCGGCTCCAACGCGTCAGGTGGGGCGGCTGGCGGAGGCGCCACTGGCAACGTCACTGGTGGCGCGAGTGGCAAAGGCGGTGCGGGGGGAGCAGCAAATCCGGCGCCCGTGCCACCGCCCGCGTCCACGAACCAGCCGGGGCCCAACAAGACGGGTCCCTGTTCGATGGCGCCTGCCGGTGCGGCGAACTTCCATGTGCCTGGCGCCCTCGTCCTCTTTGCAGCCGCTGTGGTTGGTCTCGCGCTCAGGCGTCGCCGCAATCGCTCTTGAGCGCGACTCGATTACGCTCGGACTGTGCAGTTGCGGTTGACCGTCCAACGCTCGGAAAAGCGAAACAGTATCGCGGCCCTGCGGGCCGAGATCTTGGATCTCTGGCATCCAACGAAGAACGGTGAGCTCACGCCGAGAGACGTGGGCTACAAGTCCAGGCGACCGATCTGGTGGCGCTGCCGGGACAACCCTGCGCACGAGTGGCTTTCGCCGACCCATTCGCATACGGGCGGCATGAGCTGCCCGATCTGCGCCAATCGCGTCGCTTCGCAAGAGAACAATCTCGCCGTTCGTTTTCCGGTCGTGGCCGCTCAGTGGCATCCGATCCTGAACGGCGAATCGAGGCCCGAAGAGGTGGTACCGGGTTCGACGAAGCGAGTTTGGTGGGAGTGCAGCATCGGCCACGAGTGGATCGAGCCGATCCAAAGTCGGGTCGCAAGCAAGACGAGGTGTCGATACTGCGACAAACCCGGCTCCTACACGAGCGCCGCGCGAGATCGCGCGCGTGCTTCAAGGTCTCGCGCGGTTCGGGCTTTGGCCCCGCTGTTGGCAAGGCAGTGGCATCCGACCAAAAACGGCGATCTAAGACCCAGCAAAGTGACCTTGGGTGCGGACCGCAAGTTTTGGTGGCGCTGCCCCGACGATCCTCGGCATGCATGGCAGGCGCGGCCGCTTCAACGGCTCGTACGTCCTGAGTGCCCGCTCTGCCGACCCGAGTTCTTCAAAAGAGGCCAGCCGGTCGCGCTCGTTGCTCCGGGTCTCATTGGCGAATGGCACCCGACCAAGAACGGTCCACTGACGCCGCATACGGTGCCAGCTCGATCGCATCAACGGATCTGGTGGCAGTGTCGAAAGGGTCCGGATCACGAATGGGACACCGATGTTCGGGATCGCGCAGTCGAGGGTGCCGCTTGCCCGTACTGCGTGGGCCGCCTGCTCTCGGTCACCAACAGCCTCGCTGCCAAGTATCCTGCCCTCGCTGCTGATTGGCACCCAACCAAGAACGGCGAATTGAAGCCAGGTGACGTGCTCCCCGCTTCGCGCGAACGGGTCTGGTGGCAGTGCCGAAAGGATTCTGAGCACGTGTGGGACGCGATGGTACGCGATCGGGTATCGAATGTCGGAAAGACTACCGGACACGGCTGCCCGTATTGCAGCCACCATCGAGTTCTTGTCTCGACGTCCCTCGCTGGCGTTCGGCCCGGCCTGGCAGAGCAATGGCATCCAACGAGGAACGGCATCCTCACGCCATCGGACGTGACGGCGCGCTCTCATCGACTGGTGTGGTGGAAGTGCCCGGCGGGCCCCGATCACGAGTGGGAGATGGCGGTCAGTCAACGGACACACGGTAGAAATGTTCACTGCCCCTTCTGTGGCAACCGACGTCTATCGGTCACGAACGCAATTACAGCGAAGGCGCCGAAGATCGTTTACGAGTGGCATCCCACAAAAAACGGAACACTCACGCCTGACCAGGTCGTCGCGACCAAGAAGGACAGGTTCTGGTGGAAATGTTCCCGCGGCCACGTCTGGCAAGCGAGTGCGTTTAGCCGCACGGTCCTGGGTCGCGGCTGCCGAAAATGCAAAGTTCGGCCATCTCCCGTTGTGACCACGCGACGTCGCAAAACGCGCGTATGGCTCCCTTCAGACTGGGAGTGAAGTCGGCGCCATGACGTGACTCCCGCTCTTCCAAGCGTGTCACCTCGCCATGGCCCGTCCTGACGCCGCCGCGGTTTTCGTGATCGTTTGCGACGTCCTGCCACCGGGAGGTGGGTGGCGAACGCGTGCCTCAGTGTGTGCGGTGAAAGCCGCTTGCGAATTCCCCGCTGCGCGCGCGGCCGCCGTGACGATCTGCCAGCAGCTCACGCGCGACAACGCCCGGCCGAACCGCGAAACGAACACTGCCACGGTCGGGCGCCCCGCGCCGGGCCGCTCGGCGCCGCGGTCCGCCGCTCAAGATCGTGAGGCGAGCTCCTTCGACGTATTGCCGCAGAGAAGCCCCCGACGTGAGCGGCGATGGCAAGGGAGCTGGGAACCGCCAGATCGTCGTCGTCCCGCCGCCAGCGACAGTGAATCTAGAGGTAGGGCGTGCCCAGCCTGCCGCGCAGGAGTTTCGTCGCGGTCAGGAATGCGTGCTCGAGCGTGTCGCTGTTGTGGAGCTTGAGCGCTCCGACGATGGCGCTGACGTCCCGATCCACTGACGCGTCCCATTTCGCCAAGCAGGTGCGCGGGTCTGTGGTGTCGAGCGCTCCTGCAACGGACAAGGGGGAGGTCCGGCTAGAAGCCGTGGCACGTACCTGCAGGAGCACAACCGCGACGGCTGCGTCGACCGCGAGGTCGATCGTGGAAGGATCGGCGAAGAGTGCACCGGCTTCGGGGCTTCGGGATTTCGAGAAAAGGCGGCGAACGATGCGGCGAGCATCCTCGGCTTCGTAACCGGCGCGGACGCGAATGGTGGGACGAAGCCCCCAGAGCGCGCCGAACAGATCCCGAGCGCCGTGCCAGACGCGGGTTTCGGCAGGCGGAACTCGTTGGGGGTTGCTGGCAAAACCCAGGGTGGCCAGCATGAGTCCCAAGAGAAGCAGTCCGAAAGCGGCAGGCCGTGCGGATGGCAATGGCGATCTGAGCGTGACGAGCATCGTGGGCAGGCAGAGAACGCCGAGCGCACGGATCACGTAGACGGACCGTCGCCACGCGCGAACGCGGCGTTCCTCCTTTCGGGCCAACTTGGTGAGGGAGCGTTGCCGTTCCGGTGAGAGCTGCAATGGTTCGGTCATTGGGGTTTTCCTTGTGGGTGTAGTGGGCTTACGACGGGAAGTCGGTCGACGACGGCCGGTGTTGCAAAGCGCAGGCGGTCACGATCCGCCGCCTTCGTCGCGACCCGGTATTTACGGATCGCAGCGAGCGTGTCGAAAGTTTCCTGGCACGATGAATCTCCTCGCTCCGGCCCGCCGAGCGCAAGCCAGCGGCACCGGGCACGAGCGCGCAATCGCAGACCAAGCGGCTCATCGACGACGATTTCGCCATCTCGAGAAAGCCCCTCGACGCAACTCAGGCTCGGGACCTGCGGCAGGAAACCCCTTCGACGAACGACCGGTGACTCGGTGGCGGAAAGCCAGACGGCGGGCAATACGTTGGGTTCGGCCGATGCTGGTGGTCGACCTTCGTATCATCGGCCGCGACGCCGGTGTGCTCCGCGAGGCGATTCTCGAACGAGTCGACGTTGCCAAGAGCTGGAGCAAGGGGGCGCTGGCGCCTGCCGGCCGCCGGTCGATCCAGGGAGAGGGCGGTCCGGCCGTGCAAAGAGATCGCCCTGGGCCAAGTGGCCCTCTGCCCCGAGGACGCGGCCAGGTCTTGGCCCACTGGTGGTGGCCGACGCCCGCGGGTATGCTCATCCAACGCACCGATGAGCGACGATCCTGCGAAGGTTGCGCCGGAGTGGCTCCGGCGGGTTGGCGAGCTGGCGGAGGTGATATGGACGGCCGGCGAGGCAGAGGGGCGAGCCCTGAAGTCTGGGGTCTTCTTCCCCGTTCTCGTGGCCCAGGAATTGCGTCCCTGGGTGACAGTCGCCCGCACGGTGGGCGTCGAGGAACCGGCGGTGCGCATGGAGCTCGACCGGGCGCTGACTGTGCTCGAGAAGTTTTGCGACAGGCCCGCCGACGAGAGCCCGCAGACGTTGAGCGGGGCTCTCAGCGATGCCCGCGGCGCTCTCGCCAAGGAAGCAGCCTCCACGGTAGCGCCGCAGCGGACGGAGGAGAGCAGCCGTCTGGCATTGCTCTACGTGCTGTATCGGGCAGATCGTCGCAAGAAAGGCTCGGGGTATTTCCAAGGCGACAGCGGCTTGGCCGAGCTGCTCGGGGTCGAGCAGCTGCGACTGAACACGTGGGTCGAGTATCTCAATGCCCAGTCGCTCCTCGTCCCGGCGCGCGGCGCGTTCGGAGGCGTCGAACATCGGCCGATTTACATCTCCCAGGCCGGGATCGATTTCGTCGAGCGGACGACGACGTCGGCAACTCAGGCTGCACCGGTTCGCGAGAAGGCCGAGAAGTTCCGCATCTTGGACACCCAGGGGCTGCTCAAGAACGACTTGGCCGCGCCGGAAGGCATTTTCGGCACAGCACTGCTGTACGTCGACGTCGACCACTTCAAAAGCCTGAACAACAAACACACCGAGACCGTGATCGACAGGACGCTCTTGCGCGAGCTGCAGCGGCTGATGGTCGCGATCGTTTCCGAACACGGCTTCGCCTACGCTGAGGGAGGCGACGAGATGATCGTGCTTCTGAAAAACAGCAGCGTGCTGATGGCGACGACGTTCGCGGAGGCGCTGAGGGAAAAGATCGCGTCCACGCCCTTCGCCGTCGGAGAGGCCGAAGAACGGCTCACCGTTTCTGTCGGCATCGCCTGGGCGCCGGCCGGATCCGCCGCCAGCGCCGATCTGCAGGCCGAGGCCAACGTGCAGAAGCATCTGGCGAAAGAGACGTTTGGCCGGAACTGCGTTGTGTACGCAAAGGCGTGCGTGACGCCTCGGTGATCACCCAAAACCGGCCAAGGCATGATCACCTCAGAACCGGCCGACAAACAACGGCAAGTACTGGCCCTTGGCCGCCTTGGCTGGAGCCTCCGTCACATCGAAGAAGCGACTGGGGTCCGCCGAGAGACGGCGAGCACCTACCTGAAATCAGCGGGGATTTCGGTCCGTGCCCCCGGGAGGTGGGGCCACGAGCCACCAAAACCGGCCATAGAGGTGCTCACCGGCTCGGCGCCGCCAAAACCGAGGCCGCCTCAGCTTAGATGAGGCTGTCCCCGCCCCTTCCTTTGGCCGGTTTTGACGTGATCATCCATGGCCGGATTTCGGGTGATATCGAGGGGCATATTCTCCTCGATGTCTCGAGGTTCAGCTCGGCTGCGCTGGTGGCCGCTCATGTTGCTGGCCTACCCACTCGCGTCGGCGTGGGCGGCCGGCCAACGGGGGCCACGCCTATCACGACAACCTCTTCGAGCGGGCCGCCCGAGACGCCGCCAGGGAATGAACGGCGTTACCGGAGCCTGCACCCGCGGTTACCGCCGAGGTCTCCAGAAACGCCAGCGTAATCACCTGCTTACGGTGTGTTACCGGGGAACCGCATGATACGCTCGATGCCATGCCAGGGCGCGGTCGAGGCGGGCGAGGGAGAGCGTAAGCGTGACCGGCGTCCACGCATTCACCGACGAGTACGGCGATGCCAGCCTCGCCGTCGAGAAGACCGGGGTCACCAGCTTCTTCATCATCACCGTAGTCCTCGTGCGGGACGAGGTCGTGGCTGACCAGCGCGTACGCTTGGAGGCTATTCGACGGAAGTACTTCGGCGTCGGCGAGATGAAGTCCTCGTCGGTCGGCCAAGACGACGACCGTCGCAAGCGCATCCTCGAGGCGCTGATGGCTCTCGACGTTAGCACCTACAGCCTCGCGATCGACAAGCGCGAGCTCGACCGGGAGGGCGGGCTTGCTCACCGGAAATCGTTCTTCAAATACCTGAACCGGCGCCTCTACGAGAGGGTCTTCAAGAACATCGACAATACCAAGCTCATCGCCGACGAGTACGGCCGTGAGGAGTTCATGCGTGGCTTCGTCGGGTACGTCAACAAGCACCTACCACTGACGCTGTTCACTCGGCGTGACGTCTCCTTCGCTAAGAGCAGCGATGAGGTCATGCTGCAGGCGGCCGACATGGTCTCGGGCAGTCTCGCTCGCGCGCTCGACCCGGGGAAGAAGTCGCCGGTCGCCGATGAGTTCATCGCGCTGCTGCAGAAGCGCTCTCTCGGCGTGGAGGTGTGGCCGCCGCGGGGTCTGCCCGACGTCGAGTCGGCGCCCGACCCAGCGGACAACGAGAAGGACCGCACCATAAGACGGCACTGCTTGCGGCAGGCGCACCTCTTCCTGCGCGAGCACATTCAGATAGGCGAGCCATCCGATGAGGTGCGCGCCCAGATCGAGGTGCTGCAGATCCTTCTCTTTCAAGTCCAGTTTGCCGACGCGAAGAAGTACGTGCCGACGGGTCGAATCAGGGATCAGTTGCGCTCCCAGATTGGCCTTCAGCTGTCGACCCGGAAGCTCCGTCTGGTCATCTCAGCGATGCGCGACGCCGGCGTGGTCATCGGAAGGAGCGCGAAGGGATACAAGCTGCCCATCGACGAGCGCGACATGGAAGAGTTCGTCGCGCACGCGAACACGATCGTGCCACCCATGCTCTCCCGCGTGCGGCGTGCGAAGCAGGACCTCGGTCTCGCTAGCCTCGGCAAGCTCGACATCCTTGCGCCGGCGAAGTTCAGTCTGCTCCGACGGCTGGTCGCGACGCTGGACGCCGACGAGGCGTCTGAAAAGTCCTAGCCAGAGAGAACGAAAGGGAGGGGGCGATGAAGGGCCAATATTTTCGGTTGTTCGCACGCACCTGCGCCGGCTGACCCCAGGGGAACGTCATGTCGGATCTCGGAATTTTTCCACCGGCGTCGGAGCTGTTTTCGGGACTCGACGACACGGCCGGGTGTCTGAGGCATCTGGTCCGACAGCTGAGCCGAACTGACGCCCTTTTGTGGTGCGGCCGCTTGAACCTCATCGTCTCAAACCCGAACGTTCCAGAGCCCGACGCGCAGATCTACGCCGTCGACAAATTCTATCCCGACCTCGATGACCGAAGGCGGCTGAACCGCTGGACAAAGGCGCAAGAGAACCCGCGCGCCGTGAGGCCGTTTTTCCGCGCTCAGCTGCTCGAGCTCGCGAGCTGGATCTGCGCTCACAGCGAGGATCTTCCCGGCGACGGCGAGACGTTCGAGCAGCCGCGCAACCGGCGCCTCTTCGCGCAGGCGGCGGCGGTCGCAGCTTCGGTCTGGGCCGAACGGGTGTATCCGGAGTTGCGGGTTGGCGGTGGTGAAGCCAGCGAGGCCCGGCGGCGGGCCATGCGAAACCTGCGGACCTCGTTCATGGAGAACGGTCGTAGCGCCCTGCCGAGGCTCGCGCTCGGGCGGGGCTGGGTGTTGTGGTCGAAGTGGGTACCCCAGTTTCGACCAGACGTCGGTCAGCTGTTCCAACACCTCACAGGCATGAGCCTTGAAGGGTACTTCCACTGCATGGCGGCCCTGTTTGCCGAGCGCGTGGACATCCGCCCCGAGAAGGCCCGGCTGGACAATCGCTACTCCGGGCTCTTCAACCGCACGTTCTGGGATAGCGCGCCCCACATGGCACCCGTGTTCGACCGGTTCATGCAACTGGAGGCGTTCACCGTCGAGGAGATTTCCACCCTGGTACGTGCTGCCGATAAACCCGGTGCACACGTGGGTCTGTTCCTTAAGCGTCCCGTGCTGCAAACCGGTGATGGACGGGCCGTTGTCCTCGATCCCGTCTCCTTCGTCGAGCACGCGTCGGTGGGGCCACTCTTCATCATGGTCAACGGACTGCGCGACCCAAAAGCAGGAAACGAACTGTTTGGTCAGTTCGGTCAAGCCGTTGAGGGCTACGTCGGTGAGCTGCTTTCCCGTCGGTACCCCCGCA
>JANNNO010000211.1:0-4714 GCA_031398585.1 Myxococcales bacterium | reverse complement strand
CGAAGCGCCCCTCGGCGTTCCGGTTCATGGTCACGCCCACGTCGAAGCGAACGCCTGGATTGACCGTCAGCCATTGCAGCGGCGTCCACCAGTGGTCCTGCAGGAAGATGCCTCCAGCCCAGCCCCTCGATTCAATCGAGTAGGAATCGATATCCACGCGTCGGCTGCAGTTCACTTTCTGAGGCGTGCTGGGATCGCAGAGCCCCTCTTCCAGCATCTGTCGGGTAGGCGAAGCGTCTTCGTACACGCTTCCTCCCGGCGTCTTTTGCTCGCGCGTCCGCCAGAGATACTGGAGCTGCAAACCGACCTTCGCGTTGTGGCGGCCAAACCAGGTTCCCCGCCAGGAGAGCGACGGATCCAGCTGGATGCGATGGCGATCGTCGGTGCGGTAGTTCGTCCCCTGGTACCACTGCGTGGAATCGATGGTGTTGACGTGACGTGGTCGATCCCGCGAATAGCGGCAGTTCACGTAGCCCATCGAATCCATCGAGAACTTCTCACAGCCGGCGTAGCCGACGTCGCCCAGCCAGCCTTGCGGTCCGATCTCGAGACCGCTGTACGCGTAACCCGTGAGAACAGTGGCGGTGAAGTTGTCGTTGATGAGGTAGTCGCCGCGCAGCTGAACGAAATGTCCGCCCTGCTTTTGCAGCGTCTCGGCCACACCAAGCAGACGATTGGTCTCGGTGATGTTGTCGATGCTGGCGGGATCCGCATTGCCTGACAGCCGCAAGCGCAGCTTGGCGGTGGGTGCGTAGTCGAGCCGGAAGCGCGGCATGTGGCCGATGTATCGGCGCGAAGGGTGCTGGATGTCGTAAGGAGGCAAGCCGAGCGGTGATCCCTTGACCAGCGAGCGATCCGTCCAGTTGAACTGGTACGAGACGCCGAACCAGAGCTTGCGCTTGATGATGGGACCGCCGACGTTGGCCGCGAATTCGTACGAGGCATCGGGCCCGAGCTTGCTCTCGTTGAAGGGCTGCTCGCCCTCGTAGATGTTGGCGCCGTAGTTGGCTGGGAGCGACAGCTTGTAGTGATTGACGATCGTCGACACCGATGCGGTGAACTCGTCACCGCCGCCGCGCGGGACGATGTTGATCACGCCGCCGAGGGCGTTGTACTCCGCATCGGTTCCGCCGGTCAGCACCTCGAGCGCCTCCATGGCGTCGAACGACAGGTTCATCGCGAAGGTCCCCGTCACGGGATCGGTCACGTCCATGCCGTCGATGAGGTATTTGTTCTGCCCCGAGCTGCCGCCCTTGATGTTGGGGTTGGCAGAGCCGGAGACGCCGGGCACCTGCTGCGCGACGTTCTGATAGCTGCGGACCGTCGGCAGACGGTTCAAGGACCCCATGCCGCGAATCGATCCGGTGTGGGTCGAGTCGGGCCGCGTGAGAGAGCGCGCCTCGACCAGCTCGACGCTGCCGGCCGCGCTGGCGGTCAGCACGTAGGTCACGTTGAGCGCGACCGCCTCGCCCATGCGCACGCTGGCCTGGCGTTGATTGGGATCGGTGCCCGGGTAGGCGAACTCGATCGTGTAGATGCCAGGCGGCAGGTTGACGATCTCGTAGCGACCGCCTTCGTCACTGAAGGTCACGCGCGGATCGCCGATCATGGCGGCGCTGGTCGCGGAGATGGTGACCCCAGGCAGGGCGACGCCGTTGGTGTCGGTCACGACACCGCGGATACGCCCGACCTGCTCGCCGGCGGCGTGGGCGCTGGGCACGTTATGAACGCCGAGCACCACCACGGCGGTGATTACTGCGGCGAAGGCAGAGGCGCGGGAGCGAAGGGCGAGGTACGACGACTTCATGAGTTACCTCACCTGCAGGCAGTAGACGTAGCTGGCGGGGGCGACGGCGGCGGCGTTGAGCGCCGGGTTCGCCAGCACGTCGCTGACGTTGCGAGGCACGGCCGTGCTTGCGATCGGCATCATCGGATCGCCGTACTCCCAGATCTGGCAGAGCGGTGAGTAGCCGCCGGTGCCGCGTTTGGCTTCCAGCAGGTCGTACCCCTGCCCCGCTCGTCCTGCCGCCGACATCATGCCCATCGTGATCCGACGGGGAACGAAAAGGCGCTGCGGGCGCAGCCGCGTGACCATCTTCATCGTGGCGGGCATGCCTTCCATGACCATCTCGTTGGTCACGGGAAAGTAGCCACCTTCCAGGTAGCCAACGATGTAGCGTTTGAACCAGCCGTAGCGCTGCAGACCGAAGCCGAGGTGGGGTTTGCCTGCGAGCGCTGGATCTTCGTAGTTGGCTGGGTAGTTGCCGGTGGCGAACTCACGCGGGAATACCAGCGCAGCCGGATCGATGATGAGGGCCGCCAGGAGTTTGCCTGAACCGGGCAAAATGCCGCTTCCGCCTGGGCGAACGCTGGACCCCTGTGCGACCAGAGCCTCGCTCTTGAACGCCTGGCAGGCGGTGTCGGCCGTCGGCAGCGCGACCTGAGTGACGATCGGCACGTAGCTCGACGTGGCCGCCATGCCTTCCGCGTAAGGGGACTCCGGCAGGGCGGAAAACACGATGCCCTGCTGGCTCAGGTCCATCTCATCAGTGCGTCGATCGAAAACGTAGCCACGCGGTGGATTGCATGCGTAGTCGTCATCGGCCGGGAACGGCGATGTCTCGGTGGGGTCGAAGACGAACGCTGATGGTGTCGGCACCGCAGTCGTGGGCGCGTCGTTCTCGCGCACCCGCAGCGGATCGCCGCCAGCGGCGACCGCCGGCATGGGGAACGAGAAGTAACCGATCTCGGCGCCGCCGGCGTAGGCGCGCAGCTCGACGAAGCGGCCGACGCCGGGGCGTTTGCGGTCGCCGCCGGTGCCGAGGTTGGCGGGCGGGAACTTGACCACGTCGACGCCACCGAGGCTGTCATTGGGGTTTTCGTTGAAGTCACCGTAGGGATCGCAACTGGCGAGCAGCGCGAGCGCCGTCAAGCCGAGGAATCCGCCCAGGAACCTGCCAGCGATCGGGCTGGTCATTGGGCCAGCCGTCGGGCCAGCCATCGGACCAGCCATCGGGCCAGCACCGCTGGCGAGGTGAATACGGCCTGGCCGCGGGGTCGGAGCGTGAATCGGCGCGTGCTTCATCGAATCTCCTGTGTCGAGCCGTGGCGCGCGGTCACACGTTCGCGACGAGCGACGAAGCAGCGAAGCCGCGCGGGCACGTAGGCGGCAACCTATGCGGGAGCTCGAACAAAGATCAAGACTGTTCGTCCGAGGCCGGCGCAGTTCTATTGAACCTTGTTCAGTTACGCACCACCCCGGGGAGGTGGAAACCGGCCGGTAACGCGACGGCGACGTAAAACCGCTGCAAAACCCGGGCACAGCGGCAGCGTCGGTTGTACCGATCAACCGTACGCACGCGTTCGGAAAACGCGTACAGGGCCGCTCTTCAAGAGCTGCGAGCCCGCACCCCTGACGATCAATCGCGGAGAAGGGTCTCGACGATTCGACTCAGCTCTTGGGAACCGGCGTGACCCGGCGAACTGTCAGCTCTTCGGCGATCGCGTCGGCGACTCGGCCGAAGCTGTCGGCATCGGCGCCGCCGATCTCGGCGAGGCGGCGATGGCATTCGACGATGTAATGCCCGAGCTCTTCGCGCGACGTGCTGCCCGACGCTTCGAGCGGCATCGAATCGATCCCGACCAGTGGTAGCGCTTCGACGAAAGGCAGCACGCGATCGAGGCGGCTGGTTCCGAAGAGAGTCGTGCGCGTCGGCTGAGGCGCGTAGATCGCGAAACGCCCCGGCCGGGCTCCCCCGTGTCGCTTGAAGAGGCTGACCAGGCCGCCCAGGAAGGTGCTGTCGATGTAGCTACAGGCGCCGAGATCGATCACGACCGTCCGCTCCGAGCCCGTGAGGACCTTCTCGGCGAAGGCGTGCATGACCGGACTCTCTTGCATCGTCCCCGGGCCTTCGACCCGGAGACAGACGCCGCTTTCGAAACACGCGACGGTGACTTTTGCACGACCGGAAGAATCGGCGAACTGAACACCGGCAGTTTGAGATCGATCCGACATCGCAGCCTCCGTCGCACGGCCGATGCTATGCGTTTGGCGACAAGGAGAGTCTAGGAACGAACGCCTGAACTCTCCGATCCTCACCCCAAGGGATGAGCTTTTCAACGTCTATCGGCGGAAAAAGCGCCGCCCTGTTGCCAGCTCAGCCCTTCCAGCGGATGGAATTGAAGGGACTGCTGCGAGGCGGCTGTGCGCCCCCGCCGCCTCCCCCGCTGGCGGGCGCACCCGGGGGCCGTGCGCCGCGACCGCCCACACCCGGTGCCGAAGTCGGCGCCCGACCTGCCGCAGGTCCGCGCGCCGGGCCGGCGACTCCGGCGCCTTGGGGCGACAAGGAAGGCGCTGTCGCCTGTTTGATCGACAGGGCGATGCGCTTGCGGTCCTTCTCCACCTTGAGCACGCGGACCTTGACCCGATCCCCCACCTTCACGACCTCACCCGGATCTTTGACGAACTTGTGGGCGAGCTCGCTGACGTGCACGAGGCCGTCCTGGTGCACGCCCACGTCGACGAAGGCACCGAAGGCGGTGACGTTGGTGACGATGCCGTCGAGGACCATGTCCTCTTCCAGGTGCTCGAGGGACGTCACGTCCTCCCGAAAGCGGGTCTCCTCGAAGCTCTGGCGCGGGTCGCGGCCCGGCTTCTCCAGCTCGCTGACGATGTCGCGCAAGGTGGGCTCGCCCCGGCTGCCGTCGACGTACT
>JANNNO010000202.1:0-24658 GCA_031398585.1 Myxococcales bacterium | reverse complement strand
GAAGACAAGCCGGGCGTCGTGATCCCCAAGAAGGACGCGGCGGGCGGCGGCACTGACACCAAGCCTGCCGTCGATGCCGCTGCTCCCGAGGCCGCACCGACGGTCGACACCGCGCCCGTGGTCGAGGTGATGAGGCCGGTCGACATCGATGAGCCCGACGTCGAGCCGGGCACCGGTGGCGCGGGCGGCAACGGCATGGGAGGCGCGGGCGGCACGGGTGGCGCCGAAGCTTCGGGTGGCGCCGGAGGCGGAGGCACGGGCGGCGCTGGCACGGGCGGCGCTGGCACGGGCGGCGCTAGCGCAGGCGGCTCGGGTGGCGCTGATGCCGGCAACGTCACGCCCGACGTGATGATGATGGACACGGCTCCCATCGTGATTCCGCCGACCGCATGCTCCGCCAGCAGCGAGTGCGGCCAGGGCACGTGCAGCACCGGGATCTGCTACGCCAAATCCGACCTCTTGCTCTACTGGACGCTGGACGATCAGGCGGGCAGCCGCGTCGTCACCGATTCCTCGGGCAACGGTTTCGATGGTACCTACGTCACCAACAGCGGCACTCTTCCGGCGCTGTCGGCCGACGTCCCGCCGCTGGTGAAGTTCCCCGATCCTGCCGGGCGCACCTTCTTGCTGGCTCAACGCCACGGCGCGAGCGTGCCCATCCCGCCGCTCATGCGTCAGCTTCGCAACAACGTCACGCTCAGCGCCTGGTTCAAGGTCAAGGACATGGTCCTGGGGGGTAACAACGGCTCCGAGGTGGTGAGCGCGGGTGATCAGCTCGCGCTTCGGGTGAAGGCCAGCGAGATCGAGTTCGCCAAGCGCGTGGACAGCGGCTCGGGCGGCAAATTCGTGCAGTGCCTCGGTGCCAGCACCACCCAGCTCGACGGCAACTGGCACCACGTCGCCGGCGTCACGACCAAGGAAGGCATGAAGGTCTTCCTCGACGGCGTGTTGCTCAAGAGCTGCGCCATCGGCAACGACATCCGCTGGGAAGCACTCAACCCGCCCGACCGCAAGTGGACCGATTTCTGGGTCGCGCGTCACGGGGGAGGTAGCACCTCGGGTTACGACTTCAACGGCGACGTGGACGACGTGCGTTTCTACGCCCGTCCGCTCGCCGACTCCGAGATCACCTGGCTCTCGACCGGTAAGCCGTAACGTTCGACGTCACGACGTCGGCGGCGCCCACGCGTCGCCCTCGTCGTGATGCGATCGTGGACCACTGGCGCCCGTCGGGAATTGACGAGGGGGGGTTAGTGGTTCTCTTTAGGTCATGGGTCTTCTGCGTGGTTTTCGCGTTGGGTCGGTCGCTGGGTTCCCGATTCGGGTGAACCTTTCCTTTCTGATCTTCCTCGGCGTCGTCTTCGTGGCGATGGGGGGGGCGTCGGGGCTCGCGGTGGCGCTGATGGCGGCGGGGTCGGTCCTGCTGCACGAGCTGGGACACGCTTTCATGGCGCGGCACCTCGGTGTGCCGATCGTTGGCATCGAGCTGCACTTCTTCGGCGGCGCCGCACAGATGGCGGGCGAGCCGCGGCGGCCGGAAGACGAGATAGCGATTGCGGTGGCGGGACCGGCGGTCTCGTTTGCCCTGGCCGCGATCGGGCACGTGATGGCGGCGGCGACCGGCGTTCACGCCTTTGCCATCTTCGGTTGGGTCAACACCATGCTGGCGGTCTTCAACCTCTTGCCGGCGTTCCCCTCCGATGGTGGGCGTGTGCTCAGAGCGTTCCTCGCCCGACGGCGGGGCCGCGTCTCCGCCACCGAGATCGCCGTCAAAGTCGGTCGTGTGATCTGCGTCGCGCTCGGCATCACCGGCATCGCCATCGGTTCGTTCCAGCTCGTGCTGGTCGCGGGCGTGCTCTGGATGATGGGCAGCGCAGAGCGTTTCAGCGCTCGGATGCGTGGTGATTCGGGTGCCTGGCGCGGCACCGATGCCCCCGTCTATGTCGAGTACATCGCTCCGGGCGCGCCCTTGTCGCCACCGGTCGCTCCCTTCGTTGCGTCGCCCGCAACGTTTCGGGGTCAGCGCTGGCCGTCCGGCCGTGTCGTGTTTGTCTGGCGCTCGTAGTCGGCGTCGGAACGACTACCCGGGTGGCGCCAGTCGCCGTGCGAGCGCCGACAGATCGCCATCGGCGCCGCGGGCCCGCGCCTGCAGCGCCATGGCGACCGCGGCCGCAACATCGATTCCCACCGCACGACTGTGCTCGGCAATATCGGGCGGCACGCGCAGCGACCAGTTGTGATCGCCGACTGTCCCGGGAACGTTGTAGATCTCACGCAGGCCGAGCAGATCGGGGAAGAAGAGGCTGACGTGGCGTGCGGGACCCACGAAGAGATCCGCGGCCAGCGCGTCTCGCAGCGAGATCGGATCTCTCGCGATCCGGTCGCCCCAGGCGCTCCGCTGGCTCTCATCGGGCGCCAGGCGCTGTGCGAGGTACCTGGCCCAGGAGGCTCGTTTTCGTTCGCTCCATTCGTCGATCGTCAAGGCGATGGGCGGGGTGTCGTGAGTCCCCAGCGTGACCCAGTCCTCGGGTGATGAGTTGGCGGTGCGGTAGACGTCCTGTTCGTCGTCGGGATCCGCCTTTTGCAGCACGCGCACCTTGCCGAGGCCATACCGGCCGAGGACACGTTCGAGCGGGTAGGGGCAGGTCGAGAGAACCTCGGCGCAGATGTCGCTCCGGTCGATCCCTCGCGCGGCGGCCTGGTTCATGATGCGTTCGAAGAGGCGCGCATAACGATCGACCTGCGCTTCGGAAAGCCGCACCACCCATTCCTCCGCCCAGCGTGGCGTCGTGGAGCGCGCCGAGGTGAGATCCGTCGCAGCGACGATGGCGTGCCGTGCCAGCTCCGCGTGATCAGCAGAATCGGC
This sequence comes from Myxococcales bacterium, assembly GCA_031398585.1. Classification (GTDB taxonomy): domain Bacteria; phylum Myxococcota_A; class Polyangia; order Fen-1088; family Fen-1088; genus JANNNO01. The sequence goes on along the minus strand of JANNNO010000202.1, from coordinate 21,792 downwards.
AAGGTCGGGAAGATGGGGCGACTCGTAGAGGCGCGCGCCTGCCCGCACGGCGCAAAGCGCGTCGTCGGCATTCGCCCGATAGACCCAGGGGCAGACGATGCCATGGGGATGATCGATCCGGATGCCATCGAAGTCGTCGAGCAGGGCACGGAGTCGTCGGTCGAAGAGCGCCAGCGCGGGGGCAACGCCGTCTGGTTGTGCTTCGAGGCCGGCAGGATCGAGCACGGCGTAGCCCCACGCCTGTCCCTCGGTGTTCGTGCGCGAGGGCGGCGCGCCCATGGCGTAGCCGGGCAAGAAGAGATCGCCGTGACGAAAGCGATCCCGCAACGACGTCCCGACCTGAAGGTCGGCGTAGAGCCGCAAGGGCAGGCGACGGAGGCGACAGCGCAGCTGTGCGTGCTGAACCGCGAGCAGCAGCTGCACGAAACTGGCGAACGATGCCCGTTCGCGATGCCGCTCCTGCAGCTCCGCCCGCCGTTGCCGCGCGCGCTCGCGCTGGGGCGGTGAGGGCCAGCAGAGTCGTTGATCGAACGGGGCGAAGGCGGCCGGATCGTCAGTGCCCGCTTCCGCCGCGAGGGCATCGAAGAGCGCGTCGGCCGCGAGCCAGTCGTCGTTCTCACGAAGGAAGCTCTCCTGCGCGGTCTCGAGAGCGGCAAAGCGCTGCGGCGCCGCCAGGAAGCGCCGATGTGCGATTCGCAGCGCTCCCTCGATGGCGACCCAGGCGTGTCGGTGATCGACCCACCGGTCGGAGCCCGCCGGCGCTTGCGCCACGGCCCGTGCTAGCTCCTCGCCTGTCAGCAGCCCCGCCAGGCCTGGCTCGTCCACCAAAGGGCCGAGCGCCGTGCAAAGGTGGCTTCGACCGAGCCAGCTGCCGTCGTAGGGCGAGGGATTGAAGTGTGTCACCTGCCCCTGGGGGCCGAGTTGAACGCCGTCGAAGCCTTGCGCTGACAACGTCTCGAAAAAGGCGCTCGCGGCTCGTGAGTAGGGCGTGCCGCGTCCGACGTCCTCACCGGGGCCCGCCGGGAAGCTTGCGTCGTGAACCGTGAGCACGAGTCGCTCGATCCCGAGGGCCGCCAGAGCAGCGCGCACATGTCCGCGCTGGCTCGCCGTCGACCGACTGCTTTCGCCGAACTCTGGAATTGACTCGCTCACGGACTTATATCGAACCCGCTCATGCCGTCCACGTCAGCCCTGCCGCCGCCCGACCCCAGTGCCCGCGCCCGCGTGGTCGTCGCGAACATAAGCCCTTCCATTGATGGAGGCCAGAGTCGCGTCAAGCGCGTCCGCGGCGATCGTCTGGCCGTGCAAGTCGATCTGTTACTGGACGGTCACGACAAGGTCGCAGGTCTCGTGAGTTATCGCCAAGGCACGACAGGCGCCTTCGGGGAGGTGGCCCTGGTGTCACTGGGGCAGGATCGTTTCGGCGCCGAAATCGCGCTCACGACCGTTGGCGTGCTCCAGTTCACGGTCGCGGCCTGGGTCGACGAGTTCGCCACTTGGGCGTGGGGCTTCGATCGCAAGCTCGACGCGGGCCAGGAAGTCACTGTCGAGTTGCTCCAAGGGATCGCGCTGGTAACCGCCGCTGCTCGCCGTGCGAGCGGCACCGACGGCGAGGCGCTTGGCAACTACACACGGCTCCTCTCGGTCGAAGCGCCCCTGGCCGACCGAGCCCGGATCGCACGCGACCCTGCGCTGGCTCTGCTCATGCAACGATGGCCCGACCGTACCGCCGAGTCGCGCTCAGCGATCTTCGAGATCGAGGTCGATCCGCCGCTGGCGCAATTCTCGAGCTGGTACGAGTTCTTCCCTCGGTCGACCGGCCGCGACGGGCGTCACGGCACCTTTGCAGACGCCGAGACCCGTTTGCCCTATGTCGCCGACATGGGCTTCGACGTCGTCTATCTACCCCCCATCCATCCCATCGGCGCCAGTCACCGCAAAGGACCCAACAACACACTGCAGGCGGGTCCCGAAGACCCCGGCAGCCCCTGGGCGATCGGCGCTGCCCAAGGCGGACACAAGGCGGTCAATCCCGCCCTCGGCACGCTGGAAGACTTTCGTCGTTTCGTGGCCCGCGCCCAGGAGCTCGGCATTGCGGTCGCCATCGACATCGCCTTTCAGGCCTCTCCCGACCACCCGTACGTGCGTGAGCATCCCGAGTGGTTCGTGCGGCGGCCCGATGGAAGCATCCAGTACGCCGAGAACCCGCCCAAGAAGTACCAGGACGTCTATCCCTTCGACTTCGCGGGCGAGGGCTGGCAGTCGCTCTGGCAAGAGCTGGCCAGCGTCTTTTTCTTCTGGATAGAGCAGGGCGTGCGCGTCTTTCGCGTCGACAACCCGCACACCAAACCGTTGCCCTTTTGGCGCTGGTGCCTCCGGCAGGTCAAAGATCGCCACCCCGATGTGATTTTCTTGTCGGAAGCCTTCACCAGGCCGAAGCTCATGTACGGCCTCGCCAAGGCGGGGTTTTCCCAGTCGTATACCTACTTCACCTGGCGCACCAGCAAGCGCGAGCTCGAGGCCTACTTGACCGAGATCACCCGTCCGCCGATCTCCGACCACTTCCGTCCCAATCTCTGGCCCAACACCCCCGACATCTTGCCCGAACATCTCCAGATCGGGACGCGAGCCACCTTCGCCGCGCGCCTGATTCTCGCGGGCACGCTGTCGTCCAGCTATGGCATCTACGGACCGCCGTTCGAGCTGATGGAGCAGACCCCCCGCCCGGGCTCCGAGGAATACATCGACAACGAAAAGTTCCAGATCCGGAGCTGGGACCTCGACCGGGCCAACAGCCTTCGCCCGATCATCAAGCGACTCAACCGGATCCGCCGTGAGAACCCGGCGCTCCAGAGCAACGAAAGTCTGGTCTTTCATCCTGTCGACAACGAGCTGCTCATCGCTTACAGCAAGAGCACGGTCGACGGCAGCAACCTCGTTCTCACCGTCGTGAACCTCGATGCCCACCACCGCCAGACTGGATACATCGATCTCGACCTCGCTGCCGTCGGCATGGTTGCTGACGAGAGCTTCCAGGCGCACGATCTGATCAGCGACGCTCGCTACCTGTTGCGCGGCGGCCGAATCTTCGTCGAGCTCGATCCCAACGTCATGCCCGCACACGTCTTCCGCCTACGGCGCCGCGCCCGCACCGAACACACCTTCGAGTACTACCTATGAAATCGATGCCCACCACGCGCCGCCGATCGAGCGGCCTTCAGCCCAACCCGCTCTGGTTTCGCGAAGCCGTGATCTACGAGATCCCGGTGCGAGCCTTCTGCGATTCGAACGCCGACGGCATCGGCGATCTGCCCGGCATCGTCTCGCGACTCGATTACCTGCGTGATCTCGGCATCACCGCCATCTGGCTCTTGCCGTTCTATCCCTCGCCGATGCGCGACGGTGGCTACGACATCGCCGACTACATGACCGTCAATCCGATCTTTGGCACCCTGGAAGACTTCCAGACGTTGCTCAAGGAGGCGCACGATCGCGGCATTCGTGTGATCACCGAGCTGGTCATCAACCACACCTCGAAAGATCACCCGTGGTTCGAGCGCGCGCGGCGCAGCCCGCCCAACAGCAGCCATCGCAACTACTACGTCTGGAGCGATACGCCCGAGTCCTATTCCGAGACGCGGATCATCTTCAAGGACTTCGAAGCTTCGAACTGGTCGTGGGACCCGGTGGCGAAGTCCTACTACTGGCATCGCTTCTACTCGCACCAACCCGACCTCAACTTCGACAACCCGGAGGTGCACGAGGCTCTGTTCAAGGTCCTCGACTTCTGGCTCGACCTTGGCGTCGACGGCCTTCGTCTCGACGCCGTCCCCTACCTCTACGAGCGCGAGGGGACCAACTGCGAAAACCTGCCCGAGACCCACGTCTACCTCAAGAAGCTGCGCGCTCACATCGACGCCAAGTATCGCGACCGCATGCTGCTCGCCGAGGCCAATCAGTGGCCGGCAGACGCCGCGGCTTACTTCGGTAACGGCGACGAGTGCCACATGAACTTCCACTTCCCGCTCATGCCGCGCATCTTCATGGCGCTGCAGCTGGAGGACCGCTTTCCCATCGTCGACATCCTCCGCCAGACGCCCGCCATCCCGGAGTCGTGCCAGTGGGCGACGTTCCTGCGCAACCACGACGAGCTGACGCTCGAGATGGTGACCGACCAGGATCGCGATTACATGTACAAGGTCTACGCCGAAGATCCGACCGCGCGGTTGAATCTCGGGATTCGTCGCAGGCTCTCGCCGTTGCTCAAGTCACGTCAGAAGGTCGAGCTGGTCAACGGTCTGCTCTTCTCTCTGCCGGGCACGCCGGTGCTCTACTACGGCGACGAGATCGGGATGGGCGACAACATCTACCTGCCCGACCGCGACGGCGTGCGCACGCCGATGCAGTGGAGCGGGGATCGCAACGCGGGGTTCTCCCGCGCCAACCCGCAGAAACTCTACCTGCCGGTGATCACGGATCCCGAATATCACTACGAGACGTTCAACGTCGAGGCGCAGGAGGCAAGCTCGAGCTCGCTGCTCTGGTGGACCAAGCACCTCATCGCGGTCGCCAAGAAGAACAAGGTGCTCGGCACCGGTGCGATCGAATTCCTACACCCCGAGAACAACAAGATTCTCGCGTACCTGCGCTGCCAAAATGAATCGCGTGTGCTCGTGGTGGCGAACCTCTCTCGCTTTCCGCAATACGTCGAGCTCGATCTGGCCAAGCTCGAAGGCCTCGTTCCGGTCGAGATGTTCGGGAACATCCGTTTCCCGGTGATCACCAAGGCACCGTATCTGCTGACGCTGGCCCCGCATTCGTTCTTCTGGCTGCAGCTGGTAGCGCCACACGAGATCGGCGCCGGGCCCAACGGTCCTGCGGTCCTGCACGCGCAGAGCTCGATCTACGAAGCGCTGGGGGCCGACTGGGGGGTCGAGCTCGCTGCCGCGATGCTGAGGTACGTGGTCAACCGGCGCTGGTTCCGCGGCAAGTCCCGCACGGTGAAGGATGCGCGCATCGTCGATCGGCTGCCGCTGGGAGCCAACGACGGCGATTCCGTGATCACGTTGCTGCGGGTGGAATATCTCGAGGGCGATCCCGAGCTCTATTCCATTCCGCTGATGGTGGCTCATGGTGAAGAGGCGGAGCGACTCCAGCAGCGGTCACCCGGCGCGATCATCGCTCGCATCGAAGTCGCCGAGCCTGAGGCGACCACGGTCTCGCCGGGGGTGACCTCGAGCTCCTCGGGGAGCTTCCCAGCGGTGGGCTCGCCCGCGCACGGCATCCTTTTCGATGCCTTCGCCACCGGCGATGCTCTCTGGTCGCTGCTCGAAACCATGCGCGGGGGCATCGGCAAAGGCGATCAGGGCCGCCTCGTCGGCGAGAGCAGTTCCGCCTTGGCCGAGGTGCTCGCGCTGGATCCCCGTCCTGCGGTTCGAACCCCCGAGCTGGAACAGACCAATACCGTGCTCTTCGTCGGCGAGAAGCTGATGGTCAAGATCTACCGCCAGATAGAAACTGGCATCAACGCCGAGCTCGAGGTGGGACGCTACCTGTCCGGCCGCCAGGAGCGGGTCACGCCACGAATCACCGGCGCGCTCGAATATACGCAACGGGGCCGCGATGCCGCCCTGGTTGCGCTCGCGCAGGAGTTCGTACCCAACGAAGGCGACGCCTGGCGCCTCACCACGGATGCCATCGAGCTCTTCTTCGAACGTGTGCTTACCGAGCATCCCGCGGGCCCGCCACCCCTCCCGCCGACCAGCCAGACCGCAGCGGCCAGGACGCCCACGCCACCCATCATGCTCGAACTGGGCGGGCGCTACTTCGCCTTGGCAAGACAGCTGGGGCAGCGGACCGGCGAGGTGCACAGCCTACTGGGCGATGCGGGAACCAACCCGGCATTCGCGCGTGAGCCGTTCTCCCTGCAGCATCAGCAGTCGATCTACCAATGGTCGCACGTGCGTCTGGCTCGGATGTTCGAGAACCTGCGCAAGCGGGCGGGGCAACTGCCGCAGGACACTCAGGCACTGGTCTCGACCCTGCAGCCTTCGGAAACGGCGATCGACGATCTGCTCAAGGCGGTGGTCGGCAAGAAGGTCGACGCCGATCGCATCCGTACCCACGGCGATCTGCACCTTGGCCAGGTCCTCTTCACCGGCGATGATTTCGTGATCATCGACTTCGAGGGGGAGCCCGCCCGCCCAGCCAACGAGCGACGCTACAAGCGATCGGGCCTGAGGGACGTGATGGGCATGATTCGCTCGTTCCAGTATGCAACCGAGGCAGTCCTGCGTGGGGGGCGCGTCCGTCCGGAAGATCGAGTCACGTTGGAGCCGTGGGCGGTCGCGTGGACCCGCTGGGTGAGCGCAACCTACCTGGCCGCCTACCTTCAGACCGTCGCTGGCAAACGATTGGTTCCCGCCGAAGACAAGTTGACCGATCTGTTGCTCGAGTTCTATGAACTCGAAAAGGTGATCTACGAAGTCGACTACGAGCTTGGCAGCCGACCGGACTGGGTCCGGATCCCGCTGATTGGATTGTTACGCATTCTCGCCCGCCGGAGCGAGACGTGACCCGCTTCGGAGACGTCGACCTCCATCTCTTCGCCGAAGGTACCCACGCTCGCCTCTGGGAGCAGCTGGGGTCGCATCCCATGCTCGCGGACGACGGCAAGACGGCGGGCACGCGCTTCGGCGTCTGGGCGCCCAACGCCGAGAGCGTCTCGGTGATTGGTGATTTCAACGATTGGGGCCGCGCCAAAGAGGCGCCGCTGACAGGCCATCGGGGCGGAGTCTTCTCCGGTTTCCTTCCTGGCGTGACCGAGGGCGCTCACTACAAATATCGAATCCGGTCGCGGCACGAGAACTACCAGGTCGACAAGACGGATCCCTTCGGTTTCACCCGCGAGCTGCCGCCCGACACGGCCAGCATCGTGACGGGGCTCGATTTCACCTGGGGCGACGAGAGCTGGATGAAGCAGCGAGCGGCTAGGCAGTCGCTGTCGGCGCCGATGTCGATCTACGAGGTCCATCTGGGATCGTGGCGGCGGGTTCCCGAAGAGAACAATCGATTCCTTACCTATCGCGAGATGGCACCGCTGCTGGCCGACCACGTGCGCAGCCATGGCTTCACCCACGTCGAGATGCTGCCGGTGATGGAGCATCCCTTCTATGGTTCGTGGGGTTACGAGGTCACTGGCTTCTTTGCACCGTCGTCACGTTTCGGCAGCCCGCAGGACTTCATGTACCTGGTGGACTACCTGCATCGCCACGACATCGGCGTGATTCTCGACTGGCCCCCGGCGCACTTTCCTACCGACGAGCACGGCCTCATCTATTTCGACGGCACTCATCTCTTCGAGCACGCCGATCCGCGCCAGGGCTTTCACCCGCACTGGAAGAGCGCGATCTTCAACTATGGTCGGCACGAAGTGCGCAGCTTTCTGCTTTCCTGCGCACGCTTTTGGATCGAGCAGTACCACTGCGATGGACTGCGCGTCGATGCGGTGGCGTCGATGCTCTACCTCGACTACGGCCGCGAGGCGGGCGAATGGATCCCCAATGAACGCGGCGGCCGGGAGAACCTCGACGCGGTCAAGTTCATCCGCCTGCTCAACGAGACGCTCTACCGAGAGCATCCCGACGTGCAGATCATCGCCGAGGAATCGACCGCCTGGCCGATGGTGTCGCGGCCGACCTACCTCGGCGGGCTCGGCTTCGGGCTCAAATGGGACATGGGGTTCATGCACGACACGCTCGCCTACTTCTCGCAGGACCCGATTCACCGTCGTTTTCAGCACCACAGGCTGACGTTTCGCGGGATCTACTCTGGCAGCGAGAACTTCGCCTTGCCGCTGTCGCATGACGAGGTGGTGCACGGCAAAGGCTCGCTGATCAACAAGATGCCCGGTGACGAGTGGCAGAAGTTCGCGAACCTCCGGCTGCTCTACGCGTATATGTGGGCGCAAGCGGGCAAGAAGATTCTCTTCATGGGCGGCGAGATCGCGCAGCGACGGGAGTGGAATCACGACAGCAGTCTCGATTGGGATCTGTTGGATTCGCCGCCGCACGCCTCCATCGCGAGGCTCGTGGGCGAGCTCAATCGCCTCTACCGCGAGGAGCCCGCTCTGCATGAGCTCGATTGTGATCCGGCCGGCTTCGAGTGGATCGACGCCAACGATGCCGATCAGAGCGTCTACTCGTTCGTTCGGCGCGGCCGCGATCGCAGCTCCGCGGTGATCGTGGTGCTGAACTGCACGCCGGTGCCGCGCTTCAACTACCGGGTCGGCGTCGATCGCGACGGGCAGTACCGAGAGCTCTTGAACACCGACGCCGCCACCTATGGCGGCTCGGGCCATGGCAACCTCGGCACGGTCGAGGCCTCCCCGATCGGGAAACACGGTCGCTCGCACTCGCTCAACCTCACGTTGCCTCCCCTGGGCGCGCTGTTCTTCAAGGCGGGCTGACCCGGATTTTCGGGCCCATGGCGAATTTCCCGCCGCTGCTAGCTGACGGGGGTGGAGGTGCGACCCATGTTCACCGCGAGTGACATGAAGTTCTTCCGTGCAAGAGGAGACAGGCCGATGGAACCGAGCGTGCACATGAAGGTCGCCGCGCGGGTGTTGGTGACGGCGGGATGGCTTCTGGTGGCGGGTACGACGGCACTGCTGGGCGGCCTGCGCGCGATGAATGTCCCCGAGGGGGGCTGACCGGCCCGTCTTCATCGTCTGCATGGGGGTCGACGAGGCGCTTCACCCCGGGGCCGCTTTTGTGGTCTCATGGCCAGACATGCCTCGGATTCCACAGAAGCTCATCCTGGGGGCGGCGGTTGTTGCGGGGGTGGCGGGACTCGCCATTCAGTTCGTCCCGGTCAAAGGCATCGGCGTCAATCCTCCGGAACGCCACGAAATCGCGGCGTCTCCCGAGGTCCTTCGCATCCTCCGCGAGTCCTGCTTCGACTGCCATTCGAACGAAACCCGCTGGCCGTTCTACTCTCGCATTGCTCCCGGCTCGTGGCTCATGGCCCGTGACGTGAACAAGGGGCGCTCGCGCATGAACTTCTCGGAATGGGGCGACTCCGACGAGGACGACAAGAACCTCGACAAGGAGAACTCCTGGGACCAGATCGAAGCTGGCGACATGCCGCCCTGGTTCTATCTGCCGCCGCGTCCTTCGGCCCGCCTCGATGACGGCGAGAAGGCCACCCTCAAGGCGTGGCTGCTCGCCCACAAGACCGACAAGAAGGACGAGGGCGCGGTTCCCCCCGCCGGCGCTGGCCCGACCGGCTCCGCAGGCGCTGCCGGCGCGCCTCCGACCGAAGCGGCCCCCAAGTAGCTGGGGGGCCCGAAGAGCCGCCGCCTTTGAGGCGTTGACCGTCCCGATTCTTCCCGCCTGATAGCCCGGTAGGTCGACGCGGCACGCGCCGCGCGCCCTGGGAAGGCGCTGTGATCGAGTTCGCAGCGAAACGCGGCACTTTTTAACGCCGGATCGGCTATTGCGCTGGTCATGTGGGGAATGAGGTTACACATTGCTTCGATAAGCCGGCCCCCCCAGGGTTCGTCCCCCTTTTCTTCAAGGAGCAGTCGACATGAACAATCCCCTTCGATCTTCCCTCTGGCCCGCCTTGGCGCTCGCCGCGGGACTCTCACTCGTCGCCGCCTCATGCGGCTCGGACAACAAGGGCGGCGGCGGCACGCCCGCTGCGACCGGCGGCAGCGGTGGCAGCCGCACCGGCGGCTCCGGCGGCAGCAGCAGCGGGGGCACCGGCGGCAGCAGCACGGGCGGCACCGGCGGCAGCAGCACGGGTGGCACTGGTGGCAGCAGCACGGGTGGCACTGGCGGCAGCAGCACGGGCGGCACCGGCGGCACCGGCACCGGCGGCAGCGATGGTGGCGCCGAGACGGGAGGCGGCGAGACCGGCGGCGGGACCGACGGTGGCGGCGACACGGCTCGCGAGACAGGCGGTGGCGAGACCGCATCCGGCGACGGTGGCACCACGGCCGCGCCGACCTTCACCAAGATCTACACCGAGATCCTGGTCCCTGGCTGCACGGCGCCTGGCGCGTGTCACACCACGCTCAAGGATCAGTACTTCATTTTCGCCGAGGGCATGCAGATGCGATCGCACATGCTGCTCGTTCCCAGCGCGCCCAACGTCGGTACCATCCCGATGCGCGTGAACACGCTGCTCAGCTATGTGACGCCGCAGAATCCGGCGATGCCCAATGTCGTACGCATGCCACCGCAGTCGGGCCCGAACCTCGGCACCCCGCCCGTCATGAAGCCGCCGCTGACGGCAGCGCAGGTCGCTCAGATTCGCGCCTGGGCCATGAACGGCGCCAAGAACGACTGAACCGCTGGGTCCTCGCATTCGACGACGCGCCGTCGGTCACGTACCGGCGGCGCGTTTTCATGTGAGGCGCCAACCAAGAGCCAAGGATGAGCGCTCAGTCGATCTCGATGCCCATCAGCACGTCGGCGGAGAAGAGACCGCCGATCGCCAGTCCTCGCGACTGCACGCCCTCGCGGCGGAAGCCGAGCCTCTCGTAGAGCGCCATCGCGCGCGTGTTGTTCTCGCTCACACGCAGGTTGATCTTGCGCGCCCCGCGCTGGTTCGCGATCGAGAAGGCGGATTCGCAGAGCTGGCGTCCCACCCCTAGGCCCCAGTGAGATCGCAGGACGGAAAGTCCCAGCTCACCGATGTGGGCCACGCGCGGGCGATGTCCAAATGAGATGCTCGCCGCCCCGACCTGCGCTCCATCGACGAGGCCGAGGATCAGCAAATCCCGCTGCCGCGCCTCGAGGGTCGCGAGATAGTGCCTCTGATCCGCGGCGTTGATCCCACATTCCATGGGACCAAAACTCAGGAAGTTGGTCTCACCGGCCACGGTCTCGAGGTACTGCACGCTCGCATCGGCGTCGTCGGGGCGCGCATGCCGGATGACCAGGCCGCGCCCATCGCGCAGCCGCAGTGTCTTCGGCAAGACCATCGCTCCACTATGCCACGTCCCGGCCGCGTTCGATCCTGTGCCCCCGCTGTCAACGGAACGACCGGCTTTTCGTCGCGGGCTTCTGGGCCGCCTGACCGCCCCCACGACCGCTGGTCTTTTAGCCGGATTTCCTGCTGGATTTGCTCGTCGCCGCTTTTGCGCGCGCTTGCTTTGCTCTCGCCATGCTCGCAAGGTAGATGCGTTCGGCGATGGCAACCGCGCGGCTCGTGAAGAAACAGGCGACGCTGACTTTGGGCGACGGCGTGGATGCGGGTCCGCTGCGGCTTGCTATCGTGGCAGACACGCATTCGTCGCCTCACCCCGCAACGCTTCCTCTGCTGCGATCGCGCCAGCCGCGCGCCATCATTCACGCGGGAGACATCGGGGATCTCGCGGTACTGGAGCAGCTGGAAGAGGTCGCGCCGGTCTACGCGATTCGCGGAAACATCGACGTCAAGGCGCCCGGCCTACCCGACGTGCTCGCCCTCGATCTGGTCAGCGGCACGGGTCCTGACGTGCGCACGATCCGTCTGCTGGTCATCCACATCGGCGTCTACGGGCCCAAGCTGCGCAGCGAGGTGGCGCAGATGGCGCGGCAGGAGGGCGCCTCGCTGGTCATCTGCGGCCATTCCCACGTGCCCTTCATCGGGCGCGACCGCGATCTCGTGGTCTTCAACCCCGGATCGGTCGGGCCCCGCCGTTTCGCCCTGCCGATCGTCTTTGGTCTGATGGACATCACGCCAGCCGGGCTTCGGCTGGCGCACGTCGACTGCGAAACCGGCAAGCCTTTCGAGCCACCCCCCTGTTGAAGCGTCGAGCGGCAGGACCGGGTACCAACGAATTGGGCGCGCGCGCCGAATCGGCGTTACCTTGCCGGCTCGAAACCGGAGACGAACATGCTCAAGCTGGCAATCATCATTGGAAGTACCCGCCCGGGCCGTAAGGCCGAGGCCGTGGCCCGCTGGGTTCACGACATCGCCAAGCAACGCACCGACGCCGAGTTCGAGCTGGTCGATCTCGAGGAGGCCAAGCTACCGCTGCTCGACGAACCGGTGCCCCCATCGATGGGCCAGTACAGCCAGCCGCACACCAAGGCCTGGGCCGCCAAGATCGATCCCTTCGATGGTTTCGTCTTCGTGACCCCGGAGTACAACCGGGGCATTCCGGGCGCACTCAAGAACGCGATCGATTTTCTCTACAAGGAATGGAACAACAAGGCCGCGGGCTTCGTTGCCTACGGCAGCGCTGGCGGTACCCGGGCGGTCGAGCAGCTACGCCTCGTGATGGGCGAGCTTCAGATCGCCGACGTGCGCGCTCAGGTGGCGCTATCGCTGGCTACCGACTTCGAGAACTACAAGGTCTTCAAGCCGCAGGCCTTCCACGAAAAGAACGTCAACACGATGTTGGATCAGCTGGTGGCGTGGGCGGGAGCGCTCAAGACCCTGCGCAAGCGTTGATAGTGGCGCGCCGCCACCCCCAACGGCTCCCAATTTCGCGCGACGCCGCGGCAGGGCGGGATCGTGGCCCGGGCGGCGGTTATAGTCGGACGGCTTCGCCAAGGAGTCGTTCATGTGCCGCAACATCAAGACCCTGTTCAATTTCGAACCGCCCGCGACCGACGAGGAGGTGCGAGCGGCTTCGCTACAGTTCGTCCGCAAGCTTTCGGGCTTCAACGCTCCCTCGAAGATGAACGAAGCCGCCTTCGAACGAGCGGTCGAGGAGGTCTTCGGCGTGGCCCGCACGCTGGTCGATTCTCTGGTCACGCTGTCGCCGCCCCGCGATCGGCAGGACGAGGCGGCCAAGGCCAAGGCGCGTAACCTCGAACGATTCGGTCCGCGCGACGCGCGCTGATCTGGCTATTGTGCGGCGGTGTTCCGCCGCAACCGGTTCGTACCGCTGCCCGCCCTCGTAGAGCGCGAGGTGCCGGCGTTTCCTGGCTGGCTGCGGGCCTTGGGGCCTGGCGTGGTCTGGATGGCGCTGGCCCAGGGATCGGGTGAGCTGGTCTTCTGGCCCTATCTCATCGCCAAGTACGGGCTCGGCTTTCTCTTCCTGCTGATCCCGGCCTGCCTGCTGCAATGGCCGCTCACCTTCGAGATTGGCCGCTACACGCTGCTGACCGGTGAAAGCATCTGGCGCGGCTTCATCCGTTTGCATCCCGCCTTTGCCTGGCCGCTCTGGATGTTGATGGCGCTGTCGTTTCTCTGGTTCGGAGCCTTCGCATCGGCCGGCGGCACGGCGCTGGCGGCCCTCACGCAGTACCCGCCGGACTTTTCGGCCGCGGGGCGCTCGCTCTTCTGGGCGTACGTGGCCATCGCGATCCTGCTGGCCGGTCTGGTCTTTTCCCCTGTGCTCTACCGCTTCATCGAACGCTTCATGTTCGTCGTCGCGGTCTTCACCCTGGTCGGGCTCGCCATCGCGTGCGCGCACCCGACGGTTCTGGAGAAGCTGCCGGCGTTTCTCACGGGCCTCGTCAGCCCGCAGTGGCCCCTGCCGCGACCCTTCGAAAAGGCCGATGCGCCGCAGTTGCTAACTGGTCTCACCTTCGCGGGCTTGGGCGGCTTCTGGACTCTCTTTTATTCGTACTGGTTGCGGGAAAAAGGCGCCGGAATGGCGGCGCATGGCGCGAGACTGACCGGCGTCGGTACGGCCAGCGCGCAGCCCAGCCGACCTTCGGGGTACCTGCCCGGCACACAGCCTGACGACGTGCTGGCGTTGCGAACCTGGCTGCGCTTTCTGCGTGTCGACTCTGGCATCGGCATCGTCGGTAACATCGCCACGACGCTGATGACCTGCCTGCTGGCCTACGCGTTGTTGACGCCGCAGGGGATCTTGCCGCAGGGCTGGGACATCGCCGTCGTGCAGAGTCGCTTCTTCGGGGTTCGTTGGGGGCCGTTGGGCGAAGCGCTCTTCCTGCTGGTTGCCGCCGCCTTTCTCGCGGACACCTGGTTGAGCACCGTCGATGCCGTCAGCCGCGTGAACACCGATATCGTGCGCGGCTTCTTTCCCTCCGCACAGCGCCGGTCGGATCGCTGGTGGTACTTCGTCTTTCTCTTCACTCTCACCGCAGTCACGTGCGCGACGATGCCGCTGGCGCAGCCTGGGCCGTTGATTCTGCTGTCGGCGGTCACGGGATTCGTCGGCACGGTCTTCTTCTCGTTCGGTGTACTGGCGCTCAACCACCGCGTCTTGCCGCGACTGTTGCCGGCTCACGCACGGCCCAGCCGCGCCTCCGCGCTGGCGCTGGCCGGCAGCGCGCTGGCGTATCTGGCGCTCGCGATCGCGTATCTTCTGGTCGAGCTCGGCTGGCTAGGGTGAGCCGTCGCGAGACGGTCATCGCCTGAGGCTGCTAGCGGATCTGCAGCGGACTCATGCCCGTCGAGAGCTTCTGGATGGTTTCGCTGGAGACGACGTGATCATAGATCGCGATGTCGTCGATGACGCCGTCGAAGGGCTCGCTGTGGCTCTGGTTGCGATTGGCGCCGAGCAAGATGGGGGTGCCCGGTGATGATCTCCATCGCCCGCGGAACGGCCATCGCGCGCGTTCCATGCCGTCCACGAAGAGGGCGAGCTCCATTCCATCGTAAGTCATGGCGGCGTGCACCCACTGGCCCGCCTTGTTCATGAGAGCTTCCCTATCGCGGGCTTCGTAGGTCGTCTGCGATCCCTCACCGGTGACTTCGGCCGGGATGTAAGCGATGAGACTGGTCGCGTTGCAGGTGATATTGAACAGCTCGTTGTTCGATTCCAGAAGTTGGCGCGACACCACGCTCAGATGAGTGCCGGCGACCGACAGCGCCCGAATCTTGAAGTGAGCCGACACGGTGAAGATCTTGAGACCGTCGATGACGTCGTCGGCGAGCACCTGGACCGCGGCGTCGGCGCTGCGCCCGCCTGGAATGCGCAGCCCGCCCCCGGTCTTGCCTTGGTCCCAGGCGAGGCCTGCGTTGGCGCTGAGAAAGTTGCCGTCGCGGCCGTGTCCTGAATGGTCGCGCACCCGCGTCCCGCTGGTGTCTTCGAAAGGCCAGTAGCCGACGAAGCCAGGAATGGGCGCCGATGCCACCTCCAACGCCGGCGCCGCGTCGACGTTGCCGCCCGCTCCGCCCACGGAGCCCCAGCTGCCGCCGCTCGAGGATGAAGCGCGGTCGGCTGTCGAAGCATCGCTGCCGACGATCGGCTGGGGCGACGGCTGGGCGGCGCCACCTTTGCCGCCGCCTGCGGTCTCGACCCCTGCTTCGGTGGGACCATCGACCAATTGGCGGTAGGCGGGGTTGCCGCCCACGCACCCTGCCGCGAGGAGTAGCAGCGTGAGCAGGCGAGGTAACGCTGCGGGCATCCTTTTATTTATCGCTGGTTTGCGTCTCTCCTTGAGACAGGGCGCCGCAGGCCGTCGGAACGGGTTCCCGCGCCCGCCGAGACGGGAAGTGCCCGCTCGTGTGGGGCCACCCCGCGTACAATCCGGTCATCCTCTTGACCGCCTTCGCCCTCACTCGCCATGCCGCCTGGCCGCGTCTGCTCACACTCGGGATCTGCCTCGGTGTGGTGACGACGGCCGCGCCCGCGCACGCTCTCGACCCCGACAAGCGTCTCTCGGCGATGACCGTCGAGATCTTCAGGGCGCAAGATGGCATCGCCGGCGCGGTCAAAGCGTTGGAGCAGACGCCCGACGGCTATCTCTGGGTCGGCACCAGCGCGGGGCTGTTTCGCTACGGTGGGGCGCGCTTCACCGTCTTGACCGAAGGGGGACGAGGGGCTGTGCCGTCGGAAGGTTCGCCCGGCGATGTCACGGCCCTCTTGGCGGCCGTTGATGGCACGTTGTGGGTGGCGCCGGCGCGCGGCGCTCCGCTCTGTGTGAGAGCGGCGATGATGGTCGACTGCCCGGTGCCGTGGGGCAACCTTGGATCTACGGTGCGCTTCGTCGACTGGCACCGCGGTCCCAGAGAATCATTGATCGCAACAACGAACTTGGGTCTGCTGGCAGCGCTGCCGCATGGGTGGCAGCCGGTGCCGTGGGGCCACGCCGTGCCGAGGGATCTCGAGGCGCTGCACATCGACGAGCAGGGACGCATCGTGGCCGCCGGCAAACGGGAAGTCGTCACCCTGCAAATCACGGGGCTTCCAGCTACCGTGCCAGCCCCGTCGGCTCCGCCGCCCTCCACGCCCGTCATCGCAGCAGCCGGTCCTGCGCCCGCCGACCTGGAGGTGTTGTTTGCAGGCCGCGAGCGGGGCAGCGGCGTGGTCTGGGGCGCCAATGAAACGGGCCTCTGGCGCATCGAAGACGGACGTGCGGCTCTCGTGAGCAAGGACGGGCCACCTCCGGGAGGGCAGCCGTCCGCTGCCCTCGAAGATCGCGACGGCAATGTCTGGATTGGCAGCCGCCGCGGGCTCTGGCGCTGGCAGCCGGGGCGGGTCAACGCCGCTTTCACTCGCGCCGACGGCTTGCCCGAAGACGACGTGACCGCGCTGCTCGAAGATCGCGAGGGCAGCCTCTGGGTCGGAACGCGCGGCGGCGGCCTGGCACAGTTCACGGATCGAACCGTGGCGCAGGCGGGGCCGCCTTCGCTCTCGGAACGATGGATCAATTCTCTGACCGAGGATTCCGCAGGCGCGTTCTGGCTCGCCACCCGCACGGGCCTGGTGCGCTGGCAAGACGGTCGCGAGCGGAGCTTCGGACGAGCCGAGGGGCTGCCTTCCGACACCGTCTTTGCGGTTCATGCCGCCGCGGATGGCAGCGTCTGGGTCGGCTGCGATGCGGGGTTAGCGCGGATGCGAGGCGATCGCGTGGAGAGCGTTCATGCCCTGGGCCGATCGATCTCGGCCTTGGCGATCGATGAAAAGGGCGATCTCTGGGTGGGCGGCGACGAGATCGCGCGCTTCGAGGAAGGGCGCCTGGTGACCTTCCCCTCTGCCCCTGGCGCCGAGGTCACCGAGCTGCGCGGCATGGCCCACGATGACGAGGGCGTGCTCTGGCTGTCGTCACGAGGCCGACTCCTTTCGATCCGGCAAGGACGCGTCGAGCTTCCGCCGCCGGGCGATCCGATCATCGGCAAAGTTCGCAGCCTGCATCGCGATCGTAAGGGAGTCCTCTGGCTGGGCACCTTCGACGGTCTGTGGCGACGGCAAGGTGGTACTTGGCGGGGCTTCGGTGTCGCCGAGGGCTTGACCCAGGATCTCTTCCAGGTGCTGACCGACGACGCTGACGATCTCTGGGCCGGCACACCACAGGGGTTGATACAGCTCAGCCGCGCGTCGCTCGAAGAATTGCTGGCCGGTCGCCGACGCACCCTCGATGTGCTCGCCTTGCCCAGCTCTGATCAGCGACGCGACATCGATGCTTCGCGGCCGCGCCAGCCAGCCGCCTGGAAAGCCCGCGACGGTAGCATCTGGTTCGCCACCAGCCGCGGCGCCGTACGGGTGGATCCGCGGCGTGTTCGCCGCAACGTTGTGGTGCCGCCGATCGTGATCGAATCGGCCACGGTCGACGGCCGCCCCGCCCAGCGAGGCGCGGAAAATGCGTTTCCCCCCGGATCGGGCGCCCTGGATTTCAGCTTTGGCGCCGTGACCACGATCGAACCTCACCGGGCCAAGCACCGTTATCGACTGGTCGGTTTCGACTCAACCTGGATCGAGGCGGGCACCCGTCGCGTCGCCAGCTACACCAACATCCCGCCCGGCGCGTATCGCTTCGAGGTGCAAGGGAGCAACGCCGACGGGGTCTGGAACGAGACGGGCGACGTCTTGCAGTTCCGGCTGGCACCCCGCTTTCATCAGACCGCCTGGTTCTACGGCCTCGTCGCTCTAGCTCTCGGCTGTGCCGCGTTCGGTGTCCACCGCGTCTATGTGGCAGGCGTGCACAGCCGTTACGCCGCCACGTTCGCGGAAAGAAACCGCGTAGCTCGAGAGCTGCACGATTCGCTTCTACAGGGCATGGCGGCCGCGGCGTTACACCTCAAGAGCCTGCGCAAACGTGTGGTTCGCGGCGCGACCGGCGGCAAGCCCGACGAGGTGGCGGCGGAGCTCGAGAGGATCGAGCGGCTGGTCGGCACCAACATGGAAGAGACCCGGCGCTACGTCTGGGATCTACGCGACAGCGCCGGGGGCAACGACTCGCTGGAGACGGGGCTCAAGGCGTTGGTGAGCGGGCTCTCCGGGCGCGCCAACGTGCACCTCACGGTCGAGGGCGCGATCTCACCCGTGCCGCCTCACGTGAGTCGCGAGCTGCTGCGCATCACCCGCGAGGCGATCCACAACGCCCTTCAACACGCGGGCGCCGACCGCATCGACGTTCAACTACAGCAAGTGGCGGGGGCGCTGCGCCTCATCGTGAGCGATGATGGGCGAGGCTTCGATCCGAAAGCGGCAGTGGGTTCCGCCCAAGGCCACTTTGGATTGACCGGGATGCAGGAACGCGCCCGGGGCCTGGGCCGGCTGCAGATCGTCAGCCGCCCGGGAGAGGGAACCAGAGTGGAAATGATCATCGAAGGAACGGGGATCGCGTGACGCCCGAGACAGCCGAAGTTCAGAAAATCCGCATTCTCATCGTCGACGACCATTCGATCGTCCGCATCGGCCTGCGCTCCGTGATCGGGGAGGAGGAAGACATGGAAGTCGTCGCCGAGGCGGGCGATGGACCTTCGGCGTTGTCTGCCTACGAGACCCAGCGACCCGACGTCGTGCTGCTGGACCTGCGCCTGCCCGACGTGAGCGGCGCGGTCTTGATCGGCCAGCTTCGCAAGCTGGACCCGGGGGTCCGCATCCTGGTGCTGACGAGTTATGACGCCGACGAAGACATCTTCCAGGCGGTACAGGCGGGCGCACAAGGCTACCTGTTGAAGGGCACGCTGCCCGATGGCCTGCTCGAGCAGGCGATTCGCACGGTCCATGCTGGTCGTCGTCACCTCCCGGCCGAGATCGTCGATCGTCTCGCGGATCGCGTCAGCTCGCCGTCACTCACCCCGCGCGAGATCGCGGTCCTCGAGCTCGTGGCAAGGGGGCTCAGCAACGCCGAGATCGGCACCGCACTGTCGGTCAGCGCGGGCACGGTGAAGACGCACCTCAAACGGATCTATCCCAAGCTAGGCGTCGCCGATCGCACGGCTGCGGCGATGACAGCCGTGCAACGGGGCCTGGTCACTCTGCGCTGATCGGCTTGCGGCCGACCCGGCACAGCACTAGCGCGCGAGCCAGAGCGCGAAGGCGATCGACGCGACCACGACAGCGCTGCAGCCCACGTACTTGGCCCAAGACGTGGCGTCGGTGTAAGACGCGCCCATCCATGTAACGAAGCTGTAGGCCCGACGGCGATTGTCGAGGCTCTCCCGCGTGGAATCGAGGATCGAGCCGCCCTCGCTCGTACTGTCGACCTTATTATCGTGGCTCACAATACGTAATATTCGGAAGCAGAACGAAGAGCTGTAGCGCGAAACCGCTGCTGGCTTCCGAAAGGTAGTTGAGCTGCGCGAGAGCGCTTACCCCGGGAGCGGCGTCGGACGCCTGCGGAGCCAGGATCTGCGGTGGTGTCCCACTTCGGGCGCTTGTTCGCTTTGCCGGGCGGGCAGCTGCGCTCCACGGGCTGGCCCATGGCGGCAGCGATCAGACGCGCATCTCCGCTGGCGAACACGCGCGCGCAGCTGTGCGAACAAGTGGTCGTGATGCTGCTTGCGCGCGTCCGGACGGTGCGCGCGTCCGGACAGCGAAGTGAGAAGTGAACGGGGCGGGGCTGGGCGTGCGCGTCCCCTCACCCCCCGCGCCTTCGGCGCGTCGACCTCTGCCCGGAAGCGACGGTCAGAGAAGCTGGTGGACGTCCGTGAGAGGGGGCGCGCGTCCATGGTCGTTGGGCGGGAGGGCGAGTCGCTGTCGGCGAGTTGCAAGGCCTTCATTTCTCGTAGAAAAATGCGCGGTGGCGCGCTGACACGTTGCGGTTGGCAAGGTTTTCAGCGGGGCCATGGTGGGCCGATCAGGCCGCGTGCTACAAAGGGGCCCGGTGGTAGGGTGACAGACGTTCCACAGGGCCGTTTTGGCAACTACCGGGCGATTCGCCTCATCGGTACCGGCGCGTTCGGAGCCGTCTACCTTGCCGAGCACCCATTGGTCGGTCGCCGGGCTGCGATCAAGGTGCTGCACGAGGAGATCGCGCGCGACGCCGAGCTGGTGGCGCGCTTTTTCAATGAGGCGCGGGCGGCGAGCGCCATCTCGCACCCCAACATCGTCGACGTCTTCGACGCGGGCACGACCGAGGACAACCGGCCCTACATTCTGATGGAGCTGCTCGAGGGCGAGTCCCTCAAGGATCGGCTCGCACGGGTGGGAAAGTTGCCTCTCGCCGAGGCGGTTCAATTCGTCTGCGAGACGGCCTCGGCGCTGCACGCGGCGCACGAAGCCGGCATCATTCATCGTGACCTCAAGCCGGAAAACCTGTTCGTCGTCAAAGGGCAGGGGCGCGTGCCCAAGGAACGGATCAAGGTCCTCGATTTTGGCGTGGCCAAGCTCGGCGGCGAGATGGCGACCGACATGGTGCGCACGCAGATCGGGCAGTTCATCGGCAGTCCGTCGTACATGTCTCCCGAGCAGTGGCTCGGCGCGGCCGATCTCGACAAACGTTCGGACATCTATTCCCTCGGCGTGATCCTCTACGAGCTGTGCGCGGGGCGACCGCCCTACGAGGCGCAATCGCTCTATGAGCTACGCAACATGCACCTGTCCACGGGCAGTGTGCCGGCGCTGCGTGAGGTCGGCGTCACCGGAAGCGCCGTCATCGACAACGTCGTGCAAAGAGCGATGGCCAAGATCCCCTCGCAGCGCTTTGCGACCATGGCGGACCTGGTAAATGCGTTCGGCGCGCGCGTCTCCGAACCGGTGTTCCGCCCATCGAAGCTGATTGAGCTGACCGCCCCCGCGGAGGCGCTGGTGGCGGGTAAGCCCGACGTTCGCGCGACCCTCGGCGTGACGACACTGTCTGCTAGCACGGGCGAGGTCGAAGAGACTGCGACGGCGAACGGTGACGACGACGACTTTGGTGTCGCCCCGTCCGGCTGGCGCCGCCGGGCGCCCTGGCTCGGGTTGGGCGTGGTCGCCACGGTCGCCGCCGTGGTCATCGTTACGAGCCTGCCAGGGCTCCGCGATCGCGCGAATCTCGAGCCGGCAACGACGGCACCGGTGGGCGCGGTAGCTCCGGCTTCGCCGGCGGTGGTGCCGGCGACGGTGAAGAAGCGCACGCCCGCTTTGGGCACCGGGCGCAGTGGCGAGACGACGGGCGCCGAAGCAGCGGGCGGTTCGGTGCCGCCTGCGGCCAGCGTCTTCGTGCTGCGCGTGCGATCCAACCCCGCCAACGCGCAGATCGTCGATGCCACCACGGGCAAAACGCTGGGACGAACGCCCCTCGAGAAGACCTTCCCGGAAGGCAGCGAGCCTTTGCGGATCAAGGTGCAGAAGAAGGGGTTCGAGAGCCGCACCGTCGAGGTCGACAAGTCCGCCGAAGGGATCGACGTGACGTTGCCGCCGCGGCCAGGCTTTTCACCCGAGGACGTCATGCTGTGAGGAGCTTTGGGAGATCGTCCGGCCAACGACGAGGCGAGATCGCTGCTGCCTCCTGGCTCGCAGCTGCTTTCGCGACCGTCATGGTGAGCTTGCCGCCCGCCGCGGGGCACGCGGCGCCCGATGCGGGCGCGACGAGTGCGGCCCCCCCAGCTGAGGGCATGACCGAGGAGATCAAGGCCCGGACGTCCGCAGCCAACCTGCTGTTCCGGGCTGGGCAATACGAAGAGGCTGCGCGGATCTACGCCGCGTTGGAGGTCGAGACCAAGAAC